>CAMDJX010000066.1 GCA_945900735.1 Acidimicrobium ferrooxidans DSM 10331 | reverse complement strand
ATTGCAACAGACGAGCACTACGCCGCTAGACAAATGATCGAAACCGTTGGCACCACACCCATGCAGGGGCTTCTCGCCTCGTTGTCTCACACACCTGGAGTTCTACGCTGGGAAGGTCGGGCGCTAGATGCCGACCACGAAGACATTGCCCAAAATGGCTGGGGAGCAACTTCATGAAGCATTGGTCGAGAGGGGCAAAAGTTCTTGCACTCACTTCCATCGGCGTCATGCTCGTTTCACTAGATATTTCAATTGTCAACGTTGCGTTCGGCTCCATCGCGCAAGACTTCGGCCCCGAAAGCCGCCGCACACTTACTTGGGTCTTTTCCGCCTACAACATCGCGTACGCGGCAGGGTTGCTTACCGCGGGCAGGCTGGCCGACGCATTTGGCCGCAAACGAGCATTTCTCACCGGGCTTTCTATCTTTATGCTCGGTTCCATCCTGTGCGCGTTTGCTCCGACTGCGCTTGTACTCGTTGCCGCACGCATTGTGCAAGCAATCGGCGGTGCAATTCTTACTCCCGCATCACTTGCGTTGGTGTTGCCCGAGTTTCCTGTTGAAAAGCGCTCCGCAGCAATTGGAATCTGGGGTGCAGTTGGCGCCGTATCAGCAGCAAGTGGCCCAACCATCGGCGGCTTCCTCGTCGACGCCTTCAGCTGGCACGCCGTGTTTCTCGTGAACACACCGTTGTGCATCGTCGCGCTCGTCGTCGGTTCACGACTGTTGCACGAATCGCGCGATGAAACCGCACCCCGCACCGTCGACTACATGGGCGCCGCGCTCGCCGTCAGCGGCGTTGGCATGCTCACACTCATGATCGTGCAAAGCGACGAATGGGGCTGGGTTTCGCAACGCGCACTCATCGTGTTCGGCATTTCCGCGATCCTAATTTTGCTTTTCGTCATCCGCTGCAATACGGCGGCGCACCCCGTGCTCGACCTCAAATTGTTCAAGCTTCCGTTTGTCACCGCAGCTGCAATCAGCGGTTTCGGTTTCACCATGGGCTTTTACTCACTCATCTTTGTCAACACCCAATGGTTGCAAAGCGTGTGGCTCTTTAGTCCATCGCTCTCCGGGCTTGCCGCAATTCCTGGCCCGATTACCGCGGCGCTCGTGGCGGCACCAGCCGGCCGCGTTGCGCAACGCATCGGTCACGGCAAAGTTGTAGCCGTAGGCGCTTTGTTGCTTAGCAGTGGCAACCTGTTTCTCAGTTCACAACTGACTACCGAGGTGCACTATTGGTCGTTGTATCTGCCAACGATGATCTACACCGGCCTGGGTGTTGGCATGTGCATCAGCACCATCAGCAGTTCGGCAACCGCATTTCTCCCTCAGCCAAAGTTTGCAATGGGTTCGGCGCTCAACAACACCGCCCGCCAGGTTGGCGCCGCACTCGGCGTGGCACTCGTCAGCGCCATGCTTGTAGCAGCAACAAAAACGTCCAACCCGCTGCAGGGCTTCCACAACTCGTGGCATCTCACCGCAGGCATCATCTTCGCTTCGGGCATTGCCATGCTCGTGCTATTCAGAAAGCCCACCGAAGCACAACTTGCGGCCGCTGTCTAGCCGTTTTTTTGCAATAGTCCAATCGGGCAAGAAACCCCTGTGCCACCAATGCCACAATAACCCGTTGGGTTCTTTTCCAAATATCGCTGGTGATAGTCCTCGGCAACAAAGTACTCAGGTGCCATCACTATTTCAGTTGTAATCGGCCCAAAGCCAGCACTTCGTAAATGAGGCTCAAAAGTCTGTTTGCTTGCAATTGCAATCTGCAACTGTTCCTCTGTCGGGCACATAATCGCACTGCGATACTGCGTGCCGAAATCGTTCCCCTGGCGCATGCCCTGGGTTGGATCGTGACTTTCCCAAAACACTTTCAGCAGTTCAAGAAACGAAATGTGGGATGGGTCAAATTCAACAAAAACAACTTCCGCATGCCCCGTATCCAAATAACACACTTCTTTATACGTTGGGTTCTGAGTGCGTCCCCCTGCGTAACCGACCGATGTAGAAATGACGCCATCTGTCTGCCACAACAATCGTTCGGCGCCCCAGAAACAGCCCATCCCAAGCAGAACCGACTGCGGGGCATTTGGCAATTGTGTACTCATGCGTGTCATGCTAAGTCCTACCTATGAGCAATGCACAACCGATCATCCGACTAATTGAGCCATCGGATTTTTTAAAAGTGCTGGAGATCAACAACTCCAACGTTCCTGCTCTTGGTGAACTGACCCTCGAGAAGTTGCACTACTTGGTTGAGCACTCACTACACGCACTTGTCGTCGAGCAACACACACTTGTCGGTTTCTGCATCACCTTTGCGCCTAATGCCCCATACGACAGCCTCAACTACCTATGGTTTTGCGAACGCTACGAGCAGTTTGTCTACCTCGACAGAATTGCCTTTACCTCTCAAACCCAAGGGATGGGCTTGGGCAAGTTGCTCTATCAACACATCGAACAACTCATGCGGGAGTCAAGGCTTGAATACCCGTTGTGTTGCGAAGTGAACCTTGAGCCACCGAACCCGGGTTCGCTGCGCTTTCATCAATCCATTGGTTTTGTGGAGGTAGGTCAGCGCCAGAGTGGAGATCTATATCGGGTGGCGTTGCTGGCTAAGACCGACTGATTGTCTTCAAGGTTTTTCGAATTTCGCGTAATGGGTGGTCGCTCTCCCTGCCAAACCGAGCCAGATACTGCTTGACCACAGCCTGTACGTCGTCTTGATTCCACCACCTATTGGTGTCGGTCCAGATGCTTTCTATATGCATTGCTGCAGCCTGCGGCGACTCGTGCAGTAAACCCACCTGCTTCATCAATGAAAAAAGCTCATGACAATCACTACGAATTGGGTGTGTCGAAGGATTCAACATAAGCAACGTCGGAAAATTTCGTCCGAACTGTTCAATCTCGGACGTACCCAAAGTTGTGCATACGGCAATTCGGCTATTTGCCCTCAACTTGTCTATCGAGGCTTCACCTTCATCAAGAACAATGCCAGGATCGAAGCTTCTCCATCGCTCGGCATGGTCAGCATCGTATAACGCCGAATGATGATGCAGCCGCACGACTACGTTCGAGCGAATGTCGGGCTTAAGTTGTCCAACGAAGCCTTGTAAGTCACCGATATACGTGTCGTTGTCCATGGTGGTCACCCACGGTTTGCGCCCATACCGGTAGGTGCAGTCAGTAATCAATAGCAGTCTTTCTGCTTTTGACTGATCGTCGAACCGCATCTTTCCTACGTTGATTAGTGCGGGAATATTTCGTGAACTTTGAGACTCGCTCTTCCACCCCCAGGGTAAATGGCAGTCGGCAATCTTGTTCTCGTGGTATTCAGCACGTGTAGGAAATAGGCCTTGGCCGTTTAATCCACCGTGTTGACTGATCGCTAATTTGGTCCCATTCTCTCGTTGATGCGCAGCCCAAATGGAAAACTCGTCATTCCAAAGATGCAAATTAGAAGTGAAGATGACTTTGGGGCGCCTAGGTTGCGTCGCCTTGGAAATCGCAGCAAATCCTTCTACAAAAGATTTAGGTATCTGCTCTACAAGTATCTTTCGAACAAATGATTCGAATTCGCTTTCACCATCATCCTTAATCCTTAATTCATTGCGTTTCTCGGAATCGAAGTTAAATCGCTTTGTACTGGTCCAGTACCTTGGGAACGATTTCAGGCTGAGCGCCAACAACATCTCCTGCCTTCGAGACAAATAAGTAGTGCAAAGCGAAAATGCTCCTAATCGGCTTAACGTGTTGCTAACACTTTCAATGGCGCGCAAGAGTGATAACGCTTGTCTTCGGGGCTCCACGCGTGCACTCGGCGCAGTTTCCATCTCATCAACTGCCGCGGGCAACATATTGACATTTGGAAAATCGCGAAGAATTGTTTCATAGACCGCCCGATTCCATTCGGTTGATTGGGCGAGTAAATTAAATGACAACGTCGATTCGGGGATGACGCTCCCGAGGTTTTGGCCGGACTCTTCCAGTGTGTAGGTATCGGCGGTTTCACTTATCGCAGAGGCGCACAACCAGCGCTCATAAACCGCATCAACAAAGATTGATAGCCAGTAACCGGTACAAATTCGCCAAAACTGTATTGAGTGCTGAGTTTGATGCACCGTATTCAAAGCTGCTGCAAGGTCGGGCAGGAGTTTTTCAATTACTTCGTCGGCGAAGTTGTTCCGCTTGAATCTCTCCTCTAAAGAAATTGGGGTGCGATTCAGTACATGCGTATTTTCGTCGTGTGTATTGCTCTTTTGTTGTTGCACACACCACAGCCCCAAATAAACGCATGTCGCATCTTCGATGACAAGCTCGTTGTGGGCAACAATCAACATAGGCATTTGTGGTCAGATTACTTTAAATCATTGGCGTTTATCGCTCGGCGGCCAATGTTAGTCTCAAGATTGTGTTACCACGTAGAGGAAGTGCAACTGAATCTATAGGTTCATTAAAAGACACAAATTCTTCACTGTTGTTTGCTGTCCTATTTGCCGTTTTTTTCTGGATTGCAATTACGGGATTGACTATCCCCCAATCCATCGTTTCGCTCGCGATTTGGGCAGGTGTTGGTGTTTGGGGCTTGATACCGATCAAGCTTCTCGCACCGTCACTACTACACCAGTCTGATTTACCGCTGTGGCTCTTTGGACCAAGTATCGGTATCGGTGCTATGTCTTTATTCCTTTTGCGCCTTGTAACTTCTGAATTGATTTTTCTAACGATCTTTTTGCTTGTGCCGGCAATCTGGATTCTCTTTTCGGTTCGAACTGCAGCCCGCAGCCCACAATTCGGCAGTGACCCCCATGCGTCTCTACAAAGCATGCTGAGGACATCTCTACTTTTCGTTGGCCTTGCTGGATTAACTCTTATGAGGGGGTGGGACTGGGCGGCCCCAATCACCGCAGTAGCACTTTTGTCGGCGATATTTATGTCGACACCAGTTGTAAGCAACAAACCTGTATTGCCTTATCTCTTTTTTTGTGCAGCACCGATTACCTGTTGGTGGGTACTCAGCAGCCGTAATCAATTCTGGTGGATGATGGCAGAAGGTGTTCCATTCGACGAAACCATCTTGGAGACAATATCCAAAGGCCTAATTCGTTGGGGTCCGAGTACACAGCCGCACTATGACGGTTTGGGTGGCGCGTCTGCCACTGCATACCATCACCTTTTATACATCACCATTGGGATTATTGACAGGTTTGCACGACCTGGCCCTTATGAGGCTTTAATGCTGCTTGCCCCGATTGTTTCAGGTTTCAGCATTTGTATATCACTTGTCTTGCTAGTGAGAGTCTTGCTTCGCAGGTTGGACACCTCTTTGCATTTTTCACCTTTGTTGATTTTGGGTTTGACCGCGTGTCTGCTTGGTTTACGTGGTGAAGGTTTCGGGTCTCCTTCAACTTGGTTTGGAATTGCAGCCCTCATTGCCAACTTGTTGCTGATTGTTGGCATATCAGAAAACGCGCCAAATAAACGAAGTCTCTTCCTCGTTGCCATTTCGGTTATCACCGTCGCATTCTCAAAATTTATCTTTATTTATGCAGCAGTTCTCATTGCATTCTCGTTTGCTCTGTTTAATTGGAGGAAGTTATGGAAAATTGCGATTACAGCACTCGTCGCATCGGTGTTGTCCTTCGTATGGTTTTCATGGGCCAGTATCCCAGCAGATCAATTTGTAATCGGATTTTGGCCATATCGAAATTGGCAAAGTCAATTTGCTTTAGATTTTTACACATTTCGTGTTTTCTTTAAGCAACTGATTAGTCCAGTAATTCTTGGAATTGCTTGTGCGATGATGCTGCAACGGTCAAAACATATTTTGCTTCGTCAGATTAGCTTGTCTATGGCTGCAATTCTGGTCGCAGCCATTGCTTCACAACTCGTCATAACGTCTACGGGGCCACGCTCATTTGAGTTGTTCTATGTACCCGGAATTTTCGCTGCTGCAGTTTTATACTTAACGCTCGCTGTCTCAAACTACAATTCGAATAGAGCCACCTTTTGGCAAATCTTTTTTGTTCTAGTTTTTGCTTTTGGTGTCGTCAAATATTCACCACCCCTTGGAAGTGGAACAATTAGTCCATTTACGATAACGACAGCGGTTATTGGCGCCATCCTCGGGGCGACATGGCTCATTGACAAGTTTGGGTTGGCTGGAACTCAGTTTCGTAACAAATCTTCAATTCTTCTTGCCTCGGTATTTCTCATCCTTGTAGCAACAATGACTTTTGCTTCCAAGGATTTCCCAGATTTTCCTCAATATGCTCGAACACCAGTCAATGTGCAAATATCAAATTGGTTTGGTTCACCCGAATTCGTTGAAGTTACAGACTTCATTCAAATGGAAACCGGTGGCACAAGCCTCTTTGCATTGTCGATTTGTGATCCAAACTTTGATCAATCGTGCAATTTTGATTTTCGACCCGCTGCACTTTTTGAGCGGAGATGGCTTGCATCGCAGCCACTGTTTTCGGAAGACGCAGTCGGTGGCCTGGTATGGAGTGATATAGAACTATCGAAGGCGATTGGTGTTTTACAACCAAATGAAGTCATTGAAGATCTAACTACTCGAGGGGTTAACTATGTTTTCATTGATCTCGCCAAAGTTGACACCGAATGGGTTCAGAAGGCAAAAACCCATGGAGCTTCCGAGATCTTTTCAAACTCGAGTTACTCGGTCCTTTTGCTCAAGAAGAGCTAAACGGGTTTTACATCGTTAGATTTCGAAAGAACTTTTATACTTAAGTTGTACGATTATTAGATCTACTTGGTGCGCTCGGCCGGAGTCGAACCGACAACCTTCTGATCCGTAGTCAGATGCTCTATCCATTGAGCTACGAGCGCTTAACGGTTGCTAATCATACTTGCCGAAATGGCAACGCCCTACCTGTTACTCCCATGGCCCCCAGCCATTGCGTTGATATAGGCGGTAGGCGGCTGCGGCATTCAGCCTGGGGTCGAACATTTGTGCAGGCGACGTAATGCCAACTTGCGGTAGCCATCCGGTGTGCCAGCGATAGTAAATTTGGAACAATCCGTAACAACACTTACTGCCACTTAGGGCGGAAGGTTGAAGTTTGCTTTCGCGCTGGGCAATGGCCAGCGCACGTTCTTCAAGCTCGTCGGGCCACGCATCGCGAATGAACTGCACCACCTCGGCACGGGTGAATGTGTTTGGAGGTGGTGTTGCAATTGGTTTAACAACAGGGACACACACCAGATCTCCGGCAAGAATGCGTGTGCTCTGTTTGGCGCCATTTAGTGTCAGTACACGCTTCAGTGTGGTGTTGTTCTTTTCTGCAATTCGCCACCATGAGTCACCCTGTTTGACTGTGTAATTTTTGGTGCAGGCTGCCGAAGCTGGTGCGTAGGAAACCACAACCATCAACGTGGTTGTAGTGAAGCACAGCATTAACCGCACAATGCGATGAACCATGGCGGAGAGGGTGGGATTTGAACCCACGGTCCGGTTTACCCGGACAACGCCTTAGCAGGGCGCCCCATTCGGCCTCTCTGGCACCTCTCCTAGAAAAACCTTATGAATGAGGTGATGAGTGTACTGGCGGAACGGGAGGGATTCGAACCCCCGGGCCTTTTGAGCCGTCCGCTTTCAAGGCGGATGCGTTTGTCCACTCTGCCACCGTTCCGTTGGGAACGCTAGCGGACAATCTGCGACCTGAGCGCAGTAATCCAGTCATCGGCTTCACGCCATCGAGCGTCGGCATGTTCGCGAGTTGTGTGCGAGTGTTCTCCAGCGGCTGGGTATGAGCCAAGAAATTTCACGGCGCCTTGCTTGGTGTGCAGATCTCGAAGGATGTCTGCAACAAGTTCGTCTTTAATGTGGCCGTCGCAGTAAATGATGAAGCAAGAGTCGCCCAGCCCACCGCGCTTAGTAGGGCGCGAAAGCAACTGCGACAGGTTGATTCTGCGCGCAGCAAACTCTTGCAAAATTGAAATAAGGCTTCCTGGTTCGTCTGCTCGCTGAAACACGACTAGTGCAGTGCGGTCGTGGCCAGTTGAGGCTGGAATGGTGTTCTTTCCAACAAGCACAAATCGTGTTTGGTTGCCTTCGTGGTCGGCGATGTTGCTAGCAATGACCTCAAGGCCATAAATGTCGGCGGCATTGCGCGGGGCAACCGCACCC
>CAMDJX010000065.1 GCA_945900735.1 Acidimicrobium ferrooxidans DSM 10331 | reverse complement strand
TCGCCACAACACTTGTCGCGCGGAAAATGCGCCTTATCAATGACCAAAACATCGTGGCCAGCTTCTTGCAACGTCAGCGCGGCGGCAATGCCTGCCGGCCCTGCACCCACCACTAACACGCCACACGAACCAAGCGTGGTGTTGTTGTACGGCAGGGAGTTGGACACATTGTTCAGACTAGAGTCGTTCGCTATGAGCCGCTTATGTGAAGGTCGAGTAGTTGTTGTCACTGGTTCGGGCCGAGGTATTGGCCGCGAACATGCGTTAAGCCTTGCCGCCCATGGCGCATTGGTCGTGGTCAACGACCTTGGCGCAGGCGTTGACGGCAGTGGTGGCGACACCTCGCCAGCCCAAAGCGTTGTCAACGAGATCGAGGCAATGGGCGGCCGCGCAGTTGCTAACGGCGACGACATCTCGTCGTGGGCAGGCGCCGAACGGCTCATCAACACTGCAGTCGAAACATTTGGCGACTTGCACGCGGTGGTTAATAACGCAGGCATCTTGCGCGACCGCATGATGGCCAACATGAGCGAAGAAGAGTGGGACGCCGTTATCAAAGTGCATCTCAAGGGCACGTTCGCTCCTTCACGTTTCGCCGCCGCGTATTGGCGCGATCAAAGCAAGGCAGGCAAGCCGGTAGACGGCCGCATCATCAACACCTCGTCGGTCTCGGGCATTTACGGCAACGTTGGCCAAACCAACTACGGCGCAGCGAAGGCAGGCATTGCTGCATTCACCACCATTGCATCGCTCGAGCTTGCTCGTTACGGCGTCACTGTTAACGCAGTTGCACCAGTTGCTCTTACACGCATGACCGAAAACTTGGGCCCAGCACCCGAAACCGAAGACGAGCGCGAACAGCGTTCACCAAAGTGGATTGCCCCCATCGTCACGTGGCTTGCAAGCGAAGAATCCAAAGACATCACCGGTCGCGTGTTCGAAGCAAGCGGTCAAGTGCTTGCAATTGCCGAAGGTTGGCATCGCGGCCCAACACATGCGCCAGTGGAAGACCCAACCAAACTTGGACCCATCGTGGAAGAACTGATGGCGAAGGCTCGCCTCAATGCCGGCATGGACGGCAAAGACGGTTCGTGGCCACAACCACAAAAGAAGTAACACGGCATTCGGCTGAAACATGTCGAGTAACAACGTTGTAAAAGCCCGCAGTAATTTTGCCGATCGCAACCCTGGCAGCCGCAGCCACTACGACGAAGCCCGAAAATATATGCCCGGCGGGCAGACCCGTTCGGTGCTCACTCACGCCCCGTTTCCTCTCACCTTTGCATCGGGCAGTGGTGCAACACTCACCGACGTAGACGGGCACACCTACCTCGACTTCCTTGGCGACTTCACCGCGGGGTTGTTGGGTCACAGCGAGCGCCGCGTGCTCGATCATGTTGCCGAGGCACTCACACACAACGCAAGTGTTGGCGGCATTCACCCAGCCGAAGCAACTTTGGCCAAGCTCATGTGCGAACGCTTTGGTCTCGATCGTGTGCGGTTCACCAACTCGGGCACCGAAGCCAACTTGTTGGCAATGACCACTGCAGTAATTACAACCGGCAGGAAAAAGATCATGGTGTTGTCCGGTGGCTATCACGGCAGCGTGTTTTACTTTGCGTCTGGCAACGCACCATGGAACGCACCGTTCGATTTTGTTATCACGCCATTCAACGACGAAGCCGCTGCACTACAAGCCATCACGACGCACGCATCAACGTTGGCAGCCGTGGTGGTAGAGCCAATGCTTGGTTCTGGTGGCTGCATCCCTGCGTCACCGCAGTTTCTTACGTCCGTGTTTCAGGCAGCTCGCAACGTTGGAGCGGTGTGCATTGCCGACGAAGTAATGACTTCGCGCCACGGCAGTAGCGGCATGATGAACATGCTTGGTATAGAGCCCGATATTGCTGCATATGGAAAGTACATCGGCGGTGGTTTTTCGTTCGGCGCATTTGGCGGCAAAGCACAGTTCATGGACATGTTCGACACCAGCCCAGAGTCCAACCGCCCTTCGCCAGTTGCACACGGCGGCACGTTCAATAACAATCTGTCGTCTGTTACTGCGGGCTGCAAAGTGTTGGGCGAAGTTTTCACTGCCGACATTGCTGTTGCACACACGGCCCGAGGCGACGAGTTTCGTCAAGCCATTGCCGCAGTCATCGCACGCTCGGGCGCGCCGGTTTCGGTCACCGGTTTTGGTTCCATGATGTCGTTGCATGCACTTGCAACACCGCCGGTGTCACCAACCGATATCGCCAATCGCGACATCGAGTTGCAGGAGTTGCTGTTCTTCGGGTTGTTAGAGCGCGGCATCTACATCGCTGCGCGCGGCATGGTCAACCTTGGCTTGGCCCATACCGACGATCAGTTGGCGCAATTCCTCGACGCTCTCGCCGAAACGCTGACCACGCTTAATTAGAAAAGGCGCAGCTCGTCCGTGCGTTTGCCGCGCAGCTCGTCGTAGTCCACCTCACACCAGCCCATGCCTCGGCTCTCGGCCAACACGCGTGCTTGCGGCTTGATGCTTTGCGCAACAAAGATGCCGCGGATTTTCCCCAGCGAGGTGTCGGCATGCAGGCAATCGATGTATCGCGTTAGTTGTTCGACGCCGTCTATTTCTCCGCGGCGCTTAATTTCAACTGCAACGGTTTGCCCGGATGCGTCGCGACACAACAAATCAACGGGGCCAACCGCGGTGGGGTATTCGCGTCGAATAAGTGTGAGCCCGGCTTCGATCGATTCGGGAAGTGCGGCAAGCAACTCTTGGAGGTGTGCTTCCACGCCGTCTTTGGTGAGGCCTGGGTCTTCGCCCAGTTCGTGCGACATGTCGCTGAATACTTCGTGCAAGTAAATGGTCAGCACTTCACCCTTCGGGTTGGTCACCACCCACTTCTCGTCGTGTTCAACAACGGTGTTTGGCGCGTTCATCCAGTTCAGTGGTTTGTATGCACCGCCATCGGCATGAATAGCAATGCAGCCGTCGGCTTTGCGCATCAACAGTCGGGTTGCTTCGGGAAGCGATGCATCCAGGCGGCCTTCATAGACCACACTGCACCTAGCCACCACAAGTCTCATGGGGGAAGAAACTAGATCAGCGGCCCACGTGTTCGCGCATGCGCTTTTGAATCAGTTCGCGGCGCTTTTGCAAATCGCGGTAGGTCATCGAGTTGGTGCTGGCGTCAACACCAAAGCCAGCCTTCACGCTGTCCAGGTTGATCTCGACAGCGTTGTGGTCGATGCCCAATTCGCGGCCAAGTCGCTCGCCGTGCTTTTCCGCAAACAGCATGGAGATGGAGGCAATCTCGGCAAGGATGTCGAGGTCGGGGGCAAGGCGTGCAATTGCGCCATCCAAAAAGACCATGTTCTTCACGTACAGCATCAGTTCTTTTGGCATGCGTGCGCCGTAGCCCATCATTGCCTTCACGATGCGTTGCACTTCTTTCACCAGTTCTTCGCCCGACAGCGTGGTTGGGTCGATCACTGGTGCGCCAAGGTTTAAGTCTTTGATCACTGCCTGAATGTCGGTGTCCATTGGCAGCGCGCCAAGGTCGCGCAGTGCTTCCACCTGGCCAACAACGTTGTTGGTGGTTGCGTTCAGCATCAAGCGCAGGAAGGCCATGCGGCGAGCGCCGGTGAGGCGGCCAACGATGCCGAAGTCGAGCAGCGCTGTCTTGCCGTCTTTCATCACGAACAAGTTGCCGCCGTGCAAGTCTCCGTGGAATACGCCATAAATCATTGCGCCTTCCATGAAGGCAATCATGCCGGTGCGAATTACTTGTTGCGTGTCAATGCCTGCGTTCTGCATGCCAACAACGTCGTCAAACTTGAAGCCGCTCAGTCGTTGCATGATCAGCACGCGGCGCGTCACCAGCTTTGGGTGCGGGCGAGGAACGATGTATCCGGTTTGGCCCAACTCGTGCAGCATCTTGGCAACGTCCAACATGTTGTCGGCTTCAATTCGGAAATCCAATTCTTCAACAATGGTTTCTGCAAACAACTCCACAAGTGCTGGTGGGTTTGCAAGCGCACTTACCTTGATGCGGCCAACGAGGTGCGGTGCAAGCCATGCCATTACGCGCAAGTCTTGGCGCACCATTTTGGAAACAGATGGGCGCTGTACTTTAACTACCACGTTTTCGCCGGTGATCAATGTTGCAACGTGTACTTGCGCAATGGATGCTGCGGCAAGTGGGGTGGTGTCGATGTACGAGAACACATCGGTAAGCCGCGCGCCCAAATCACTTTCAATAACTTGTTGCACTTCGTTGAAAGGGATTGGTGGCACTTGGTCGCGACACAGTTTGAACTCGTTTACCAACTCGGCAGGGAACAGACCTTCGCCGCTGCTGATGATTTGCCCAAGCTTGATGTAGGTACTTCCCAAGCGCTCGACGGCCTTGCGCATGCGCAACGAAATGTATGCATTGCTTGCCTCGGAAGTAGCGAACTTGTTGCGCTTCTTTTTGATGAACCACGGCAACAGCGCAATGCTCAACACCCAGACAACCGTGAAAAGGCGGGCAACGGGTGGAACTTTGGTTGGTGTTGTCAGCACCGGTATTTCTTGTTGTGCGCTTGCACGCAATGCAACAGCGGTGTTGTGCCATTCAATCTTTTCGGGTTCGAGTACCCACGGCGCGTTGTCGTCAAACGCGGCCCAGCTGCAATCAAGGGGAGAAGTCACCTGCTAATTCTGCCTGCACGAAGTGCAGCAATGACTTGTTGTGCCAAATGTTGTTGGCACACAATCAGGTCGGGGAGCCAGGTGTCACGCATGTTGTACACCAACGGCGAGCCATCAATACGGCTTGTAAATAGGCCCGCTGCCTGTGCGACCGCTACTGGCGCCGCCGAATCCCACTGGTGCATGCCGCCGGCGTGCACGTAAATATCGGTTTCGCCCAACACCACCGACATCGCTTTGGCCCCAGCCGAACCCAGGCGCGCAACTTCGCAATTCAATGCTTGGGCCACAACAATTGCCGCATCGGTTGCGCGGTTGCGCGAAACCACAAGCCTTGGTGCGCCTTCGTGTTTCGGTGGCGTTGGCGGCGGCACGTTGGTGTCGAGCACCATGCCAAACGCGGGCAACGAAACAGCGCCTGCTGTCAGTGTTCCTTCGTTAGACGGCAAACCTTGCGCATCTTTTCGTTCCCACAGCGCAATGTGCACGGCCCAGTCGGCGCGATCAAACTCGCTGTACTCCTGCGTGCCATCAAGCGGGTCGATAATCCATACGCGGTCAGCCGTCATGCGGTTGGAATCATCGGCTGCTTCTTCCGATAACACCGCGTCGTTTGGTCGGTGCTCGGCTAGCGCTTCATCCAAGAATCGTTGTGCGGCTGCATCGCCTACGTCTTTTGCATACCACGGTGATGCACCGTCGTTATATAAGCGTTCACGAACTGCAAGCAGTCGTTTTCCAGTTTCTTCCGCGAGGTAGTGGGCAAGCTCGGCGTCGGTAAATGTCACGAAGTGCTGCGCCCCAAGTTGATTGCGTCTCGAACAATGGCGCGCAACGAAGACTCATTGGTGCCGGACGCAATCAACGCGTCAACATTCCGTTCCAATTGTTCGGCCGCCGCATCATCGAAGGCATCGATGCGCTTGTTGGCAGCAATGGTGGATGCGGTGAGCAAAACTATTGCGGCAAGCGACGTGATGAGGCCGATGGTGGTAACCACGCCAACGTTGTTTCCCGCAATGGAAGAAATGATGAGGCCAGCAATGCCGCTCACAAATACCACACCACACAACACGCGAATACGTCGAAGTGCAACCATGGCTGTTATCGGGCTAGCGGCTTGTACTTAATGCGGTGCGGTTGGTCGGCCGTAGAGCCAAGTTCTTTTTTGCGCCATGCCTCGTAGTCGGAGAAGTTGCCTTCATACCAGCGCACTTGGCTGTCGCCTTCAAATGCCAACACGTGTGTTGCAATGCGGTCGAGGAACCAGCGGTCGTGCGAAATCACCACAACGCAACCGGGGAACGATTCGAGCGAGGTTTCAAGTGCGCGCAGTGTGTCTACATCCAAGTCGTTTGTTGGTTCGTCCAACAGCAACAAGTTGCCTGCTTTTTTCAGCATCTTGGCAAGGTGCACGCGGTTGCGCTCGCCACCGGACAAATCGCCAACGCGCTTCTGTTGGTCGGAGCCCTTGAAGTTGAAGCTGGCCACATATGCGCGGCCATGAATCTCGCGGTTGCCCACCTTCAGCGTTTCTGCGCCGTCGGTTATTTCTTCGTACACCGACTTGTCGGAGTTCAGGGTGTCGCGGCTTTGGTCGACGTAGCTCATTTGCACGGTGTCACCAATGGTGATGGTGCCGCTGTCTGGTGCTTCTTGCCCAGACAACATGTTGAACAGCGTGGTCTTGCCTGCGCCGTTAGGGCCGATGATGCCAACGATGCCCGCTGGAGGAAGTGAGAACGTCAAGTCTTCGATCAGCAATCGTTCGCCGAAGCCTTTGCTTAGTCCCTTCACTTCAATCACGGTGTCGCCAAGGCGTGGGCCTGCAGGTATTGCAATTTCCAACTTGTCTGGGCCGCCGTCGGCTGCTTGCGCTTCGGCATGCAACTTCTCGTATGCAGCAAGACGCGCTTTACCTTTGGACTGACGAGCCTTCGGCGCCATGCGCACCCAATCCAACTCGCGTTGCAGCGTGCGCTTGCGTGCTTCGTTCGATTTCTCTTCGCGGCCAAGTCGTTCTTGCTTTTGTTCCAGCCAACTGGTGTAGTTGCCCGAGAAAGGAATGCCGCGTCCGCGATCCAATTCCAAAATCCATTTGGCAACGTTGTCCAAGAAGTAACGGTCGTGAGTAATTGCCACAACGGTGCCTGGGTATTCCTGCAAGTAACGCTCCAGCCAGTCCACGCTTTCGGCGTCCAAGTGGTTGGTTGGTTCGTCCAACAGCAACAAGTCGGGGCGGCTCAACAACAAGCGGCACAACGCAACGCGGCGTCGCTCGCCACCAGACAACTTGGTGACGTCGGCATCGTTTGGTGGGCAGCGCAATGCGTCCATCGCAATTTCTACGTTGCGTTCCAAACTCCATGCATCTGCGGCCTGAATCTTTGCTTCAAGTTCGGCTTGCAGCACGCCAATCTTGTCGAAGTCGGCGTCGGGCTCGCCCCACATTGCTGTCACTTCTTCGTAACGGGCCAACATGTCGCGAATTGGTGCAACGCCATCCATCACATTGCCAAGCACGTCTTTTGCTGGGTCGAGTTGAGGTTCTTGTTCAAGAATGCCAACGGTGAACCCGGGCGTTAAGCGCGCCTCGCCGGTGTAGCCGTCGTCTTTGCCAGCCATGATGCGCAGCAGGCTGGATTTACCGCTGCCGTTAGAGCCGATGACACCAATTTTGGCGCCGGGGTAGAACGACAGCGAGATGTCTTCAAGAATGGTGCGGTCTGGTGGGTAGAACCGAGCCAGTTTGTAACACGTATATATAAATTCTGCGGCCATGACGCTGTACAAACTAGTGGCAAGTCCCGACTTCGGGGCGGTGCTAGTTTGGAAAACGAGTTGGACCTTGTTTTTCGGCTCATCATCACCTCAAAGGGGAGACATATATATGGAATTACTTAGCCGCGCTTACCTCGGAACCTTTGGTCTCCGTTGGTTGCACATTCTCGTCGGTATTGCCTGGATTGGCTTGCTGTACTACTTCAACTTGGTGCAAGTGCCAGGTTTGGCCGCTTACGGTGACGAGGGCAAGGCCCGCAACATCACCATCGACAAAGTTGCACGTCGCGCTTTGTGGTGGTTCCGTTGGGCTTCCATCGCCACATTGGCAACAGGCATCTTGATCACTGGAGCAATCGAAAACTATTACAAGGATTTCTTCACCGATGCTTCCGCTTCGGGAATTGGCCACAACGTTGCAATCTCCATCGGCATGGTGCTTGGCATCTTGATGGCAGCAAACGTGTGGATGATCATCTGGAAGAACCAGAAAGTTGTTCTTGCTAACGCAGCAAACGTGTTGGGCGGCGGCGAAGCAAATGCCGATGCCCCAACCGCAGGCCGCAAGGCACTGTTGGCTTCACGCCAGAACATGATCTTCTCGGTCTCCATGTTGTTCTTCATGGTTGGTGCAGCGCACTTCTACAACGGTGCATTCCCCGACGCAACAAGCAGCAACGCCTGGACATTGTTCGGTATCGCCATGGCAATCACCGCACTGTTCGAGCTCAACGCCGTTGGTATCTTCGGTGGCATCAAGGCTGGCAACAAAATGCTTTGGCCATACGAGAGCCACAAGAATGCACTCATCACCTCAGGAGTTCTGTGGTTGGTGTTGTGGATTCTTTCCGAGGTTTTGCTCAGCGCATAACTATTACAAAACCGTTTTCAATTGAAAGCCGGTCTCACTTAACGGTGAGATCGGCTTTCATG
>CAMDJX010000064.1 GCA_945900735.1 Acidimicrobium ferrooxidans DSM 10331 | reverse complement strand
GGTGCAATGGTGCGCATCGCTTTGGCTCCGTGCTCGCCGTTTAGCGTGACGAAACAGTTGATGATCGAGTCGGCGCAATTGGCAGAAAAGCTTGATGTGCGCTTGCATACGCACTTTGCGGAAAACTCGGAAGATGACGACTACTCACTTGCAACATTTGGCTGCCGCCCAACCGACTATTTGGAAGAGGTTGGCTGGTGCACCGATCGGGCGTGGGTTGCGCACTGTGTCATGCCGAACGAAGACGAAGTACAACGGTTGGGCAAAGCACACATTGGTGTTGCTCACTGCCCAAGTAGCAACATGATTTTGGCCTCGGGCATTTCGCCCGTAGTCAGCCTGCGCGCCGCTGGTGTTCACGTGGGCCTGGGCGTAGATGGTTCTTCTTCTGCCGATTCGGCCTCCATGTGGCTAGAGGCAAGGCAAGCAATGTTGTTGGCAAAACTTCGCGATGGCGCTGCTGCGGGAACTGCGCGAATGTCGCTCGAGATTGCCACCCGGGGCGGTGCCGGGTGCCTTGGCCGGATTGGTGAAATTGGTGAGATCAGTGTTGGTGCCGTTGGCGACTTGGCAGTGTGGTCGCTTACTGGCCCTTCGTTTGCGGGCGCAATTGCCGACCCAATCGAGGCCTGGCTTCGGTGCGGCCCAGCAGGCGCGAAGCACACCATTGTGCAAGGGCGATCGATTGTTGACAACGGCCTGCTCGTGAGCACGAAAGTAGACGAGATGTTGGCGCAGCACCGAGTGCTTGCGCAGCGCATGCAACGCTTGGTCAGTTAAGTACAAAATGTTGCAGCACGCTGCAGTTACGTTTTTTGCAATCTTTCTGGCCGAACTACCTGACAAAACAATGTTTGCAACGCTGTTGTTGTCGTCGCACTTTAAACGCAAACTGCCCGTGTGGTTTGGCGTCACCATTGGTTACATCACCCATGTAGTGATTGCCGTGTTGTTCGGTTCTGCACTTACAAGGCTGCCCGAGAAACCAATTCAAGTTGTTGTCGGCATTCTGTTTTGTGTTGGTGGTGCAATGACATGGAGAAGCGGAGGAGGAGATGACAACGCCGAATCGGGAAAGTGGTCTGCATCTCTTTCCAACGCGCGCGTGGTGTGGACTGCAGCATCTGTCATTTTGGTCGCCGAGTTTGCCGACTTGACACAACTTGCAACTGCTGGTTTTGCGGCGAGGTTCAACGATCCGATTGCAGTTGGTGTTGGCGCCGCACTTGCCCTTTCAAGCGTGTCGGGGCTGGCCGTACTTGCAGGCACGTGGCTGCAAAGGCATGTGCAGTTGCGAGTTATTCAGCGAGTTGCTGCAATCTTGTTTTTGGTGATTGGCGTTTCAACGCTTGGTTTTGCGCTGCTTTAAGCAGACCACTTGGACTGACCAAAGCGGTATCCAACACTTCGAACAGTTTGAATGAGGTTGGCGTGTTCTTCGCCAAGTTTTGCTCGCAGTCGACGAATGTGAACATCCACCGTTCGTGCACCACCAAAGTATTCGTAACCCCACACACGCGAGAGCAGTGTCTCGCGTGAAAAGACTTTGCCGGGGTTCTGCGCAAGAAACTTCAGCAACTCGTATTCCATGTAGGTGAGGTCGAGTGGTTGCCCACCGAATGAAGCCTGGTACGTTTCCAAATTGAGTACGAGGCCGCTGTATTCCACCAACGATTCGCGGCCCACTTTGGCTTCGGTCCAATACATGTGGCGCATGCGGGCCTCAAGTTCGCGCGGGTGAAATGGCGTTAAACAAAAATCGTCGAACAAATCGTCGCGCAAGTCGAGGTCGGGAAGTTGTACGCCGTTAATCAATACCAGCACGTGGCCAACAGGAATGGCTCGTTTGCGAAGCGATCGGCACAGCGCCCATGCGCCTTCTGGGTCGTCGTCGCACACCACCACTGCGCCGGCCCAACCGTCCATTGGCTCGTGTTTCGTTGCTTCTTCGCCTCCGCTCACTGCCTTCCAGCAATAACCAGCAAGGTCGAGCGTTCTAGCTACATCAACTGGGGCGGGCGACGGAAAAACAAGGATCTTCTGGCCTGGCTGCTCGGCACCGGGGGCAACAAGACGGGTCATAGCGACTTGAGGTATCGACCGAGTTCGTATTCGCTGATGTGGGTTTTATAGCTGCGCCATTCGTGACGCTTGTTGCGCAAGAACCATTCGAAGATGTGCTCGCCAAGTGCTTCTGCAACGAGGCTGGAATTTTCCATGACGCGCAATGCATCAGACAACGATTGCGGCAATTGCTGAATGCTCAGTTTCTCTAGTTCGCTGTCGCTCATTTCGAACAAGTTGGAGTCTGCTTCTTTGGGCAGTTCGTATCCCTGCTCGATGCCGCGCAAACCTGCAGCCAAAATGACAGAAAACGCGAGGTATGGGTTGCACGCTGGGTCTGGCGAGCGGTACTCGAGTCGCGTTGCAGATTCGCTGCCGCGCTTAGGGATAGGGACGCGAATGAGCCCGCTGCGATTATTGCGTGCCCACGAAATATGCACCGGTGCTTCAAACCCTGGCACCAGGCGTTTGTAACTGTTTACCGTTTGGTTGGTGACAGCAGTGATTTCGGCTGCATGGCGAAGCAGGCCGGCCATAAAGCATTTTGCGGTCGGCGAAAGGTTGTATGGGTCGTCGGCGCTATAGAAAGCATTTTCTTCGCCTTTGAACAGCGAGAGGTGTAAGTGCATGCCCGAGCCCTGGATGTTCTCGAGGGGCTTTGGCATGAATGTTGCGTGCACGTTGTGCAGAGCGGCAATTTCTTTGACAACGAAACGAAAAGTCATCACGCTGTCAGCCATGGTCAAGGCGTCGGTGTGGCGCAAATCGATTTCGTGTTGGCTTGGCGCATCTTCGTGGAAGCTGTATTCCACGGGAATGCTCATGGTTTCTAGTGTGCGAATGGTTTCTTTGCGCAGCGAACTTGCGATGTCGGTTGACGTGAGATCGAAGAAGCCGCCTTCGTCGAGAGGGACTGGCTTGTTGGTGCCGTCTGGCGGTGCAAAATAAAAATATTCGATGTCTGGCGCGATGTAGAAGGAGTAACCCTTTTCGCGCGCCGCGTTGAGATTGCGTTTCAGGACTTGGCGTGGGTCGCCGTCAAATGGTGTTCCGTCAAGTTTGGCAATGTCGCAGAACACGCGGGCCTCGGCACCTTTGGTGTCTGCCCACGGAAGAACTTCAAACGTGTTGGCGTCGGGGAGGGCGAGCACATCGCTTTCTTGCACTCGGCTGTAGCCGTCGATTGAGGAGCCATCGAACGACATGCCGTCGTTCATCGCGTTTTCCATTTCGGCTGGCGAAATGGCGAACGACTTGAGTGTGCCAAGCACATCGGTGAACCAGAGTCGCACCAGTCGAATACCGCGTTCCTCTACGGTACGAAGGACGTAGTCGCGCTGCTGGTCTTGCATCGGTGCCATACCCCAGTCTGCCTTCAGAAATAAACAATGGCACCGAGGAACCGGATCCTCGGTGCCATTGAAAGCGTGATTACTTCTTCTTTTTCTTGCCTGCTGGCTTCTTTTTTGCTGCTGGCTTCTTCTTCGCTGACTTCTTAGGTGCCGACTTGCTTGGGGTCTTTGCTGCGCCGCAGACGGTTTCCGTGATCAGGCGGGTAACCACGTACGGATCGACGTTGGCGTTTGGACGGCGATCTTCCGCGTAGCCCTTCTTGTTCTGGGCAACCTGCCATGGAATTCGTACAGATGCACCGCGGTTGGATACGCCGTAGCTGAATTTGTTCCATGGTGCGGTCTCGTGCTTGCCAGTAAGGCGGCTCTCGATGTCGTGACCGTAGTGGTTGACGTGCTCCATCACTTTGGTTCCGAGTGCTTCACATGCCGCTTCGATTGCAACGTAGCTCTCGCGCATTGCCTTCGTGGAGAAGTTGGTGTGCGCGCCTGCGCCGTTCCAATCGCCCTTCTGTGGTTTTGCGTCGTACGAAACAACAACGTCGTGATCTTCCGCAATGCGGTCGAGCAACCAACGAGCAACATACATGTGGTCGCTCACGGTGAGCGCGTCGGCCGCACCGATTTGGAACTCCCACTGACCTGGCATTACTTCGGCGTTCGTGCCTTCAATCATCAAGCCCGCTTCCATGCATGCCCAAGTGTGCTCTTCGATGATGTCTCGACCCATGACGCGACCTGCACCGACGCCGCAGTAGTACGGGCCTTGTGGTCCTGGCTCGCCATCAGTTTCTGGGAAACCAAACGGACGGCCGTTCAAACGCATGAAGGTGTATTCCTGTTCGATTCCGTAAATCATTTGATGCGCGGAAAATTTCTTCGATGCGTCTGCGCATGCTGCGCGAGTGTTGGTTGGGTGTGGCTTGCCAGTGGATGCGAGCAGTACTTCGCACAGCACCAAAATGTTTTTGCCGCCACGAAGTGGGTCTGGGCAGATGAACACTGGTTGCAACACGCAGTCGGATGCATCACCCGTTGCTTGTTCGGTGGACGAACCGTCGAAGCCCCAAATTGGTGGCGTCTTGACGGAGTCTTTGAGGATTTTGGTTTTGGATCGCAGCATTGGCGTTGGCTTGTGGCCGTCGATCCAGATGTATTCAGCCTGATAGGCCATGTCATATTTCCTTCCGGTAAGGAGAGCGGCCTTGACGAGCCGCCCTCAGGTGTTGGTGAAGAGTCTCGCAAACAGCCGTTTCAACCCCATTGCCCAAGTGTGAACGGCGTGTGAAGTTACGCGGCCGTACGGCGCCCCAAGCAGGGTCGGTAGCCTGATTTACGTGGCACGAATAGACGCAACGAAACTGCGCATCGCCCTGGCCCAGGTGAACCCCACGGTGGGCGACATCGAGGCCAACCTTGCCAAGATTTCGCAGTTGTATGCCGCAAGCGAGGCTGCGGGTTGCGACATTGTGATGTTTCCCGAACTGTCGATTACCGGGTATCCGCCCGAGGACTTGGTGCTGAAGGCAGGTTTCGTTGCCGCAAACCAAGAGGCAATGGCCAAGTTTGCGAGCACCACTGGCACTTGCGTTGCGGTGGTTGGTTTTGTCGATGGCTCTACCGACCTCGAGCTGTACAACGCTGCCGCCATTATCAGCGGTGGCGTGGTGCACGATGTGTACCGCAAACAGTTGTTGCCCAATTACAGCGTTTTTGATGAGCAACGGTATTTCACTCCTGGAGATTCGTTTTCGTTGTATCAAATTGGTGGGGTGCACGTTGGTGTGACCATTTGCGAAGACATTTGGGATGCCAGTGGGCCGGTTCGACAACAAGCACAAGCTGGTGCCGCAATCAATATCAACATCAATGGCTCGCCGTATCACCGCGGCAAAATTGGCGAGCGCGCAGCCATGATTGGCGAGCGCGCTAAAGACAACGATTGCGCTATTGCTTATGTCAACCAAGTGTGTGGGCAGGACGAATTGGTTTTTGACGGTGGCTCAATGGTCTTTGACCACACGGGCGCACTCGTTGCTCGGTCGCCACAATTTGTCGAGGACTTACTGATTGTGGAAGTAGATGTCGAGTCACAAAAACTAAGGCGAGGAACTCCGGTGATTGCAATTACCAGTGCGCCAAGAAACAAGCCGAGCGACTTGCAGGCCGTCATCACCAAAGAAGAAACCGACCTCGAGCAAGTGTTCGGCGCGTTGGTGCTTGGAACGCGCGACTACGTTCGCAAAAATGGATTCACCGATGTTGTCATTGGTCTCTCGGGTGGCATCGACTCGGCGCTCGTGGCCGCAATTGCTGTGGAGGCACTTGGCGCGCAACACGTTCATGGCGTGTCCATGCCCTCTCGTTATTCCAGCGAGGGTTCGCGCACAGACGCCGCAGCACTCGCGACTGCATTGGGCATTGACTTGCAAACCATTTCGATCGAGCCCGCATTTGAGGCGTACTTGTCGATGACGCAGCAAAGTTTTGCTGGCAAGCAGCCGGACTTAACGGAAGAGAATTTGCAAAGCCGGGTGCGTGGAACAACGCTCATGGCCCTATCCAACAAATTTGGTTGGATGGTGTTGACAACCGGTAACAAGAGCGAGTTGGCGGTTGGCTACTTCACGTTGTACGGCGATTCGGTCGGCGGCTTTGCCGTGATCAAAGACTTGCTCAAGACCACCGTGTACGACCTTTGTCGTCACATCAACAAGCGAAGCGGACGCGAGATTATTTCAGAAGTGGTAATCACGAAACCACCGTCTGCCGAACTGCGGCCCGATCAAAGAGACGACCAGTCGCTTCCCGCGTACGAAGTGTTGGATCCGATTTTGGAACTGTATGTAGAACAAGACCGAACGGCCGCCGAAATTATTGCAATGGGTTTTGATGATGCGCTCGTGCGTCGCATTGCTCGCCTCGTGGACATGAACGAATACAAGCGACGTCAAGGTGCGCCCGGTGTGCGAGTAAGCGCAAAAGCATTTGGCAAGGATCGGCGCCTGCCGATCACCAACGGCTATCGCGGCTGAACGGTTGGTGCGCCGCCGAGCGACCTATATATATAGATAGCAACGGCGCCAAGCAGGCCAAAGCCAGCGCCAATAAGAGCAGGGGCAGGCATGCCGTATTGCTCGTAACCGCGGGTAGCAATAACGGCCATCAACGCGCGGCCGAGTGTGCCGGCGCCAAGCACCCAGCCCAACCCAGTGCCGGGGCTGTTGGGAACCAGTTGTGAGGCAATGGGCAACAGGCTGACCACTGCAAATTCGAACCCCAGAAAAAATACGGCCGCAGCAACAACACCTACCACAAGGTTGGAGGATCCGATTGCCATTGCGATACCGGCAGGCACGGTAAGCAATGCTCCGCCAAGAATGCTTCGTTCCTTACCAAATTTGTCGGTGTATTGCGCACTTGACGTTGATGCAACAAGTTCGACAACGCCAAATGAAAAACCAACAACTGCGAGACGCGCGGCACCGAAGCCAAAGTCGTCTTCGAGCCAAGCACCAAAAGTGACAAACAGATTTTGCACGCTGCACATAATGCAGAACATGGTGACAAGCACCAACCAATTACGACCTTGAATGCGCGTGTGTTCACCTGCGTTTGGGACGTGATTTTTTCGAGGCTCGTTATTGATGCGCGAAATCAACACAACAACGCATGCAATAACTGCCGAGATACCGAATGCGTAACCAATGCGCCAGTTGGTAAGCGAAGTGACAATACCCATGAGCGATACGCCAACGAGCAACCCGAGCGCCCAACCCATTTCTGTAATGCCAACAACTTTTCCGCGTTGGTTATATGGGACGAAGTCGGCAATCCATGCACCAAGACCTAAATCAAAACATTGCTTTGTTAAACCCAAGAAGGTGACACCGATTGCGAACACCACCACGTTTGGCGCCGCAGCAGCGATAGTGCAGCCGATGCCAGTGCCAAGCAAACCCAGCACCATTGCGTTGCGGTGGCTTAACCGATCGACAACACGGCCGAGGAACGGCGATGCGAAACCCGTCAGTTCGGAGACGAATATTGCAACACCAATTTGCGAAAGCGAGACGTCGAAACTCTTTGCGATGATGGCAAGAAATGGTGGTGCAAATCGGTAACAGGCATTGGCCACGAGCCTGGCTATAACTACGGCAGAAACATTGCGCTTAATTTCTGGCGCGAACGAATCATCTAATGAGCGACCAAACATGTTCTGCTGCCTACAACGCTTCGGTGAACGAGGTTTCGTCGAGCAAAGTGACAATGTCGCCTGGCGTTACGCGGTCGTTGCCCAAAACGTTGAACCATGATCCGCCCAGGTTCGGCAGGCGCGGGTTGCTGGCACCCATTTCGTGACGCAGCGTACGAATAACGCCACTATGGCTAACGATGAGGGCCGAGCCGCCTGCGCAGCGCTTACCAAAATCGCGAATGGCATTCGTCAAACGGTCGACAATGCTTTCGTCCGGTTCGAACCCCTCAGGCTTACGTCTTGTATCGATATAGCCGGGCCACTGTTGCTCGATTTGTTGCCGAGTGAGGCCCTCCCACGGGCCGACGTGAGTTTCTTGCAATCGTTCGTCTACTTCGACGGGGCCAACGCCATGGATCTCGGAAATGATGGTTGCAGTATGCAGCGCTCGTTGCAGATGGCTCGAAGCAATGATGTCGAATGAGCCAAGTTTGTCGGCGGCCGCGCGCGCCTGTTGAATGCCCAGTTCGCTCAATTCAATATCGGCTCTGCCTTGCCAACGTTCTTCAATGTTCCACAACGATTGTCCGTGGCGAATGAGTAACACTCGCGCGATGACTTCGTTGGATGACACGCAAACTGAGGGTAGTGGCAAAGATACGATGAGTTTGTGGCCCAATTACGATTGTTTGCAGCCGCACGAGAAGCGGCCGGCACGTCAAGCGTGGTGTTGCCAGGGGCAACCGTTGCCGAGGTGCTTGCCTCGGCCATAAGCCAGTTTGGGCCTGGCTTCGAGCACGTGCTGACCACCTGCAAAATTTGGGTCAATGGCGAAGCGGTAGATGCAAACACTCCCGTGAGCGACAGCGACGAGGTGGCAGTATTACCTCCAGTGTCAGGAGGTCAATAAATGAGCGAAACAGATTTTTCGGGCCTCGACCTGGCACAAATTCGTGCGCAACGTTCCGAGGCGCAGAAGCAGGAAGACGCCGTGTCGTTCGTTCGCCGCATGGCGCAGGGCCGGCTTGACATTGCGCGCGACGAGCAGCGCCGCCGAACAGATGGAACACCTGTTTCAACCAACATCGCAGATGATTTGGCGCAAGTATTTGGCCAAGAGCACGGCGGCGGCTCGGCCCGGCCACCGCGCGAAACAAATGTTTCGCCCGACCATCA
>CAMDJX010000063.1 GCA_945900735.1 Acidimicrobium ferrooxidans DSM 10331 | reverse complement strand
TTTGGGTAGCCATGCAGGTGGCAAAAGCCGGTGCAGTTACTTCGTTAACTCAACACCCGAAATCTGCTTAATTCGGTCACGTAAAAACTCGAACGCCGTTTTGTTTTCGGCAATCAGCACGTCATCGGCTGGGTGCAAAAACAGCGGAGTTGAAATTCGCGCACGCTTGGCCGCTTCGCCAACGGGGTTATTCACTCGGTGTGTAGTGCTGGGGTAATACCCATTCGTTACATAGTCCAACATGTCGCCGGCATTAATGGCCACGCTACCCGGGTCGCATGGTACGTCGTGCCAATTGCCTTCCAAGTCACGAACTTGTAAACCAGGCTCATTTGAAGCCGGCAACACCGTGATCATGTTGATGTCTTCGTGAGCAGCGGCGCGCACCGAACCAGCGGGTTCGTCACCTCGCAGTGGCGGGTAATGCAAAATTCGTAGCAATGTGCGACGAGTGCCAACAATCATTTCCGATAACGGCATCGAGAACTTGTTGGAAATACTGTCCGGCGTATTTGCCTCAACCCACAACAACAATTCTGTAGCGAGTGACCAACCTGCTTGATAAACAGCTGCGGCGCTTATGGATTCGGCGGTTGGCTGCCTGCCCCACGGATACCAATGGAAGTACTCCTTAATATCCTGCAGTTTTGCACCCACTGCCGTCTCTGCTTCTTCAAGCGGACGATAGCCATCTTGTTCTGCTTCACCCGGCAAATAATCCCATTTGCGCTCGCTTCGGAAAAAGTCGAGCCACTCCTGCTGCAAGTTTTTAACTACTTCGTACTGAATCGGATGATTTGTGAGTACGGCAAATCCGGTTGTGCGCAGCGAGTCAGTAAATCGCTTCGGCGCATCAGGTGCGGTGTAGTCGACAACGGCGACATCCATAAAACCATTGTATTGGTGCTACTGCGGCATTGAGACAATGCCTAATGTAGAGCGGTGCCGCACAAGCGTTTAATCCTCATCTTGCAAATTTCCATCGGTTTTCTTGCCGCTGGCTATGGCGTGATGTTCACCATGTTGGACGACTGGCGCGAACAATTTGGGATAAGCGAAACTGGCCTCGGCTTCATTGTTGCCATCGGGTTCTTCACATCGTTCTTCGCACAACTCACCATTGCCCCACTTGCCGACAAAGGTCATGCTCGACGCCTTTTGACATACGGCGTCGCACTCAACGTCGTTGGTTGCATCGTGATGGGCTACAGCACCTCAATGATGGGCCTCGTCAGCGGCAGGTTTCTGATGGGCGTTGGCGCCGGCATGGCGATCCCGGCAATCAAGCGAATTGTCATCGTTAGCGACCGCGACAACATTGGCAAAAACTTGGGACGCGGCGTAGCAATTGAGGTTGGTGGTTTTGCACTTGGCCCAATGATTTCAGCATTAACCATCGGCACATTTGGGCTCGCTGCACCATTTCTCATCCTCGCCACCATTCTCGTCGTCATGGTTGTTGCAATCGCACGCGAAACTATTGAAGAGACTGCCGTCGAAGATCAGACCGACGAGCGCTTCGCACTTGACTTGCTTCGCATTCGTCCTCTCACAGGCGCAATTCTGATTGGCGTTGCGCTCTACGTGATGATCGGCGTGTTCGACCCGCTGTGGGTAGTGATGATGGATGATCTTGGGGCACCGAACTGGGTTGGAAACGCCGGCGTTTCAATATTTGGAATGCCATGGATTTTGTTTGCCACCGTTGGCGGCACCATTGCCCAAAAGTATGGGCCCTTCCGCGTCAGCGCGTTCGGCCTGACAATCGGCGCGTTCTACATGGCCTCATACGGTTTTATCGGCAGCCCGTATGTGATGTTGGGCGTTGGAGTTACGCAGTCGGCACTCGACGCGCTCACCGTAACGGGAACGGGTATTGCCGTGGCTAACGCAGCACCGCCGCAACGCCAGGCAGGCGCTTCAGGGCTTCTCGGCGGCATTCAGACTCTCACCGGTGGCATTGTGGCGCTTGCTGCCGGCAGTGTGTACGAACATTTCGGGCGTGGCGTCGCATTCGGCGCAACAGGAATCGTCATGCTCTCACTGGTGTGCATTGGATGTCTGCTCGCGGGCCCAAAGCTTCTTCGTCGACCTAACCATTAGATTCAAGTTATGGAATTTCGATATCTGGGCCGTAGCGGCCTCAAAGTCTCGGCAATTAGTTATGGCAACTGGATCACACACGGAAGCCAGGTTGAAGAAGATGCCGCCAACGCCTGTGTCAAGCGTGCGCTTGATTTAGGAATCACCACGTACGACACGGCCGATGTCTATGCCGGCACAAAGGCCGAAGCAGTGTTGGGTCGTGCGCTTGATGGTGTGAAGCGCGAAAGCATCGAAGTGTTTACAAAAGTGTTCTGGCCAACTGGCAAGGGTGTTAACAACCGTGGCTTGTCACGAAAACACATCATGCATTCAATTGATGCATCGCTGTCGCGTCTCAAGATGGATTATGTCGACTTGTACCAAGCGCATCGCTTCGATGTGGAAACCCCACTTGAAGAAACGATGCTGGCATTTTCCGACATTGTGCGCCAAGGCAAAGCACTTTACATCGGAGTCTCCGAATGGAGCGCCGACGAAATTACTCGCGGAGCAAAACTTGCTCGCGAAATGAACGTTCCTTTCATTTCCAATCAGCCGCAATACTCCATGCTCTGGCGAGTGATTGAAGAAGAAGTGGTTCCGGCATGCGAACACGAAGGTCTGTCACAAATTGTCTGGAGCCCCATTGCTCAAGGTGTGCTCACGGGCAAATATCTTCCCGGTCAGCCGCCTCCAGCAGGTTCGCGCGCAACCGACGAACTCAGTGGCAAGAACTTCATCTCACGTTTCTTAAATGACTCCACGCTCACCAAGGTGCAGCAATTGAAGCCCATTGCCGAACAAGCTGGCCTCACCATGGCTCAGTTAGCAATTGCTTGGGTTCTGCAAAACAAGAACGTTGCCTCTGCAATTGTTGGTGCAACGAAACCCGAGCAACTTGACGACAACGTAAAGGCTGCCGGAGTTGTTCTCGATGCCGCCACCATGAAGGCAATCGACAACGTGCTCGGCGACATAGTCGTCACCGACCCACGCAAAACCGAATCACCAACTACGCGCCCTTAAGCGCAGGTTGTCAGGCGGGGCCGGAAAACATTCCACCACGTTCGTACGTGGTGGTTGGCTGGTTGTCACCCTCGTAACGAGCTAATTCGGCACGACCGACAACATGCCAGTGCACTTCGTCTGGGCCGTCTGCTAAACGAAGTGTGCGCTGACCTGCATAGAGGCGGGCAAGTGGTGTCCATTGGGAAGTACCCGTTGCACCAAATACCTGAATTGCTTCGTCAATAATCTTGCACACACGCTCCGGCACCATTGCCTTAATTGCACTTACCCACACGCGTGCCTCGGCGTTACCCATGGTGTCCATTGCTTTTGCACCGCGCAGCACCATCAGTCGCATCGCTTCAATTTCGATGCGGGCTTTGGCGATTGTTTCGGTGTTCTTGCCAAGCCGCGCAATTGGCTTTCCAAATGCTTCACGTGTGAGCCCACGACGAACCATCAATTCAAGTGCCTTTTCTGCTGCACCAATCGAGCGCATGCAGTGATGAATGCGGCCTGGCCCCAACCGAACTTGAGAAATCTCAAAGCCTCTGCCTTCGCCGAGCAACATGTTGCTTGCTGGCACACGCACATCATTGAAACGTAGGTGCATATGTCCGTGCGGAGCATCGTCTTCACCGAACACTTCCATTGGCCCAAGAATCTCGACTCCTGGAGTGTCCATCGGTACCAAGATCTGCGAGTGACGACGATGCGGTGGCGCATCTGGGCTTGTCTGCAACATACAAATCATGATCTTGCAGCGTGGGTCGCCTGCGCCAGAGATGTAATACTTCTCGCCGTTAATCAACCACTCGTCGCCGTCAAGCACTGCGCGGCACGCAAGGTTCTTAGCGTCCGATGACGCAACGTCTGGCTCGGTCATTGCATATGCAGAACGAATTTCTCCTGCCATCAACGGCACAAGCCATTGCTTCTTCTGCTCTGGGGTGCCAACACGCTCCAGCACTTCCATGTTGCCGGTATCTGGTGCGCTGCAGTTCATCGTTTCGGACGCAATTGGGTTCTTTCCCAGTTCTGCCGCAATGTACGCGTAGTCAAGATTCGAGAGGCCCTCACCCGTTTCCGAATTGGGTAGGAAGAAGTTCCAGAGCCCTTGCGCCTTAGCTTTGTTCTTCAGCGTCTCTAGAAGTTCCAGCTGACCTTTGCCATACTGCCAACGATCTGGCCGACCTTCACCAAGTCGGAAATATTCTTCGGTCACGGGATCAACTTCTGTCGCGATGAACTTCTTTACTGCTTCGTACAGCGGCACTGCTTTGGCCGACATGGCCAAATTCATCGCGTCGTCTGTAGTAATTCCTGAGTGCATTCCGGGTGCTGGCATGCCCCCACGCTACCCCCGACGGATTACGAGGTCTTAGTTGAGGATGATTAAAGGGATTTCGCGGTCAGTCCGTTTTTGATAACCGGCGTAGCCCTTGTACCGCTGTTCCACAATTGGCCACATGCGGGATCGCTCATCTGCCGTTGCTGTGCGGGCGGTCATCATTTTGATTGGGCCGCCTTTGTACTTCACCTGCACCTGCGGGTTGTCCACCAGGTTCAAATACCACGCTGGGTGAAAATCGTCTCCACCACGTGATGCCACAATCACAATGGTTTCGCCTTCCTGAATTGGCGAAGTCAACATGCAGCTACGAGGTTTGCCGCTTTTACGTCCGATGGTGGTCAGTTCGAGAACCGGCATGTTGCCTGCTTCCCAGCCCTTGCGACCTCCACTTACTCCCAAAATCATTCGATGGATTGTGTTCATTGCTTTCAAGGTGAGGTTGCTTGGCATGTTCCGACAATAGCCCTCACCATCTACAGTTGCTCGGATGAAAGACATCTTCTCCCTTAAAGGCCGAGTCGCATTGGTAACCGGCGGCTCGCGCGGCATTGGCGCAATGATCGTTCAAGGTTTGCTCGAACACGGTTGCTCACGCGTGTACATCACGGCCCGCAAGGCTGTGCAATGCGACCAAGCAGCAAAAGAACTATCGATGTATGGCGAGTGCATTTCGATACCTGGCGACATCTCCACTCAGGCCGGCATCGAGAAATTGGCTGATGAAATTGCTCAGCGAGAAGAGCGCCTCGACATCTTGGTGAACAATGCGGGTGCAGCATGGGGCGCTGCGTTTGATGAGTATCCAGAAAGCGGATGGGACAAGACAGTTGACCTCAACTTGAAAACACCTTTCTTTCTCACTCAGGCACTTGCGCCGCAATTGCGCGCCGCTGCTGCCAACAACGGACATCTTGCAAAGGTGATCAACATCGCTTCGATCGACGGCCTTTCCATCAATATGGAAGAGACATACCCCTACGCGGGAAGCAAAGCTGGCCTCATTCACATGACGAAGCGCATGGCGCTTCGACTAATCAAAGACGGCATTGTTGTCAGTGCCATTGCCCCAGGTGCGTTTGCTTCCGAAATGAACCGAGTGGCCCGCGATCATGGCGACGCCATCGCACCAGGAATTCCATCCGGACGCATTGGCACCCCGGAAGACATGGCAGGGGCAGCGGTGTACTTAGCGTCGCGTGCCGGCGACTATGTAGTGGGTTCGACGATTGTTGTCGACGGCGGAGTTACTTACTCGAGGTAGCCGCAACCGCAATTGCGTCAAGCGTTGCGGTCATGTTTTTCAAGTTGTGCACAGAACGGTCCGCTACGTTGCTGAGCTTTCCGCCCAACCATGTGCTGAACCATCCCCGACGATCAATCCATGAATGTGTGACGCGCGAACCTGTTGCGGTGGGTTCGATTTCGTACACCCAATCGCACCACTGGCTTCCAAACACGGTGAGTGCAAATGAAAACTTGCGCGGCGCATCCATTTCATTAATGGTTACTTCGGCGCTCCAATTCTTTTTGCCGTTCTGGTTCTTGCCTTTGAAGCGAGCACCAACCGCGGCATGTGTTGCGCCCTTAATCCATTCGCCACCACGATTTTCAGGAGACCACTCACCCATTCGCGGCAAGTCGGTCACAAGCGCCCACACCCGCTCGGGAGTTGCGGCAATTTCTTTGGTTACTGATACTGGAGTACGTGTAGTCATAGCGAACAGTATTGCCTAAGTTTTAGTGCTTGTAACGAGCGAACGCCGCCGCAATCTCGGCTTGTGCCGCATCATGGCCTTCCCACCCACGAACCGTGGTGTCTTTGTTGGGCTCCAACAATTTGTAGACCTCGAAGAAGTTGCCCACCTCATCCAGCAGGTGCTCGGGCAAGTCTTCAATGTCGGCGTATTGCGAAAAGCGCGGGTCGTGCGATGGAACACACAGCACCTTGGCATCCCCGCCGGCTTCGTCTTCCATCCAAAACACCGCGACTGGCCTTACCCACACATGGCAACCGGGAAACGTTGGTTGGCTGAGCCACACCAGGGCGTCGAGCGGGTCGCCGTCTTCGCCGAGTGTTCCTGGGAAGAACCCGTAGTCAAGTGGGTACTGCGTGGCAGTGAACAGCGTGCGGTCGAGCCAGATGTAGCCCGTGTCATGGTTCATTTCGTATTTATTTCGAGAGCCCTGTGGAATCTCGACGATCATCTCAACTTCCATCACGCCAGCCTACGCAACTAACGACGGTTTGGGTTGGTGTTCAGGCACCGATTGACCAATGCACGCAATTGGTCTATTCCTAAACCCGTGGACACACTTGTCCAAATAATTTGCGCTGCATCTATCTGACACGCGGTCGCTAATTCAATTCTGCGTGTTGCGCTTTTTGATGGCTTGACCTTGTCTTGTTTCGTAGCCACCACCGTGAACGAAACATTGCTGTCGCGAAGTTGTTCCAACATCATTAAGTCAAGATCGGTAGGGCCAATTAAGCCATCGACAAGAACAAAGATCATTTCGAGTTCTTCGCGCTCTTGTAGATAACCAACGATCATCTTTTCCCAGCCGCGCTTAATCTTGCCCGGCACCGCCGCGTAGCCATAGCCCGGCAAGTCGACGAGCGTTCCGCCGCCAGGGGTTTCGAACAAGTTGATTAGTTGCGTGCGCCCAGGCGTTTTAGACACGCGGGCTAATTGCTTCCGATTTGCGAGCGAATTAATCAGCGATGATTTGCCAACATTGGAGCGGCCAACAAAAGCAACTTCAACAGGAGACTCTGGCAATGTTCGGTAATTGTCTGCCGAAGTGACAAATGCGATCTCGAGTGGTTTTGTCACGCCCTTGAGGCTACGCAGTATAAGTAGACAAAAAGTTGCCAATGCGTCCGATGGCCTCGGTGAGGTCGGCGGCCCAAGGCAACGTGACAATGCGTAAGTGATCAGGTGTCGGCCAGTTAAAACCAGTTCCTTGTACTACTAGTACATGCTCGGCTCGCAATAAATCAAGAACAAACTTACGATCATCCGCAATGGGGTACATCTCTGGGTCGAGTTTGGGGAACACATACAACGCGCCTTTCGGCTCTACGCACGAGACGCCAGGGATTTTACGCAACGCGGTAATCGCGGCATTGCGCTGCTCAAGTAGTCGCCCACCTGGCAGCACCAAGTCTTTAATACTCTGTCGTCCGCCAAGCGCGGTTTGAATGGCGTGCTGAGCCGGAACGTTGGCGCACAATCGCATGTTCGTCAGCATGGTGATGCCTTCGATGTAACTCGTCGCGTGTTTGCGTGGGCCGGTCATCACCATCCAACCAGCACGAAACCCTGCAAGACGATAGGCCTTTGAAAGACCACTAAATGTCAAAGTAAACACGTCTGGAGCTATCGCGGCAAACGTGGTGTGCACTGCATCGTCATACAAGATCTTGTCGTAGATCTCGTCTGCCATCACGATGAGGTTTCTCTCTACAGCAAAATCGGCAATCTCGCGCAAAATCTCGGGGCTGTACACAGCGCCCGTCGGATTATTTGGATTAATCACCACGATTGCTTTCGTGCGATCATTCACTTTGGATCGAATGTCGTCCATGTTTGGCATCCAGCCATTTGCCTCGTCACACAAATAATGCACTGGCGTGCCACCCGACAAACTGGTGGAGGCTGTCCACAGTGGATAGTCGGGTGCGGGTATCAGCACCTCGTCGCCCTCATTCAGCAATGCATTCAGTGCAACCGGAATAAGTTCACTCACGCCGTTGCCTAACCACACATCATCCACGTCGGTGATATCTATTCCGCGCTCCTGGAAGTGCTGCACCACCGCGGTGCGTGCAGACAAGATGCCTTGCGAATCTGAGTAACCCTGTGAGATCGGCAGATTGCGCACGACTTCGACCAACACTTCTGGTGGAGTCTCAAAACCAAATGGCCCCGGATTACCAATGTTCAGTTTGATAATCCTGTGCCCTGCAGCCTCTAGGCGCTTGGCTTCCTCCAGCACAGGGCCACGAATGTCGTACAAGACATTGGCCAACTTTCGCGACTGCAGGATCTCCATGGCTCTCAAGCCTAAAGGAGCAGGTCTATCCAAAACGCCTCAATTACGGTGACCCCGATAAATTTGAAGGCATCGACCCCACAAAGATCCTCCTCTATTACAAGTTCACGCCGCTGGCCGACCCAGACGCGATTCGCTTGTGGCAGCGAGCGCTGTGTGAACGCCTCAACCTCAAGGGTCGCATCATCATCTCCAAACACGGAATCAACGGCACGGTTGGTGGTTCGCTCGAATCAATCAAGAAATATCTTCGAGTTACACGCGAATTTCCTGCGTTCAAGGACATCGACTTCAAATGGTCCGAGGGCAAGGGTGACGAATTCCCCCGCCTCGCCATTCGGGTTCGTGACGAAATCGTCACGTTCGGTGTACCCGAAGAAATTCAGGTTGACGAAAACGGAATCGTCGGTGGCGG
>CAMDJX010000062.1 GCA_945900735.1 Acidimicrobium ferrooxidans DSM 10331 | reverse complement strand
AGTTCGTCAACAATGTCGAGTCGAAGTGGGACACCGAGGGCTGCGAATACTTGAGCGCGGTCGTTTTGGGATCTCACACCCGTAATCTATATCTCTCAATAAATATTGAGACAATTTTTTGGTTAAATCCAGGTGAATTTAAGCGGTTTCGTCGCCCTCTTGTTGTTCGCGCAGAAACTTTTCAAACTCGGCAGCAAGCGACTCGCCGCTGGCCACGGTTTCTTCGGTGCGGCGGTCGCACTCGTCTTCCAAGATGGTGAGGTAGCTCAGGGTTTGGTCGTCGCCTTCAACGGCAGCGTCGTGCAGCTCTTCCCACCGCTGAATCTCTTCGTACATCTCGCCGTGCGCTGTGGGCACGCCCAGAACGTGTTCTAGATGTCGTAGAAGCGCCGCCGAGCTCTTGGGGTGCTGTGCGTTTGCAAGGTAGTGCGGCACGCCCACGCGCAACGAGACTGCGGTGATGCCTTCGCGCTCCAGCCGTTCGTGAATGACACCAACAACGCCGGTTGGGCCTTGGTATTGCGGTCGTGAAAGCCCAAGGCGGCGGGCGAGGGCAGTATTAGTGGAGCTACCCACCACGTGCGGCGAGCGGGTGTGGGGCACGCCATCGGCCGTTGCACCAACCGTGACCACCACTTCGCATTTCAGTTTGCGAGCGCATTCCACGATGCAGTCGGCAAACGTTGTCCATTGAAGGTGCGGCTCCACACCCGACATCAGCACCAAGTCGCGTGAACCTTCAGGGAAGCGGGCAACGACAAAATCGTTTTCTGGCCAGCGAATGTGGCGGTCGCCGTCTTCGTCTAGATATGTCTCGGGGCGTTCCTGGGTGAAGTCGAAGAATGGGTCTGGGTCGATGCTGCCAACCACCACTACATCGCGGTCTTGTACCGACCATTCGAGTGCGCCCGTTGCAACGCCCGCAACATCAAACCAGCCTCGAAGCGCAACGACCAAGACTGGGTCGCGCAACGGGCCTACTGCCTCCCAATCGGCGTCAAGTACTTCGCTGATGTTCATTGGCTGAAGCCAAATGTTTTCGTCAGGGCGCAGTTCACTGTGTCATCATGGCAGGCGTGACAACGCATCAAAACCCCCGCCCCCGAGTTTCTGCGCGGCTCGCAGCCATTGCAGAATCGGCGACCCTGGCAGTCGATGCGAAGGCAAAGGCCCTCAAAGCCAAGGGTGAAAATGTGATTGGTTTCGGTGCCGGCGAGCCCGATTTCCCAACCCCCGAGCGCATTGTTGAGGCCGCAGTACGCGCGGCCCGTGACCCCAAGTTTCACCGTTACACACCCGCAGCGGGCTTACCCGAATTGCGCGAGGCAATTGCCGCAAAGACAATGCGCGACAGTGGTTTTTCGTGCGACGCATCGCAAGTGTTGGTAACAAACGGCGGCAAGCATGCTGTCTTCGTAGCGTTTGCCGCGTTGTGCGACCCGGGCGATGAAGTAATCATCCCCGCGCCGTACTGGACGACATACCCAGAGGCCGTTGCACTTGCCGGTGGCATCTCTGTTGTTGTCGACACCACCGAGGAGTCGGAATTTAAGGTGACTGTGGAGCAGTTGGAAAAAGTAAGAACTGCACGAACAAAAGTGCTGCTGTTTGTTTCACCAGACAACCCAAGTGGCGCTGTGTACACACCTGAAGAGACCATCGCAATCGGCAAGTGGGCAGTTGAACACGGCATTTGGGTGATTACCGACGAGATCTACGAGCATCTCACCTATGGCAAGCACAAGTTTTCGTCGATGCCAACGTTGGTGCCCGAGATTGCCGACACCTGCGTCATCGTTAACGGTGTTGCAAAGACGTATGCAATGACGGGTTGGCGAGTTGGCTGGATGATCGGCCCGAAAGATGTGATGAAGGCCGCAATCAACTTCCAGTCGCACACCACATCCAACGTTTCTAACGTTGCACAAATTGCAGCGCTCGAGGCCGTCAGCGGCGACTTGTCCGCAGTTGCAATGATGCGCGAGTCGTTCGAGCGCCGCGGAACACTGATGCACAAAATGCTGAGCGCAATTCCTGGCATCACGTGCATGGAGCCGCAGGGCGCGTTTTATTGCTTCCCAAGCGTGAAGGGTTTGCTTGGCCAAAACATTGGCGGCCAGACAGCAACCAACTCCATGCAACTGGCCGACATGGTGTTAGAGCAGGCCAAGGTTGCATTCGTTCCCGGCGAAGCATTCGGTGCCCCCGGCTATGCGCGTTTCAGTTTTGCGCTTGGCGACGCCGATTTGGTTGAGGGAATGGATCGCCTCGCAAGTTTGTTTGCTCGCTAAGCCACCTGTTCGGCTAAGGTGACTTCACTTCGGTAATAGCCGAAGGGCAAAGTACTCAGCGAAGTCCGGTGAGATTCCGGCACTGTCCCGCAACGGTAATGCGAACAACTTGTTCGTCAGTCCGGTCGCCTAGTGCGTCTGCTACATCAACCGCTCTCGCAAGAAGAGCAAGGAGACCATAATGAACAAGTTCATCAAGGCCGGCTTTGCCGGTCTTTTCTTATCTTTCGCCACGGTATTGTCCGCATGCGGGGGAAGCTCAACCAGCACAGACACCACGGTGGCAATGGCCAGCGAAGCTGTCTATCCAGTAACGGTTGGAGATCTCACGCTGGATGCACAACCAATGCGAATCATCTCGCTCTCACCAACAGCAACAGAAATGTTGTACGCAGTTGGCGCAGGTGCCCAAGTTGTTGCCGTAGACGAGTATTCGAACTACCCAGAAGAGGCCGCAGCACTAGGAACGATGCTCTCGGGTTTCGAGCCAAACATTGAGGCAATCAGCGGTTTCACGCCAGACCTCGTCATTGCTTCGTACGACCCAGGAACGCTTGTAGAGCAACTGGGTGCATTGAACATTCCGGTATTTATCGCCAATGCCGCAACAAGCATTGACAATGTGTACGAGCAGATCGAGCAGATTGGCTTGCTCACCGGACACGCTGATACCGCGGTGCAACTTGCGGCCCAGATGAAGACGGAAATTGAAGCGGCAATTGCTGGTGTAGTTCCTCCGGTCGAGCCCATTTCATATTTCTATGAATTAGACAACACGTTGTACTCCGTAACCTCGAACACTTTTGTGGGTCAGATCTTCAATCTTTTTGGTCTTCGCAACATTGCCGACAATGTGGAGTCTGGGAATGACTATCCGCAATTGTCCGCCGAGGTGGTTGTCTCTTCCGACCCAGACCTTATTTTCTTGGCCGACACGAAGTGCTGCAACGAGACCGCAGCAACAGTTGCCGCGCGCGATGGTTGGGGTGGCCTGAAGGCCGTAACCAATAATCACATCGTGGAATTAGACGATGACGTTGCTTCCCGCTGGGGGCCCCGCATTGTGGAACTAGTAGTTGCAATTCGTGACGCCGTTGCAATGGTGGTTGCTGGTTCGTAGCCACCCATAACCATGTCTGCACTCCGCACATCCGATGTGTCCGCTCGGGGCACCGACCACCAGTTCTGGTGGTTTGCCCTGAGCGGAGTGCTGCTCGTATGCATGGTGCTCGTTGGCCTCATGATTGGGCCAGCAGGCCCAACGTGGTGGCGGATACCGCTTGAACTGCTGAACCGGTTGCCGCTGATCTCGGTTGAAAGCGGGGTGAGTGCGTCCGACTGGAACATTGTTTGGCAAATACGCGCACCGCGCGTGGTGCTTGCAGTGATTGTTGGTTCGACGCTTTCAATTTCTGGTGCCAGTTACCAAGGTGTTTTTCGCAACCCGCTCGTCGACCCGTATCTGTTGGGAGTTGCAGCAGGTGCAGGGCTTGGAGCAACAGTGGTGTTCTCGCTGCAATCCGGCGAGTCGTCCACGTGGTTTATCGACCCACTGCCACTCATTGCTTTTGGCGGCGCGCTTGTTGCAGTGTTGGTGACGTACCTTGTGGGCACTGCGTTCGGCGCCAATCGTTCTACAACCACGCTTGTGTTGGCGGGTGTTGCAGTCACCTCGTTGGCAACCGCAATTCAGGCTTTCATTTTGCAGCGCAACACCGACGTTGTTCGTCAGGTGTATTCGTGGATTTTAGGCAGGTTGTCGAGTGCAACATGGGGCGACGTGCGCTTGGTGTTGCCGTATGTCATTGCCAGCACCGTGGTGTTGTTGCTGCATCGCAGGTTGCTCGATGTGATGCGCGTGGGCGACGACGAGGCGCTTGCACTTGGTGTAAATGTTCGGCGCGTGCGGCTTGTGGTGGTGCTTGCCGCAACACTCGGCACCGCGTCGGTGGTCGCGGTCAGTGGTTTAATCGGTTTCGTTGGCATCATTGTGCCGCACGCAGTTCGACTGCTTGCCGGCGCAAGTTATCGCAGGGTGTTGCCACTGAGCGTGTTGCTTGGCGCGGCGTTTCTTGTTGCGGCAGATATCCCAAGCCGTGTGCTTGCCAACCCAGCCGAGACACCAATTGGTGTAGTGACTGCTTTCTTTGGCGCACCGTTCTTCCTGTTGCTTCTTCGAACACGGCAGACATCGCAATGAGCACGCTTGGTTTTTGCAATCTAGGAGTAAGTTACGACGGCGTTCCTGCCGTTGTCGACTTCAATGACATCTTGTATTCGGGCGAGTGGCTCTGCCTCATTGGCCCCAACGGCGCTGGCAAGTCCTCTGTTTTGCGCGCTGCTGCCGGGCTGGTGTCGTACAGCGGTTCTGTTGCTATCGATCAGAACGAAATCCCTGCAACGTCGGCACGTTGGCGAGCACGCCACATTGCCTATGTGCCGCAATCACCGGTGATACCAACCGACATGATTGTGCACGACTACGTGTTGCTTGGGCGCAACCCATACATCAAGCATTTTGCTAGCGAATCGCAGAACGATAGAGACGTAGTGGAGCGGGTTCTTCACCGGCTCGACCTCACTTCGTTTACAAAGCGGCCACTGGGCACGCTGTCGGGTGGCGAAGTGCAGCGATTAGTGATTGCTCGTGCGCTTGCACAAGAGGCGCCAGTGTTGTTTCTTGATGAGCCAACAAGCGCTTTAGATATTGGGCACCAGCAGCAAGCGCTCGAGTTGGTTGACGGCCTTCGCCGGGAGCAAGGCCTCACAGTGGTTTCGGCAATGCACGACCTCACGCTTGCCGGCATGTATGCCGACAGGTTGGTGCTGATGCATCAAGGTAGGCGAGTGGCCGAGGGCACTGCACAACATGTGCTTCGTTCTGAAACGTTGGCCGAGTTCTATGGCGTGACTGCACGCGTGCATCACGAGCCAGATGGCACTGTGGTGGTGATTCCGCAGCGCACACCGTTGTTATAACGACATAGCCACTACCGTGGCACGTGATGTCTGATGTCGGTCGATTGTTAAATGAACATGTTGTTGGGTGTGCTGCCGCTCACCAACGGCTGTTAGCCGCGCTGGAAATACTGACAGATGAACAGTGCCGCGGTGTAACTGCACTTCCAGGTTGGACGCGCGGCCATGTGCTCAATCATCTTGCGCGCAACGCCGACAGCCACGTGCATCTTTTGCAATGTGCTTCGCGTGGCGAAGTTGGCGAGCAATATCCGGGTGGTGCGGTGGCACGCAATGCAGCGATCGAGGATGGTGCGGGGCGTTCGGCAGAGCAGTTGGTGGCCGACGTTCGCCGCAGCATTTACGCGCTTGAGGCGCAGTGGGCGGCAACGAATGCGCAGGGTTGGCAGGGCGAAGGTGTGAACAGCGCTGGCGCGACTATCCCTATGAACGACGTTGTCTTTTTGCGATGGCGCGAGGTGGAAGTGCACACGTCGGATTTGGACTTGGGCGTGACGTGGCAGCAATGGTCGGCGGAGTACGTGCGTTATGAATTGGATCGCCAAGTAATGCTGTGGCGCAGTCGTAAATCAATGGGCATGACGGTGTTGCCGGAAGCGGCGTTGCGTTTGCCTCCTCATCATCGGCTTGCTTGGCTGTTGCGCCGTGTGGAAGTAGAAGGGTTGGCTACGCCCGATGGTTTTTAGGTTTCGTGGTGTGTGGTTAAGCGCGCTTCTTGGGTTGTTGCTTGCCGTAATGCTTCCTACATTGCCCGCGTCTGCACACGCCGGTTTGGAGGGCAGCGAGCCCGCGCCAAGTTCTGTGTTGGCGGCAGCGCCATCCGAGATTGCGCTGTTTTTTGACGAACCAATAGACGTGGTCTTTGGCTCGATACGGGTGCTCGATGCGCAAGGTGAGGAAGTTGCTGCCGGGCGCCCGCAGCGAGACGACGACAACAGTTCGATTGCACGCTTGCCTTTGCCCAAACTGTCCGAAAGCGCCTACATCGTGGTGTGGAGAGTTACGTCTTCCGATAGCCACCCTGTGCAGGGTTCATTCGAGTTCCAAATCGGAACTGCCGTTTCGCCGTTAAGCGACGCAGCAAGTGTTGCCGCATCTGCGGCTGCAGAAAGCCATGGGCTCTCCACGCTGTTTCTGTTTATTCGGTGGGTCACGTTTATGGGCATCGTCGTGCTTGTAGGCAGTTGTGCATTGCTTACAAAGTTCAATCGACTTCCCATATCTGTTCGCACATCCAGCCTGCTGTTAGGTGCATGGCTCTTTGCATTTTTCGCCACGCTGCAGTCGCTCATTGCATACGGCCCGCATGTTTCCGGGTTGAAAATATGGGAGGCGAGGCGCCTATCTCTGTTGCAAGACACGTTGACCACACACTTTGGCCGCATGCAGCTGGTGCGAATTGCAGCGTTAATTGTGCTTGCTGTGGTGCTTCGCAGTTCGCGTTGGCGAGTGGCGCGTGGTTACACCATCTTGGTGTGGCTCAGCATTGTCGTTGCTATCGGAACGATTTCGTTTTCTGGTCATGCATATTCACAAAGCCCGCTGGCTCTCAGCGTCGCGACAGACATGGTGCATTTTGCGACAATTGGTTTTTGGGTTGGCTCAGTTGTGCTTTTCGCAATCGACCGCCGCGGATGGTTGAGCGGCGATGAGCAAACCACCCAGGCCGTGAACTGGTTTTCTCGTGTAGCGGGTTTTGCCGTTCCAGTAATGGTTGCAACTGGTGTAGCGCAGGCATGGATCATGATGCATGGCATCAGTGGTGTAACCGACACGCAATACGGGCGAACACTGGTCGTCAAGACATCGTTGGTTGTCGTTGTCGTAGCACTTGGTGGTGTTGCACGCAAGGCGCTTCGGCGATCTGGGCCCAAGTCGTTGCAGCAAACACTTTCTATCGAGGCAATCTTGATTGCTGTGATCATTGCAATCACAGCATCGCTCGTAGCGCTGCCACCTCGCTCCGTTTCTTCACTTGAACCCTTCGCAACCACGCTGGTGCGTCAGGATGTGCTCGTGAACATCACCGTTACCCCCACGCGGGTGGGAAACAGTGAAGTGCATATCATCATCACGCCACCAGGCGGCTCGCTGCAGCAGATGCAATCGGTGACAGCACGAATTGCCTTGCCTGCGAGCAACATTCCCACCGGGCCGCTTGCGCTAGACAAAGTTGGGCCAAACCACTATGTGGCCAACTACAGATTTGCGTTCGAAGGCACCTGGAAGTTGGAAGTGCTGGTGGTGCCCAAGGCCAATACCACGCTGCTTTATTCGACAGACGTAGAAATAGAAAACTAGGCCAGGGTCTGCACCACTAAGTGGTGGCCGAGCCCGCTCGCTTCGTCGATGAATTGTTCGCCAACGGTTTCGAAGCCGCGCCGTTCATAGAAGTACAACGCGTTGTCACGCGCCCGCGCCCACACGTAGGTGCAACCCAACTCTTTGGCTCGTTCGATACCGGCAGCAAGCAGCGTTGCGCCGACGCCGCTGCCTTGCAGCCTTTGCGCAACAGCCATGCCGCGCAACTGCATCGCGGGTTTTTCGGGGTCGAGCGGCCACGGCTGAGGAAGCCAAGTTGAGCAGGCAACCAATTCGGCCCCCTCAAAGATGCCTAGGTTGGCAGAACCCGGCGCGTCGTCGTCGGCGTAGCGCGGGTCTTGTGAGGGTGTGCCGTTGCGAAGGACTGCCATGCGAAGGGGCAGCAATGCTTCGGTAGAGATGATGCTTACTTGCATGGCGCACCAATTTCACGAATATCAATGACGCGGTCGCTCAGGGTGGTTGCCTCGCGTAAATCGTGTGTCACGTGAACAACGGTAGTTCCGCGGGATCGCAGAAGTGCGGCGATGTCGTGAAGTAATCGGTCGTGAAGCTCGGTGTCCAGGCCGGTGAGTGGTTCGTCGAGCAAAAGAACAGAGGGTTGAGCAATGAGCGATCGTGCAACCGCAACTCGCTTTGCTTCGCCACCCGAAAGATGTTGCACGTGTCGCGACCCAAATTGCTGGAGGCCGATCAGTTGCAGCATGGCTTCAACCTGTGGCAGATAGGCATCCTTGGACAATCCACGCATGCGCAGCGGGTAGGCAATGTTTTGTTCCACCGTGAGGTGGGGGAATAGTTGATTGTCTTGAAACACCAAACCGATGCCGCGTTGGTGGGTTGGCACGGCAGAGATGTCTGATCCATCAATCAATATCGACCCCGTGCGCGGTTTCTCTAAGCCAGCGATCACGCGCAGCAGCGTTGTCTTGCCCGACCCGCTTGGGCCAACAAGCGACACAACCTCCTTCGTTGCAACCGCAAGCGAGAGGTTGCTAATGATCGGTTGGTCTGCATAGTCGACAGAGATGTTCTGTAGCTCGAGCATCAGCGCGATACCTGCTGCTTGCGCATGGTGTCGGCAATGTAAATACCGATGATGCTGCTGATGACGAAGATGGTGCTGAGCGCGTAAGCATGTGCCTGCACTGTGTCGCCGGTGCGCGAGAGCAATCGGGAAATGAGCACGGGCAAAGTCTCGCTCGTGCGGCGGGTGATGAAGCTTGTGGCCCCAAATTCGCCCAGCGACACGGCAAATGAAAGCGCGCCTGCAGTTGCTGCAGCGCGTTGAGTAAGCGGCCAGTCGATGCTGCGAAATCGGTGCCAGCGGTTGGCCCCCATGGTGGCCGCTACTTCGCGAAGGCCAACCGGTACCGCACGAACAACGGGCAGTGTGGTTCGCACCACCAATGGAAGCGCAATGAGCGAGTGAGCAATTGGGGTAATCAGCCACGCCGATCGGAAATCAATAGGCGACACATCGAACGTGATCAACATGCCAAGACCAATCGTTACGGCCGACACCGTGAGCGGCAGCGCCGAAACCAATTCGAGGACGGCGTAACGCCGTGACCCATACGCCACAGCAAAGCTGACGAGCAGGCCAAATGCCGTTGCAATGATTGCAGTGACGATGGCAAAACTTGCGCTTGTTTGTAGCGCCCCAGTTGTCGCAGAGGAAAACACCGCGTTCCATCCAGCAAGGCTGAATGTGTTTGCTGTACGTAACGAGCGC
>CAMDJX010000061.1 GCA_945900735.1 Acidimicrobium ferrooxidans DSM 10331 | reverse complement strand
TGCACAGCATGCGCAACTTGGACTGATGTACCAACAGGAACAGTACTTTTCACAACCACCGTTGCAAATCGTTGCAAATTGACACCGATGGCGTGCGCGGCTGCCAGCACTTGCGACGTGTCGGCCGCACCGCTGCTCAATGGTGGCGTACCCACACCAATGATTAACACGTCGCCGTGCGCGACCGCATCGGGCAGTGAGTCGGTGAAGGTCAGGCGCAAATCAGCGATGCACTGAGTGACCAACTCGCTCAGGCCTGGTTCAAAAAATGGGATCTGCCCTTTGTTCAGTGAACCAATTTTTTCACGATCAATATCGACACAAACGACATTATGTCCGATTGCGGCAAGGCCAGCGGCAGAGACCAACCCCACGTAACCAGCGCCAAATACTGCAACGTTCATTGGGGTCATCAGTTACGCAGCCTGCTGCTCATTAGCAGTGAGGTGCCTGATGAGCGTGAGCCTGTGCACATCCTGGCCAGTGAGCCAACTGAATGTTTTATTCGTGGAATCATTCACAATCTGTCCGCCGACACGATGCAGTCCAAGAATTCGGCGTCCACCTACCGCATTGATTTCACCAAAATATGCAGTTGCCCCATATGAAAGGCACACTTGGTCGGCATGATCGCGCAGCTTTCGCGAAACGGATCCATCCTGAAACCCGTGGCCGACATTGAGATGAGCGTGCATATGCACATTCTTTGGAAGCACCTTCCGCGTGCGAGATATGGTGAGCGAATCTTGCAACCTCAGCCAATAGAACCGGCGTGATTCCTTGTTGGAGCGTCCGGTAATCAGTGCCAACAAGACACTCGCAACGAGGATGACAAAGTACTTTCGCTGAACTTGATGGAACGATTCGCTGTCGCAACACACCAGGCTGTAGCCAACTACCTCGCCATCTACAAGAGCAACAGTGCTATCCGCCGCCCCATTAATGAGATACCAATTGAGCCCAAGGTTCTCGTAGTGCTTGGCACAGGTGAGTTTAAACGGCAATGGGTGGCCAATGGTTACGGTTTCCCAAAACAACCTGCGAATTTGCTCCTCCCGACCTGCGATCGGGGCAAGCTGCACCGTTGTCACGCCGCTGCTCGCAGATTCTTGTTGCGCAGTGAGGAATACAGCCACAACATTGTCGCCGCCGAGGAGTACCAGCTGTAACTGGCTGCCCTGGATGCGCACCGCATACGCAATCGGTTTTGGTCTTGGGAAAATATGCGCAGCAACGCTTGGGCAATTGCAGCACCATCACTAGCAACCGCTTCACCGCAGTCATTTTCCACAAGTTCTGGCCCAGCGCCCGTCGTTGCTGTCACCACAGGGGTTCCGCATGCAAGAGACTCCAGAATGCTTAAACCAAATGTCTCAAATGGGCTCGGGGCAATGGTGGCAGTTGCACTCGCCATGATCTCTGCCAACTCCGCCCTATCGGAAATACGTCCCAGAAATTTCACATCTAGTCCGTCTGCTGATGCAGCCAATGATGACTTCATTGGGCCATCACCAGCGATGAGAAACGAGATGTTGTGCCCCTGTAATTGCAGATGGCGTGCCGCTTCGATAACAAGATACGGGCGCTTCTCAACCGACAATCTGCCAGCGAAAAGCACAACGGGCGAAGAGATATCTGGTGCTTGCCCAGCTGAACCGCGAAACACCATATGGTCAACGCCAAGTCGCACAATGTGCACCTTGTGCGAGATACGCGAATACTCCTGAGCCGCGTAGTTGCTAGCGCAAACAATGGCATCAGTGTGGTCTTCAATGTTCTGAGCCCATTTTCGAAAAACTCGTTTTACCGGCAACAACTTTGGAAGGCGCTCTGAAACTACGTCCGATGCGCGTTCGTGCGAGAAGAGCACGCATGGGATCTTGTTTTGCCGACACCATTCGGGCAACCAAGAAAGCGTGGTCTTATCTGAAAGTTCTACAACATCTGGTTGCAAATCAATCAGTATTCGCTGCAGTTCTTTGCGCTTGATGATTGCGCGATAACCGCCACTCAATGGAACGGAGATACCAGGTACTTGAACGCACTTGCGCTCGCCATCACTCCATTCGGATTTGGTTTTTCCAGGGAATACCAGTGTGCATCGGTTTCCGCGCTTGATGTACTCATGTGCCAATGAGTTCAACGCCAAACGCTGACCGCCAGACGTGGGCGTAATGAAATTTGCTACCTGAACAATGTGCATCATGGAAGAACCCAGCCAAGCTGCCCTTCGAGCGATCGATCCTTGACGTAGCGGGTGTTACTGATGAATTGTTTGTAGGTCATTGGGGTGTATCCAGATGCAACCGACCGATCAATGATGCGCAAAATCCCTCGTCGGATAAACGGGTCGTGCAAGTCGGCTGGATGAATCGCAACACGAATAGGGAGACTGAGCATGCTTAGAGCGCGTGCAAGCAACATTGTCAAACGCAGAACAACTCGGCTTGAAAAAGCACTGGTGCGCTGACAAACAACTGGTGCGAAGTATTTTTGATCGGCAACCAAGTCATTAATTCGTAGATGGTTGTTTGTGTACTCAAAGCCCAAATCACGCATTGCGTCAATTGCCTCATCGGAGGCCAGCCAACCCGGCGCAATAAACCCAGATGGTGCATAACCAAGCTGCTTAAAGATCGCAAGCCCATTCATCATTCTCTGGCGTGCATCGGTGTGATTAATTGCCCAAAACTCTTCACAGCCGCGGGCCAACACACATCCGCTTGCTACTTTCCAGGGCTTTACCGGGAAGTGAAACTTTGCCTGATGGGAGAACCCGTGAAGAACCACTTCGTGGCGCTCCATCGAAACTTGCTTGAGCCAGGCTTGAAACGACTCATCGGTGGCAAGGCTGCCGCCAGCCCATGGTCCAGGAATCACCAACATAGACACGGGCAAGTTGCGCTCTCCCAGAAGCTCCATCCATCGGCGAACCATTTCAAACGAACCAGGAGCAACGTCGTGCAATGAAACAATCAAAGACTTCATGATGCGAGCCCTTGGTATGCAAACGACAGCCCAGCATGTATTGCCCGATAATGCCCAGTTAGTTCGTTCATTACCTTGTTCCAGGACCTGTGTTCAACCGATGGCCTTGCATTGCTCGCACATGTCTTGCGAAGGTCGGTATTGGTAACCAGCTCTCCGACACATTCAACGAAATTGTCACGCTTTGATGGCGTCCAAAGGAAGCCGTTATGACCATGTTGCACCAGATCAATAGGGCCGCCAGCAGCTGGTGCGACTACGGGAACACCGGACGCAAGCGCTTCTTGTACCGCTTGGCAAAAGGTCTCGTCAACACCAGTGTGTGCAAAAACATCGAACGATGCATACAACTGGGATAGTTGCTCGCCGCTTGCAAAACCAGTGAAGTGTGCTGTTGGCATCAATTTCTGCAACTTTTCCCGACATGGTCCATCGCCAACAATGACCACCGATACGCCTGGTAAGGCAGCCACCTCTGCGAACCTCTCAACCTGCTTCTCGCGCGCAAGCCTGCCGACAAATCCAACAACGACGTTTTGATTTGTGCCTAGTTGCTTACGGATGTCATCGGTGCAGAATCTTGGATTAAACCGCTCGGTATCTACGCCACGCATCCAACGAGCAACGTTGTTCACCCCGTGACGACGCAGATCCCAAACCGCCGAGGACGACGGAGCCAACGTTAAGTCGGCCGAGTTATGAACTGCTGCAATGTATTTCCAAACCGTTGAAGCGGTTGCGCCAAGTCGGTACTGGCGCGCGAACCCGGCGAGATCGGTTTGATAAATAGCTACCGACGGGATATCGAGTTTGCGCGTGGAGCGCAGCGCAAAGGCGCCCAAAACGGCTGGCGCGGCAACGTGCACTACGTCGGGTGCGAAGTTGCGCAATTCGCTTTCTATTTGCCTGCGCGGGATAGCAATTCGCAGTTCCGAATAGCCGGGAAACCCTATTGATCCGACCCGAACGACCGGAACGCCATTCACCGAATCTGGCCCAGGCCCTGGCGCAATAACCATTGCCTCGTGACCGCCGAGGCGCAAGTGTTCCAGCGTGCGCAACACCGAATTGGTCACTCCGTTGACGTGCGGCAAAAAGCTTTCCGCAACGATGGCCACACGAAGCTTGGCGGTCTGTGAAGCAACTGCGCGTAAAGGCAAATCCAGCTGTGTGCGATGCTCCACTGTCAACAAGTTATAAATGGATCGTTACAGCATTGATTACTCTGTCCGTCGTTTCTATGCACAACAAGTAAACGATTGGTTACATGTAATGACACATTGAAAGTTAAGTTACTGTTCACTTGATCTGCACACGCCAATGCGAAATTGTCGCAACAATGGAAGTGTGATTCGGCTTCGACGGAAGACCAATGCGGTACACGTCCGTCGTCGCGACCTCTTCAAATATCCCGACTTTCGGCGTGCTATTGGCGGCCAAGTGCTGTCGCAGTGTGGAGATGCACTTGCATCCCTGACACTCGCGCAAATCATGCTGTTTACATTCACTGATGCGCCCTCGATTACTGCGCTGACTACGGCCTTGATCATCTCTGCGGTTCCGCTCATTCTCGTTGGTCCGCTCGCAGGCCATCTGGCCGACCGCATCGAGCGCCGAAACCTGTTGTGTCGAGGAAATGCACTCCGCGGGATTCTCACATTGTTCGGCCTTTTCGCACTTAACTCTGAAACCCATTGGGTGGGCTACGCCGTATTTGGATTGCTGGTGGCGCTAACAAGGATTTTGTACACGGCAAGGGCAACTGCACTGGCCCAATTGGTACGCCGTCACGAACTTGTTGCTGCCGACTCCACAAGCCTCATCTTGAGCGTTATCGCTGGTGCGGTAGGTGCCGGTATCGGCTCGGTCGTTTCTGCGTATAACCCAGCCATTGGGCTTTGCATTGCGGCACTCGCGCACATAACAGCGTCACTCCTTTTCCGTCGCATTTCGCTTTCGCTGGGCGGCGGTCGCACAACGACACACCGTGTGAGCGTTCGGGATATTGCAATGCAACTCGTGGCCTCAAAAACTCGATTCGCAATGTCGGCAACTGCTTTGCATCGAATGATGTTCGGAATCTGCATAGCAAGCATTGCATTGTTGGTTGACCGGTCGTATCACTTGCAAACAACTGGATATGTGACCGTGTTGGGCTTCTCAGCCGCAGGTTCATTCATTGGATCAACTACGGCAGAGTGGCTGTCGGAGCGATATCCACGCAGGTCAATAACCGTGATGGCATTTGCGCTCGCAGGCATTGCAATACTCACTGCAGCGTTGGTTGAGCATCCACGATTAGGTCTGTTTGCAATTGCACTATGTGCCCTGGCGTTTCAGAACCTTCGTATTCGCTCGGATGCAACAATCCAGGCAAACTCGTCTAAGGCAAATATTGGTCGACTGTTTGCGGCATACGACGTCATGTACAACATTTCATTTGTTGTGGGATGTATGTCAGGCATTCTTGCGAGTGCATACTTCAACTATGGCCAGGTTCTAGGAATGGTTGCTACTGGATATGCCTCTTGTGCAGTGATCTTCCTTAAAGTAAACGACGGCAAACGCCAAGACGAGAGCCTCTCGCACCCTTCTGCTCGGTTACGGCTCGACAATCGCCTCGTTGGTGTTTAACACCACACCAACCTTGTCTCCGACCGACAGATTGATCGATCGCGACAGCAACTGAGCACTTACAACAACACCGCTGAGTTCTAACTGCAAGCGGACCATTGTTGTGGAACCCCCGAAATGCTGGCCAGCGACCTCTGCATCGAGCGAACCGACTTCGCCACGGGCGCAGACCGTAACCGCATCGGGCCGCAGGAGCATGGTGGAGTTAGGGGGCCGGTTGCCTTCAGCAACTGTTGCGCTTGGAATCTCATTCATTGCGCCGACAAATCGAGCCACAAAGTTGTTTGCGGGCTTGAAATAGATTTCGCGTGGCGTGCCAATCTGCTGCACTTCCCCATCTTTCATGACACAAATCCTGTCGGAGATGCTTAATGCTTCGTCCTGATCGTGTGTGACGAAGATTGTGGAGATTCCCGTGTCGCTTTGAAGGGCTCGAATTTCATCGCGAAGTTCGGCCCGTACTTTCGCATCAAGTGCACTGAGCGGCTCGTCCAGCAACAGCAGCTGAGGTTCGATAACCAGTGCGCGTGCCAATGCAACACGTTGTTGCTGGCCGCCAGAAAGCTGGTGAGGGTAGCGATCTCCCATCCCCCCTAACCTGACACGCTCGATTGCTGCAGCGGAGCGTTCGGCACAGTCCGACGCCTGTACCCCACGTACCTTGAGACCGAAGCCGACGTTGCCAAGAACATTCATGTGCGGAAACAAGCTGTAGTTCTGGAACACCATTCCCATATTTCGTTTATGTGCGGGAAGTTGGGTGATATCTGTGCCGAGTAGACGTACGACTCCGGAGTCTGGCTGCTCAAAACCCGCAGCGATGCGCAGAGCAGTCGTCTTTCCGCAGCCACTTGGACCAAGCAGTGTCACCAACTCTCCCGAAGCAATGTCCAAGTTGAATTGGGAAAGCGCCACAGTGCTTCCAAATGACTTACGTAGTGCTGAAAGTTGTAGTGCTACAGAGTCTGTATTCATGTCTTCCATTTCTTTAGATTCCGACTGTCGGAACGACGGCACCCTTTTTACGGGTAAATCGATTCATTACACCCAGCAATGCTGCACTGACCACAAGCAGCAGCAGTCCAACGGTGAATGTTCCCTGGGGGTTGTTTCCTTGCGACTCGGCCATGTAGGCCGGCAATGTGAACTTGAGCAGCAATGAAGCAATTGTGTATTCGCCAAGAACTACTGCAAAAGTGAGAAAAGATGAATTGACTATTCCCACTTTTAAGTTGGGAAGTATGACTGAGCGAATGGTACGTATCCATCCCGCTCCGAGCGACCGTGAAGCCTCTACCAAAGTTTTGATGTCAATAGAACTCAACCCAATATCTAGTGAGCGAAATGAAAATGGGAGCGAAATGATGACGTAGAAAGGAACCAAGCTGTATGGGCTAGCAATAAACGAAGGAACGATATTTCTCATTGCGCCAGAAATACCAACCACGAGGGCAATCGGTGGCACAACATACGGCAGGATCGAAAGAATTTCGATGAACGGCCTTGCTTTCTTGAGGCGGACATGGACATAAATTGCAGTCGGCACCAGAAGGACCATGCTTAATAGCGCAGTGAAAACGGCAAGACGCACGCTGAGCCATGCTGCATCCAAAAAGCGTGAGCTCGTAACGGCATCAAGCATCGGCTGGATAGTCCAGCCCTTGAGTATCGTCCCCCAACCCAACTTGATAACCGGCACTCGCTGAAATGAGAATCTTGCCATTGCCAGCATCGGTAGGACGTAAAACGTTCCCACAATAAGCAGAACCAATTTTGCCCAAAGCTTTTGTCGGTTCACTTACGCCACCTTTCCGAGATTTGGCGTAAACCCAAATAGCCGGACATTGCAACAATCATCACGATGACCATCCATGCGGCAAGCGCATACCCAAGATTCGATTTGCCAGTGATGGTGTTGCCCTGCAGAAAGAATCGAATTTGAACCGAAACCAATCGGGAACCACCGGCAGATAACGCAAAAGCAGTTGCGTATGCGGCGAATGCGTTGGCAAAAAGGAGAAGAAATCCGCCGAGCAACGATGGCGATAACAACGGTATTCCTACTCGGCGCCAGTACTGCCGTGAATTGGCGCCAAGGTTGGCTGCCGCTTCTTTCAATGTGATCTTTAGGCCATCTACGGCGGGCAGCATCACCAGCGTCATCAAGGGAATTTGGAAATACAAGTAAACGATCACGATTCCGGAGAAGTCTGAAATTTTAAAGCCAAGATCGGTCAGATTGATTCCGATTGCGCTGAGCATCTTGGTGTACAAACCCTGCATGCCAAGAGAAGATATAAAGGCGAAGGCAAGCGGTATGCCCCCTAGGTTTGCGGCGACTGCCGAATACCCAACCATCACGTTTCTCAAACCCCGCATGCGGTCGAGTGAAACAATTGCAATAGCAACTAACGATCCAAACAACATTCCCAAAAGTGCTGTTACTGCCGAGAGTTGCACACTAAAAATGATTGATTTCAGATACTGGCCCGAAATCGCTTCAAGCATCGCTGCTTTTTCGGAACCGTCAACCGGTTGGAATGCCGATCGGAAAACGCTGAACGTTGGCCAGAGAAGAAAGAAACCAACGAACAACGTAAATGGAACTATGCCAAGCCACGCTCGTTGACGCGCAAAAAAGCCAAAAGGGGCTCGCTCAGTGAGCGAGCCCCTAGTTGACCTAACCGTTAAAGACAAGGAGTTTTTCTTTGTTTTGATTTACTTGTCGGCTACTAATGGGCCCCACTGAGCAGCAAGGATTTCCTTGGCTGCTGCAATTTGATCCTGCGATGGGAACTTGATGCCTGCAGTAAGCGCTGGATCTGGCAAGTTGGCCATCATTTCTGGTGTGACCTTGCCTGCTGCGACGAGTGCGTCGAAGCGTGCTGGGATTGCGCCACCAACGATGTAACCAAGTGCACCCTCATCCGAGATCAAGTGGTTGATCCACAGCTTCGATGCATTCTGGTTGGGGCTGTTCTTCACTACACCTTGTGCGTAGTAGCCACCGTAGACACCGTCAGATGGGACGGTTACTTTGAAAGTAACACCGTTCTCCGTCAAAGCAGTTGCCAAACCTGGGTAGTTGTAGGTCCAGTCAAGCACCAGTGGCGTTTCGCCGGAGATAACCGATGCAGCAGTTACGTCTGCAGCTGAAAGGTTTCCGCTCTTCTTCAATTCGGCGAAGAAGTTGATGCCTGGAAGAATGTCGTCAAACGAGCCGCCATTAGCAATTGATGCTGCCATGACTGCTGCGAATGCTGCGCCCGACTCGCGTGGGTCACCATTCAATGCAACGAGTCCTTTGTACATCGGATCTTTCAGATCAGCGAAAGACGATGGTGCTTCAGCAACAACTGTTGTGTTTGTACCGATTGCCATGAGGCCGTAGTACGCAGCAACCCAATTACCTGCTGGGTCCTTCAATGTTTCTGGGATTTCTTCCCACAAGCAAGGCTGGTATGGCTCCCAAAGGCCCTTGGTATCAAACTCTTGAGCAAATGCTGGCGAAACGTCGACTGCGTCTGGCATGTCGGCCTGGCCGGCAAGCGTTTCTACTGCTGTCAATTCGTCAGCCGAAGATGCATCTGGGTTTGCAACTGGATATTCGATGTCGTACTTCTCACCGAATGCAGCAAGGATGCCCTTGTAGTTTGCCCACGTATCGGGAAGGGCAATCAGGTTTACTTTGCCTTCCGCGTTTGCTGCTTCTACCAAC
>CAMDJX010000060.1 GCA_945900735.1 Acidimicrobium ferrooxidans DSM 10331 | reverse complement strand
CCAAGGTTGCCGCGCTTTTGCATACCAATTCCCACGCCGAACAACGTCAATCCGAATACACATCGTGTGAGGCGTTGCGCTGGTCGGTCTTTGAAGGGGCGCAAGAAGTAGTTCGGCACCTCGTCAGGGTAACCGTTTCAACGAGGGGGTAAGTAATGCTTTTTTCATATCGGTGTGATGGATGTTCCCGTCATATTCGGGGTGTGTGTGCGCACTGCAAGCAAGTGATGTTGCAACACGACTTACCTAGTGTTCCTGGTGTTTTGGCTGCTGTGCGCTACGAAAACACTGCACGACAACTTGTGCATGGTCTCAAGTTTCATAATCATCGGGGGATCGCAGCGTTGTTTGGCGAAGTGATGGTGGAGCGATTGCGATCAGACCTCGAGATGCCGAATGTTGTGACATGGGCACCCACTAGTAAGCAGCGGGCGCACAAACGGGGTCACGACCAGGCCGAACTAATTGCTCGCGCCGTGTCCTTGCAATTGGGGGTCCCGTGCAGGCAACTCCTCAGACGAACTTCATCCACTTCGCAAACTGGCCAGTCACGCAGCACACGACTTGTGGGACCAACGTTTGTTGCTAGGGCCTGTGCCAACGTGGGGCGAGTGTTGTTAATCGATGACGTCGTAACAACTGGGTCAACCCTCGGTCGTGCTGCAACCGCGTTACGAGAAGCGGGTGCCATTCACGTGACGTGCGCGGCATTTGCTGCCACTCCGGCACCTTCGGAGCGCAGGTAGAGTCAATGGTCGCATGGCCCTTCTAGATCGCATTCTTCGTGCCGGTGAGGGCAAAAAGGTCAAGGCCCTTGCGGCCATTGTCCCGGACATCAACGCGCTCGAACCCGAAATCAAGGCCTTAAGCGACTCTGCATTGCAAGCCAAGACCATCGAGTTCCGTCAACGCATCGAGCGCGGCGAAGATGTCGACGACCTCATGATCGAGGCATTCGCTGTTATGCGGGAGGCTTCGTCGCGCGTTATCGGTCAGCGACATTTCGATGTGCAGTTAATGGGCGGTGCTGCACTCCACGCGGGCTGGGTTGCAGAAATGCGCACGGGTGAGGGGAAAACACTCGTCTCCACATTGCCCGCATATCTCAATGCGCTCAGCGGCAACGGAGTGCATGTCATCACGGTGAATGATTACCTTGCTCGCTTCCATGCCGAATGGATGGGTCGTATTCACCGCTTCATGGGTTTGGAAGTTGGTTTGGTAATTCCAGGGGTTCGCACATCGCCTGCCGAAAAGCGTGTCGATTATGCAGCCGACATCACCTACGGAACTAATAATGAATTTGGTTTCGACTATCTGCGCGACAACATGGCCGGAACGAAAGACGACAAGGTGCAGCGCGGTCATCATTTTGCAGTAGTCGACGAAGTTGACTCCATCTTGATTGACGAGGCACGTACGCCGTTGATCATCTCCGGTCGTTTGGCTGACGCCGCAAAAATGTATTACCGCTTTGCGAGCATTGTGCGTTCGCTTAGTCGCGACGTCGACTTTGAAGTAGAAGAGGACAAACGAATCGTTGTGCCCACCGAGGCTGGAATCGAGAAAGTCGAACAGCAACTAGGTATCGAAAACTTGTACGACGAAGTGCAGCAAAACTTGGTTCACCAATTGCAGGTTGCTCTCAAGGCTGCAGTGTTGTATCACCGCGACAAGGACTACATCGTTCAAGACGGCGAAGTGAAGATTGTCGACGAGTTCACCGGGCGCATTCTTGAAGGCCGCCGATGGAGTGAGGGTATTCACCAAGCGGTGGAGGCCAAAGAGGGCGTCAAGATCAAAGAAGAAAACCAAACTCTTGCAACAATCACGTTGCAGAACTACTTCCGCATGTACGACAAACTCAGCGGCATGACCGGAACGGCTCAAACCGAAGCAGCCGAACTGATGAATACCTACGGCCTGCAGGTGGTGCCAATTCCCACCAACCGTGCCATGGTGCGAGTTGACAATGCCGACCTCATTTACAAGTCGGAAACAGCAAAATTCACTGCTGTGGTCGACGACATTGAAGCAAGGCACAAAACAGGTCAACCAATCTTGGTGGGCACTGTCAGCGTCGAAAAGAGCGAGTTGTTGTCGCGCAAATTGGATCAGCGTGGCATCAAGCACGAAGTGCTGAACGCAAAACAGCACACGCGCGAGGCCATCATCGTTACGCAGGCCGGAAGGCTTGGCTCGGTGACGGTTGCAACAAACATGGCAGGGCGAGGTGTCGACATCTTGTTGGGTGGCAATCCCGAAGGTCTTGCTCAGCAACATGTTCTTCGCGAAGGCTTTGCGCCAGACACGCTTGCCGACGAAGCCGACTTGTCGCTTCCGCTTGCCCAAATGTCCGACGAATATCGCGCATCCAGGACGGCCGCTCAAGCTCGTTATGACGAGCTTGTGAAGTCGTACAAAGTTTCTTGTCAGGAAGAAGGCGACAAGGTTCGTTCACTTGGCGGCCTCTATGTACTTGGCACTGAACGCCACGAGTCGAGGCGAATCGATAACCAATTGCGTGGTCGCGCCGGCCGCCAGGGTGACCCGGGCGAAAGCCGCTTTTATCTCAGCCTTGATGACGAATTGATGCGTTTGTTCGCCACGGGTGCACTGAGCTGGGTGATGGGTCGCGCGCTTCCGGAAGACGAAGCGATTGAAGCGGGCATGGTGACGAAGGCGATCGAGCGTGCGCAGTCCACCGTTGAGCAGCGAAACGGCGAAATTCGAAGGAATGTTCTCAAGTACGACGAGGTAATGAACGAGCAGCGCAAGGTGATTTATCAGCGTCGCGATCAGATTCTTGAAGGTCTCGATCTGAAAGTCGCTGCAATGGACTATTTGGCCGAGGCAGTGGATGCACTAATCGAGACTCATTGCGTTTCGGATGCAGATGACGAATGGGATTTGGAAGGCTTGGCACGCGAGCTCGTTTCGTTCTGGCCTTCGGCTGTCACCATTGGCCACCTGGGTGATTGCGCCAACACCGACGACATGTACGACGTGATCATGGCCGACGCATCTCGGTTCTACGCGCAACGCGAGGCAGAGATGGGCGAGGCAACGATGCGCGAGGTAGAGCGTCAGGTCATGCTTCGCATCATCGATCAGCGTTGGCGAGAGCATCTCGAAGAGATGGATTATTTACAAGAGGGCATCAACCTTCGAGCCATGGGTCAAAAAGATCCGCTTACCGAGTGGCAGCGCGAAGGTTTCGAAATGTTCGGTGCATTGATGAAGGGGATTGCCCAGGACTTTGTCAAGTACGTGATGCACGTGCAGGTGGTAAAGAACGAAGCACCAACGATGCAGGTGCAAAACTTGCAGCAATCATCATTTGAGACCGAAGAGAACACGGCGTTTTCCGAGGTTTCCCCCGAAGCCGCACCATCTTCTGCTCCCGCACAAAAGACTGTCGTTAAATCCGCCGAGGATTGGTCGACAACGCCAAGAAACGCACCGTGCCCTTGTGGTTCGGGTAAGAAATACAAAATGTGCCACGGGCGCGAATAACACCATTAATAATTAGTGCATCATGCGTGACTTCTCGAACGACCTCAACGACCTTCGCCGGCGCGTAGACGAAGCCTCCGTTTATCTCAAGGTGGCGGCTGGAAAAGAGCGCATGATTGACCTCGAAGTAGATGTGGCTCGTCCGGATTTGTGGGACGACCAAGACAATGCCAAGAAAGTAAATGCTGAATACGCAAGACTCAAAACTGATCTCGAAGATTTTCGACAACTTGCGTCATCTGTAGAGGATCTTGAAGTGTTGCACGAGATGGCTCGAGAAGTTGATGACGAGACACAAGAGCCCGAGCTCGAGCGTGGTATTTCTCTTGCTCAGTCGAAACTGGATGCGCTGGAGTTGCGCAGCTTGTTCACGGGGGTACATGACGAAGCCGACGCAATCGTGCAGATCAATGCCAAAGATGGCGGCGTCGATGCGCAGGACTGGAGCGAAATGCTGCTGCGTATGTTCACGCGTTGGGCCGAGCGAAAAGCATTTGCCATCGAAGTTGGCGACATTTCTCTTGGCACCGAAGCTGGCATTCTGTCCGCCGACTTTACGGTTCGTGGGCGCTACGCCTATGGCATGCTTACATCCGAGCGCGGCACGCATCGTCTTGTTCGCATTAGCCCATTCGACAATCAGGGCCGCCGTCAAACAAGCTTTGCGACCATCCAGGTTTGGCCTGTGCTCGACGACCTCGACGTAGAGATAAACGAAAGCGATATCCGCATGGAGGTGTTTCGCGCATCGGGTGCAGGCGGTCAGCACGTGAATAAAACTTCATCGGCAGTGCGTCTCATTCACGAGCCGACTGGGTTGGTGGCGTCATCTCAGCAGGAGCGTTCACAGTTGCAAAACCGTGAGAATGCATTAAAGCGTTTGCGAACGATGGTTGCTGCACGCATTGAAGAAGAGCGCGAACAAGAATTGCGAACGATTGCGGGAAAGTCGGCAACAGTTGGGTGGGGAAGTCAGATTCGTTCGTACGTAATGCAGCCATATCAAATGGTGAAAGACGTGCGCACCGATATTGAAAGCGGAAATATTGCAGGTGTACTTGATGGCGATTTGGACCTGTTTATGGAAGGCTTCCTGCGCTGGCGACGCGCAAACTCCGAATCATAAATTAGACTGTTGGGTAACGAGCGTCGGCTACCTGAGAGGGCCCCCATGATCCGTTTGGAAAATGTGACCAAGAGATACGGCGCCGAGAATGTCGCCGTTCGCGACGCCTCGTTTGACGTGGCGAAGGGTGATTTCGTCTTTTTGGTTGGTCCATCTGGTTCTGGAAAATCAACACTGCTGCGATTGATCAACCGGCAAGAGCGCCCCGAGCGCGGTGACGTGTGGGTTGCAGGTCGCAACATCAACGAAATCTCCGACTCGCGAGTTCCGTTCTTGCGGCGCAACATGGGAAACGTCTTTCAGGACTACAAGCTGCTCACAAACAAGACAGTGTTTGAAAACGTTGCATTCGCTCTGGAAGTGATTGGCAAGCCACGGCATATGGTGAGCCGACAAGTCCCCATAGTTCTCGATCTCGTCGGCCTTGCGGGCAAGGAAGACCGTTTCCCTCATCAGCTTTCTGGTGGCGAACAACAGCGCGTGTCGATCGCGCGTGCTTTCGTCAATCGTCCCCTGATCTTGTTAGCCGACGAGCCAACGGGCAACCTCGACCCCGCAACGGGTGAGGGCATCATGGCGTTACTTGACGAAATCAACACAACCGGAACGACTGTCGTGATGGCAACGCACGATCACCGCGTGGTGAATGCCATGCGCCGTCGAGTCATCCAGTTGGATCGTGGCGTCATTGTGCGCGACCAAGAGCGCGGGGTATACGAATGATCGCCAAAATCACTTATGCGTTCCGTGAAATGTGGGCCAGTTTTCGGCGCAACCTCACGCTTACCGCCGCAGCCATTCTTACTTCGGCGATCGCCTTACTGCTCGTAGGTGCAACGTTGCTCATTCAGCGCGCGTTCGACAACTTGTTGGTGCAGTGGCGCGGCGACGTCGAAATGATCGTGTTTATCCGCAGCGATGCCTCACCAGAGCAAATATCGCTTGTGGACCAGACAATTCGTTCGTCGCCAACCATCATCGATACCGAAAAGCTTGCTTATCTCGACAAAGCTCAAACGTATGAAGAAGCCAAACGAATTTTTGTTGGCGACCCAGTAACGCTCAGCCTGCTTACTCCCGAGAATATTCCTTCTCAGTTTAAAGTTGTGCCAATCACGCAAGACCCGGCCTTGGTGCGAAGCCTTAGCGAGCAATACCGTTCGTTGCCGGGTGTAGAAGATGTTGCCCTGGCCGAAGACGAGTTTCAGGTGATTTCGACGCTGTCTGGTTTTGTTCGCACGGTAACGCTCGTTATGTCGCTTGTTTTGCTGGTTGTTGCGGTTGGGCTTATTTGGAACACCATCCGAACCGCAATGTTCGCGCGCCGTCGAGAAATCGAAGTGATGAAGCTTGTTGGAGCAACGAACTGGTTTATCCGCATTCCATTCATGCTCGAAGGATTGTTGCAAGGTCTCATTGGGGCAGTCGTCTCGTGCGGAGGCTTGTGGGTGCTCAATTCGGCATGGACTAATGGGGTCGCCTCATTTAAGCCAGGCACTGGCATCTCATCATTGGTCGTTCCGTCCAGTTACCTGAGTGGCGTCATGCTGATGATCTTGGCAATTGGCGCAGTAGTCGGGGCTGTCGGCTCTGCAATTGCTGCGTCCCGCTTTCTCGACGTCTAGCCACCCAACGTAAGGTTGGGTATGGCTTCAGTTGCACCCAATTATTCAGACATCATTTATCAAGTAGAGGATGGCATAGCGACGATCACGCTTAATCGCCCCGAGAAGCTCAATGCATTCACTTATGTGATGATGACCGAGTTGATAGATGCTTTTGATCAGGTAGATGCTGACGACAATGTGCGTGCGGTGATAGTCACCGGCGCTGGTCGGGCGTTCTGTGCCGGTGCTGACTTGGCCGCAGGCGGCGACACATTTAGCGACGGCAAGTTGAGCACCGAATCGTCAAGTAAGTTCCGTCGCGATGGTGGTGGCACAGTGACGCTGCGAATGTTCCAATGCAATAAGCCAATCATTGGGGCATTGAACGGTGCTGGTGTCGGCATCGGCGTCACCATGACATTGCCTATGGACATTCGTATTGCTGCGGACACCGCAAAGTTTGGTTTCGTTTTCACGCGTCGGGGGATTGTTCCGGAGGCATGCTCCTCATGGTTCCTGCCACGAATTGTTGGTATCCAGCAGGCTCAGGAATGGGTGTTTACTGGGCGAGTGTTTTCAGCGGCGGAGGCACTTGCAGGTGGTTTAGTGCGCAGTGTCCACCCGGTCGACGAGCTGATGAATGTGGCTCGCGGTTTAGCGAGAGAGATTGCCGATAATGCCGCGCCGGTCTCTGTTGCTCTTTCTCGTCAGATGATGTGGAGAATGCTTGGTGCTTCACACCCGATGGAAGCGCATCGTGTCGACTCGCGCGGCATACAAATTCGCGGTCGAAGCGAGGATGTGCGTGAGGGTGTCACCAGCTTCCTTGAAAAGAGGCCTGCACAGTTCACAGGAAAAGTTTCGACCGACCTTCCCGATATTTTTCCGGGTTGGGAAGAGCCGGAGTTTTTCTAGCTCGCATGAGTGACGAAGTCAGCTTGTATCAAGAGGTTGGGGGAAGCGATTTTTTCGTCGAACTCGTCAACAAGTTTTATGAGGGCGTTGTCAGCGACGAAATAATTATCTCGCTGTATCCCGACCGCAACGATCTTGAGGGTGCCAAGGAGCGACTTTCACTTTTCCTTATGCAGTATTGGGGTGGCCCCACCACTTATTCGGACGAGCGCGGTCACCCAAGGCTGAGACAGCGCCATTTTCCTTTTGCGATTGGCGAACGTGAGCGAGATCACTGGCTGATGCACATGCAAAGCGCAATTGACGCAATGCCAACTTCAGACTCGGTGCGTACAAGGTTGAGCGAGTACATGAGCAATGCTGCTCAACACCTGGTGAACACGGGGCAGTAGTTAACGCAACGCGTAACACGCAATAGCGGTGGCGGCCGCAACATTTAGCGAATCAATTCCGTCTGCCATTTCGACACGTGCCAGCACATTGCAGTATTCAAGTGCTGCATCGCTGAGGCCTTGGCGCTCCGAACCCAGCACAACCGCTCTGGGTTGATTGTTTGCAAGCTCTATCTCCCGCAGGTTCGCCACATCTCTGGTTGGGTGGTGCGGCGTCATTCCCACAATTGAGAACCCACGTGCTGCTAACAGTTGGAGCGTCTCGCCAACATCGGAAACTCTGGCAAATGGAAGCTTGAAGGTGGTGCCCATGCTCACGCGAAGTGCGCGTCGGGCAAGCGGGTCGGCAGATGTGCTGTCAAGCAACAGCGCGTTCCAGTCCAGCGCCGCAGCGCTGCGAGCAATGGTGCCTACATTGCTGGGGTTATCAACGCAGTCCAACACGATGATCCGTGTTGAGACATTGATGAGGTCTTGCGCATCTGATGTTGGTGGTCGAAGAAAGACACCAATTGCATCAAGTGGCACTCCAAGCCCGGTTACCTCTCGGCGTATGTCGGCGGAAGCAGTCAGGGTGGTGCCGCCCGCTTGATGAACGGAGTCGGCAAACTCGTGCGCACATTTTGGATCGCACAGCACCACATCTGGCTTGCAACCTGCTTCAAGTGCGCGACGAACGACCAAATCGCCCTCAGCGATGAACATTCCCTCTCCGAGAACACTCTTGCGTTGGGCAATTGTTGTTAGTTGTCGTTCTCGCCAACGAAACGCATGCAGCCGTTCGTCCGACGCGCTCTCGATGTCAATGATCACGGATTATGCGGGGTTCTAGAACTGCCAGGGGTAAGCGTCCCAATTGGGGTCACGCTTTTCAAGGAATGCATTGCGTCCTTCTTCTGCCTCATCGGTCATGTATGCGAGGCGTGTTGCCTCGCCAGCAAACACTTGTTGTCCAACCAGTCCGTCGTCGATCAGGTTGAACGAGAACTTGAGCATGCGCTGTGCGGTGGGGCTTTTCTGATTGATTTCTTTTGCCCATTGCAATGCGGTCGATTCCAACTCGGCATGAGGAACAACTTCGTTGACCATACCCATGCGTTTCGCATCGTCGGCAGAATATTCACGACCGAGAAAGAAAATTTCGCGAGCAACTTTCTGGCCAACTTGGCGCGCCAGATATGCAGACCCGAAGCCACCGTCGAAGCTTGCAACATCTGCGTCGGTTTGTTTGAAACGACCGTGCTCCTTGCTGGCAATTGTTAAATCGGCAACAACATGCAGGCTGTGTCCGCCGCCTGCCGCCCAGCCAGGAACTACACAGATCACCACTTTGGGCATAAATCGAATGAGGCGTTGCACTTCCAAAATGTGCAATCGTCCTGTGCGTCCTTGATTGATGGTGCTTGCAGTTTCACCCGTTGCGTATTTGTATCCGTCTTTGCCACGAATGCGTTGGTCGCCACCACTGCAAAACGCCCAGCCACCATCCTTCGGCGAGGGGCCATTGCCAGTGAGGAGTACACATCCAACATCGGTGCTTTGCCTTGCGTGATCTAGCGCAACAAAAAGTTCGTCCACAGTTGAAGGGCGAAACGCATTGCGCACTTCTGGTCGGTTAAATGCGATGCGCACAGTCCCGTGTGCTTTTGCGCGGTGGTATGTAATGTCGGTGAACGAGAAGCCCTGAACTTCGTCCCATGCTGCCTGATCAAAAATGTCGGAGACGTGTTTGTTACTCACGGCTCCATTGTCGCAGGAGAATGCGTGGTTTTGCACCCTTCGTTACTGGGGCGTGCCCAATCGGTGCGCGTGTTCAGGGTGCTCGGTCACGAACTGCTCGGCCCATTGACGGCTGGTGGATTCGGATTGCTTCTTCGTTTGTGGGGCCGGAACCAGATCAACAGGGGAGCCGATAAAGGCCATGACTTTGCGCACGGTCGAATCCATATTTAGAGTCAACTGCTCGTAGGTGATGTGTAGTGGCACAATTCCCTCGGTGGCAAAGT
>CAMDJX010000059.1 GCA_945900735.1 Acidimicrobium ferrooxidans DSM 10331 | reverse complement strand
GTCGAGGAAGCAATCGCCGATATTTGGGCCACTGGCGTTTCTCCGACGGGTCACCCAACCGAGTTTTTGCGCACCGAATTGCAACGCATGGGCGTTGTGGTTGCGGCCGACTTGCCATCGCGTGGTCAGGCCGGCGACGCAAAAGTGCTTGTCGCTGGCACGGTGACGCATCGACAACGACCAATGACTGCACAAGGAATTACTTTCATCAACCTGGAAGATGAGACCGGTCTAATCAACGTGGTCTGTTCGGTTGGTTGTTGGGCGCGATATCGAAAAGCTGCGCGTGGAGCAGGTGCACTGTTGGTTCGCGGCCGATTGGAAGTGGGTGATGGAGGCGTCATCAACGTTGTTGCAGAACACATTGCACCGTTGGCCGTGGGTGCCAAAGTAGCTGCCCGAAATTTTCGTTAGCTATTCGGAGGGGCGCTCGTTAAGGCCGTCATTAAACATTCGGTACGTTTCATAAATTTCTTTACATTTATCGCACAGCGGCAACTGCTTCGGGTCGCGAGACGGAATCCAGACATGTCCGCACAGGGCTTCGAGCGGGGTTCCATAAATCCGGGCTTCGAGAACCTTGCCGGCCGCGTCCTCGCCGGGTTCAGTTTTTACAATATGGGCCATGCTTGGTTCGGCCGTTTCTAATTCTTGTTCGGTATCAAGGCTTGGCGCAGGCCGGGTTTTCAACGGTGTGGGGGTACTCACGCTTCTACACTAGGGGCATGCCTACCTATGAATTTCGTTGCAAGACGTGTGATTCGGTTTTCGAGGAGCGACGTTCGATGTCGGAGGCGGACACTCCAGCAACATGCCCCGATGGGCATGACAATGCAGTGCGACTACTCAGCGTGTTTGCTTCGGTTGGTGGCGCATCGGCGCCGCAAAAAAGCATGCCGCGCGCCACGGGTGGTTGCGGCACCGGTTGCGGCTGCCACTAACGCCTACTTGGGCACGTAACAGCACCACTTGTTATCACGTACCAGTCGAGTGCGGTAATGCCCGCGCGCCGACACGTTTCGCGAATGAGTTGCCACTCGCTGTTTTCGGTACCGACGTGCGTGGGCTGCGGTTTAACACTTGCAGCAATGATTGATGTAGTCACGTCTGTTGCGCTGCACATACCGACTGCTTGATCGAGCACATCTGATAACGGTGCATCTAAGTCGAACGACAGAAGTCCAACGCCACAGAACTGAGAGTCGAGCATGATGACGAGCAGCTCGGGGCAAAGTGGCCGACGAATGGCAAGTGAAAAAACAGCCAGTGCGTGTTGAGGCGTGGTGATGGGGTCGATGTGAGGCGACGGAACATATACGGGTGCACGAAGGGTGCGCAGCATGATTTCTCCAAACGTAAAGATGAGCAGAATTGGAGGAAGTTGAAGTGAAGTTACAGCGAGGGTGTAACGGCAATATAAATGGCGGCGAGTCCAATGAGCGCGGGAATAACTGTCTGGCTCCATGCGGGCAAACGCCATTGAGCAGGTGCAAGAATCACGGCGCCGCAGAGCGCTCCGGCGATTGCGCCACCAAAGTGTCCACCGATTGAAACACCTGGAATTGCCAGCGTGAATGCAATGTTGATGGCAAATGTCATGCCGAGGCCGGTGCGGAATGGGTTTGTTCCGCGCTCACGCATACCAACTACTGCCGCAGCCATTACGCCAAATACTGCGCCGGATGCACCACCGGTGAATGCATTTGGGCTGAGCAGCAATGCGCCTGCCGCGCCGCCGAGCATAGATACGAAATAAATTAAACCAAGCTTGCCTGGTCCTAGAAGCGGTTCGAGCATGCGGCCAAGCTGAAACAACAGAAACATGTTCATTGCTACGTGAAGAAGTCCGAAGTGTAAAAACCCCGATGAAATCAGGCGATACCACTCGCCGGCATCGATGAACTGACGCATGAGCCCGAGCCTGGCTTCGTAGTCGGTTATTCCTCCACGTGAAGTTGTGGCAAACGAGTTGAGTATTCCCCACACGTATAGGCCGACATTCGTTGCAATGATCGCATTAGTAAATGACATTTGATTGGAGCGACGTCGATTGGGGCCTGCCCATCGAGGAGTTGTTTGCTGTTGGCGCACACGCTCACGGCGTTGGATGCGAGCCGACGGGCGTCGAGTGGTGGCGCGCGGCGGTGGCGGGGGAGGCGGAACGCTTGGTGGTGGCAAGTTCACGAAATTATCGGGGCGCTTTCTCAGCTAATTCGCGATTTGCTAAATACCAATCAACGGTGTTGCGCAAGCCGTCTTCAAATTTGGTGGACGCATGCCAACCAAGTTCGCGCTCTGCTCTGCTGGCATCAACACGTCGACGCGGTTGACCATCTGGCTTCGACGAATCCCATTCAAGTATTCCGGTGAAGCCAACGATGCGAGCAATCGTTTCAACGGTTTCTCGAATGGTGACTTCTCGGTTGTTGCCAAGGTTCAGTGGTTCCGCGCTGTTTCGCATTTGGGCCGCCAGAACAATTGCTTGGGCGGCATCAACCACATAGAGATAGTCGCGACTTGCAGTGCCGGTGCCCCAAACAGAGACGCTCGAGTCTCCGTTCTCTTTAGCTTCGACACATTTCTTGATCAATGCGGGAATCACGTGGGAAACGGATGGATGGAAATGGTCTCCCGGGCCGTAGAGATTGGTGGGAATCACACATGCAAACTGCTGACCGTATTGCGCCGCATTTGCCTGCGCATGAATGAGCATTGCTTTCTTTGCAATTCCGTAAGGAGCATTTGTCTCTTCGGGGTAACCATCCCACAATGATTCTTCGCGGAACGGCACTGGAGTGAACTTTGGGTACGAGCACACGGTTCCGAGGATCACGGTTTTTTCAACGCCTGCGGCGCGCGCGGCCTCGATGGTCAGCGTTCCCATCAGCAAGTTGTCGAGATACAACTGCGCTGGAGCAACCTGATTGAACCCAATGCCTCCCACGCGTGCTGCGAGGTGAATGACATGGCTCGTTTTGTGCTTGCGAAACAGCTCCTCTGCCACGCCGGCCAGAGTGAAGTCGGCCTCTGCATGTGTTGGTGCAACAACTGTGGCGCCTGCGTCGCGCAATGTAGAAACCACTTTCGAGCCAAGAAATCCGTTGCCGCCTGTTACTACAACTGTGCGATTAGCCCAATAAGCAGGCGAAACGGTGGCGGACGTCGAAGTAGGCATGCTTAGACGATACTGAGTTGGCACAATGGAAGGCGTGCGGGTCGCTTACACGCTTGAGCAGTGCTGGCACCGAGTGCCTGGAGGCACGGCAGTTTCGGCCATTGAAGTGGCACGTGCACTTCCCGCAGTGCGGCCCGACATCGAACTTGTTGGTGTTTCCGGTCGGCACGGAGAGGACCCAAGTGTCACCTTCGACATCTCTATTGATGTCGCGGGGCTGCCGGCGTCTGGGCCATTGCTTTACGAATTATCGTTGCGATGCAATCAGCCGCGAGTGGAGCGAGCAATACCAAACATCGATCTTGTGCATTGCACATCAATCATCCCATTTGCTACAAAAGAGAAAATGGTTGCAACGGTGCACGACTTGGCATTTTTGCATCATCCGGAGTTTTTCACGAAGCGCGGCAACGATGTATTTCGACGAAGCATAAAGGTATTGAAAAAGCGAGCAGACATGTTGCTGTGTAGTTCGATGGCGACCGTCAACGACTGCCTCGAAGCCGGCTTCAGCCCAGACCGAATTCGTTTGGTGCCGCTTGGCGTTCGAGCAATCGAAGTGACTGCTGATGAAATTGGGCAAGTTCGAAACCACTATTCGTTGCCCGAAAGTTATTTGCTGTTTGTTGGCACGCTCGAACCACGCAAGAATTTAGAGCGACTTGTCCGTGCTTTATCCACGCGCAACGACTTGCCGCCTCTTGTTGTTGCCGGCGCATCAGGTTGGGGAGACGTCGGCGTTCCGCCGTCTCACGATGTGCGGTTTGTTGGGCATGTCGAAGAGTGGTTCTTGCCGGCGTTGTATGCGGGTGCGAGTGCGTTGTGTTACCCGTCGGTGTGGGAGGGCTTCGGGCTGCCAATTTTGGAAGCCATGGCGCAGGGTGTGCCGGTTGTGACAAGTAAAGGAACGTCAACAGAAGAAGTTGCCGACGGCGCCGCGCAACTAGTTGATCCCTTTGACATCGAAAGTATTGCCAACGGTGTGACTATGGCATTGGCTAACAGGGAAGCGCTCGCGGACCTCGGGCGCAAACGCGCCAAGGCAATGTCGTGGGAAGCCACAGCCTTGGCAACAGCGCAGGTGTACGACGAGGTGATTGCACATTCATGAGTAAGCCATCGGTTGCAATCAACATGCTGTGGTGCGTTCCTGGCCAGGTTGGCGGAAGCGAAGAGTATTTCGTTCGTCAACTGGTGGGATTGCATGAGATCAACGCACCGTTCGATGTGACAGTGTTTGCTCCGCGAAGTTTTTCGGTTGCCCACCCCGACGTTGCGAAGTCGGTGCGAATTGTGGAAGTTGGAAATAGCTGCACCAATCGAGAGTTGCGCGTTTCCCTGGAAAACACATGGCTTGCAAGCAAGACACGCAACTTCGACCTCGTGCATCATGGCGGTGGCACGCTGCCAAGCAGAGGAAACGCATCAACCCTGCTCACCATTCACGATGTGCAGTACCTCAGCTATCCGCAATATTTCAACGCAATGAAATTGCGCTACCTTCGCAATCGCGTTCCTTCATCGGTGCGTCGTGCAACATGCGTCGCTACACCAACCAACTACGTGCGCCAGTCACTTGACTCAGCATTCGGCAATGTGCAGTCGCGTTCATTTGTGGTGCGGCACGGCATGGAGCCAAATATTGGCGTAAGCGCAACCGATGAAGCTGAGCTTCGCTCTCGTTTTCATTTGGGTGATGCGCGCATACTGATGTTTCCTGCCATGACACACCCACACAAGAATCACGAGTTTGTGTTGCGTTTACTTACTGGCCCCTGGCGCGATCACAACTTGAAGTTGGTGATGGCCGGCGGACACGGGTTGGCCGATACCCATGTCAATCAAATGATTGTCGAATTGGGTCTAGAGGATCGTGCAATACGAATTGGACGGGTTGGCGCAAACGACCGCGACGGTTTGATTCGATTGGCGGAGGCGCTGGTGTTTCCGAGTATGTATGAAGGCTTCGGGGCTCCAGTTGTGGAGGCGATGGCGCTTGGTACGCCGGTGATCGCCAGCGACTGCGCATCATTACCGGAAGTAGTTGGCGACGCAGGCCTTGTGTTGCCGTTGGAGGAATCTGCGTGGGCCAATTCTTTGAACGAAGTTGGTAGGCGAAAGGCCGAATTGATTGCACGAGGCCTAACGCGCAGTGCGCAATTCACTAGCGCAAAGAGTGCCGAAGATTTGTGCGTTGCTTACGATGCAGCATTGACATTGTTGCGGGCTGGTCGCTAGTGAAGCCGCTCCGTCTTGTGGTTCTCTGCCCGCATTTCGAGCCAGACATGGCTCCTACCGGTGTGGTGATGACCAGAATCGTGCACGAACTCGCAGCGCGCGGACATCAATTGCATGTTGTTACTTCGTTGCCTTGGTACCGCGAGCATGCAATTGATGCTGGATGGGGAGGCAAGTTGTGGAGGACACAGCAAACGACGTGGGGTTCAATAACTCGAGTGCATCCGTTTCCGGGAAAATCGAAGAGCAATCTGCTTCGCCGTGCGGTGGGCTTTCTTTTGTTCAGCAAGTTGGTTGGCTTGTGTGGCTTGCGCGCGGGTGGCGCACCCCGGCGCATTGATGGAGTACTTGCAATGTCACCGCCGCTCACACTTGGCCTTACTGGCTGGTTCATCAAATTGGTTCGCGGTGGTTCGCTTGTTTTCAACATCCAAGATGTCTTTCCAGATGCTGCAATACAAACTGGAGCAATCACCAGTAAGCAGATCATTCGCCTGGCGTATTTGCTGGAGGGAGCCAGCTACAAACGCTCCGATGCTGTGGTGTTGCTTTCCGAAGATTTGCGACGCAACATTTCGCAGAAAGTAAATCCTGCTACTCAAGCAATTCTGCATGTGATTCCAAACTTTGTGGATACGGCAGCAATAACTCCCGGCCAACGAATGACGTCGTATCGTCGCGAATTGGGGATCGACGATCGTTTGGTGGTGATGTACGCGGGCAACGTTGGCTTCTCGCAGTCGCTTGGAATGATGATCGCCGCAGCCCGACAATTGCCCGACATTGCTTTCGTGATTAATGGGGACGGTGCCGCGCGACAATCGTTGCAGGATCAGGCGAGTGGTATTCCCAATATGTATTTTGCTCCGTATCAACCGATTGAGCGCCTGAGCGAAGTGCTTGCAACGGGCGACATTCATGTGGTTCCATTACGGGCGGGGCTTGCATCGGTCAGTGTTCCTTCAAAGTCGTATTCCATCCTTGCTGCGTCGCGGCCCGTCCTTGCCGCAATTGATGAGGGCTCGGAAATTCCGAGAATCCTTACCGAAAGTGGTGCTGGTCTTTCGGTGCCGCCCGACAACGAAAACGCATTTATTGAAGCACTGAAAACGCTATTGAACGACCAGAATTTGCGCAAGACCATGGGCGCAAACGGGCGAGTGTGGGTGGAGCAGCATGCCTCTCCCGGCGCCGTCGCGGCTGCATACGAGGCGATTTACCTCAACAACCGATAGCCTTTGGTCTTCGTGGCACGATCAACATCAGCGAAGAAAATCGCCCAACTCGCGCAAAAGGGCAAAGGTAAGAAGGTCCGCTTTCAGGGCGGGTCGCTTTTCCCAACCGTCATTTTGGCAGTCGTCATACTTGGAACCATTCTCATTGCCTATGCCCGACAAAGTGGTCAGCCAGTAGATGCATCGGTAACTGCCAACCAGTCGTATGCAACTTCATTTGGCGTCTATAAGTGCGACGCGTGGGTAGAAGGAATGCCGTCTGGCCCAGAAGATATCGCTGCGGTCAATCCGGAAGATCCAGCATCAATCGTTGCGGATGGCATCGTGACATGGAAGCCACAAGTTCTTGCGGGCGAACGCAAGGCAGTGCTTGGCACCATTCTCGATCTTTACGGTATTGCCGTGACCGACGATGAAATCACATTTCCACCAACAATCAATGGTGGCGAGAAAATCTCCGAAGCCGACACAAAGTGTGGCGACAAAGACGCAACGTTGACCGTCGTCGTATGGGACACGGTAGACGCAGCGCAGAAACTATCGATTGCAAGTTTCGATGGGGTTCGCCTCACTGGCGATGGAATGGTCATCGTGCTGGCGTTTACTGCCGACGGTACTGAAATACCGCAACCAGCCTCGGCTGCAACTCTCGGCACTTACCAACAGCAGGGTTAGAACACTCGCGATGCACGCGGTGGTGCTCGTAGGCGGATTCGGAACCCGACTTCGTCCGCTCACGTACTCAATTCCCAAGCCACTTTTGCCCATTGCCCATGTCGCAATGGTCGAGCGATTGATGAACTCACTTGCTCTTGGTGGAGTAACAGACGCGGTATTGGCACTGGGTTTCAAACCTGAACCGTTTTATGCAGCATTTCCAAACGGCATGTGCGGTTCGGTCAAAGTGACGTATGCAGTTGAAGACACACCGCTCGACACTGCGGGAGCAATTGGCTTTGCGGCAAGAGTGGCCGGAATAGACGACACATTTGTGGTTGCAAATGGTGATGTGCTGACAGATCTTGATGTTGCTTCACTCATTGCATTTCATCGCAACCATGATGGCGAGGGAACGATTTCCCTCACGCCCGTAGACGATCCGTCCCAGTTCGGGATTGTAGAAACAGACGCCAGCGGCAAAGTTTTGCGATTTCTTGAAAAACCTCAAGTCGGTGAAACAACAAGTCGAAATGCCAGCGCAGGCACCTACGTGTTCGAGCCTTCGGTGCTCACACGAATGCCAGGTGATACAAAACTTTCGATCGAGCGTGTGGTCTTTCCGTCAATGGTGGAAGAGGGCCAGTTGTATGCGATGGCAACTGACGATTACTGGATTGATGCCGGACGACCAGATACCTATATTGCCGCCAATATTCACGTTGCCAAGTTGCATGATTCTGCTGTGCATGAATCTGCCGTGATTGAAGAAGGAGTTCGAATTGTCGACAGCGTCATTGGCGCAGACGTGCGAATTGCCAGTGGCGCGACTATTCAGCACAGCGTGCTGTTACCTGGGGCGGTCATCCAGGCGGGCGCTCGTGTGGAAAACTCCTTAGTCATGGGCAATGTAGGTAGCGGCGCATCAATCAAGCAATGCACTGTTGGCACCGATGGCTCTGTGCCACCAAATCTTTCAGCCACAGATGCGAAGTTTCCATCAGAGGACAAAACCACAGCGTGACAAAGGTATTGGTTTGTGGTGGTGCCGGCTTTGTTGGTTCTCATCTTGTCGAGCGACTGCTTGCCGACGGACATGCTGTAGATGTAGTTGACGACTTGTCCACGGGTTCACTTGCGAATCTTTCCGATTCCAGAAACATCGGTGGGACTTTGAAGTTTCATCACCTTGATGTTTCAGCAATCGAGTTTGGCGAACTCGTCGGGCTTCGCCAGCCGGAAGTGATTTTCCACTTGGCACTCTTGCCGCCACAATCCTCGGATACCCAGGATGTGCTGCGCTCGGTGCCAATGTTGCTTTCGGTTTTAGAGGCTGCGCGAATGCACGGTGTGGGGAAAGTGGCGGTGTGTATTCCGGCTGGATTGTTGTATGGCGAAGTTGCAGCGCGGTATTTACCGGTGAAAGAAGGACGCAAGGCAGATGCAATTGGGGTCCCGCACGTGATGGCGCAAACATTGGTCGATCTGCTGGGCGTGTATCGGGAAACTCACGGCATTGAATTCACGGTGTTGGCAACGACAAACGTTTATGGATTGCGGCAACGCGCTCAAGACGGTGTTGTGGCAGCGTTCGCATCGGCAATCATTCGCGATGCAGACCCAGAGATCTACGGAAACGGCAAGGAGACACGGGATTTCGTGTACATCGACGACGCCGTGGATGCGCTTGTGCGCTCCATCAATAAGGGTGGGGGGCTCGTCATAAATATTGGGACTGGAATTCAAACATCGATCGAAGAATTGTGGAAACAAATTGGCGCGGGGACCACGCTTAAAGCGAAAAAGGTGGCGCGCAGGCCACACGATATTTCACGAATTGCGGTATCGCCGACGCGCGCGAAGATTCAACTTGGTTGGTCGCACTGGACGTCACTGACTGATGGGATCTCCGTGTATAAAGAGATTTTTGCGAGGAAGAAAAACTCTTAGCGGAACAAGTCTTCTTGGGCGGGGCGAACCATTTCTCGCATCGAAGAATCCCGAAACCAACTGGGGTCAACCCCGCGAATTACTGCAACAGGAATTCCGTTGGATTTACCCATAACGAGCTCGGCAGTGCTGGCAAGCTCGTCGGCAATTGCTACTTCGGTTACCTGCATCACGCGACCCAATGCATCTGGGGTGCCGCGCAGGTCGAGTACTCCCGCAATGCCAGCCACACCAATGGCTACGTCGGTGAGGCCGTTTCGCCATGGTCTGCCGAATGTGTCGCTGACGATGACACCAACATCGATACCAAGACGTGCCTTTACGATGTCGCGAACTCGGCGCGCCGATCGGTCGCTGTCAATCGGAAGTAGTGCGGCGTAGCCCCGTTCTACGTTGGAGAGATCGATGCCGCTGTTGGCACAAATAAATCCATGTTTTGTTTCGGTGATGATGAGGTCTCCGCGACGCCGCACAATGCGTACTGCTTCGTCTTCAACTAGTTGTTTGTGGCTGAGAGGGTCGTCTGGATCAATGGCAACGAG
>CAMDJX010000058.1 GCA_945900735.1 Acidimicrobium ferrooxidans DSM 10331 | reverse complement strand
TCAAGCAAACTTGGCCCGCCAACAACGAGTTCGACCCAACACTCGTCGTGTTCGGTGTGCAGCGGATTGGTTCCGCCGTTCGAGATATCAACAGATCTGATGTCGAGGGAGCGTTGATCTCGCGACATCACTGAGATGACGAGCCCATGCGCATTCCACTGCACGGAAGTGAGATATTCGAACGCGGCGGAATCCCACTTCACTTCGATGCGGGTTCCGTTGATGGCAACGAGATGCAGCGAAACAACGGCATTGGCAGTACCGGCAAACGGGTAACGCCGCGAGCTTGGTTTCGAAGTCGGCTGTGCCGGGTCGGCAATGGAAATGCTTTGAATAGGTGAGTGATCTGCGCGCTCCACGGCAAGCACACTGCTGTCGGGCGCCCACCAAAAGCCTCGCTGGCGGCTCATTTCTTCTGCAGCCACAAACTCGGCAATTCCCCAAGTGACATCGGGCGATTCTTCCGACGCTAGGCAGCGTTCGACGCCCTGCAAGTCGCACATGTACAGCGATCGATCACGCACATATGCAACGTGTTGCGCATCGGGGCTGATGCGCGCGTCGTAGATCGTTCCACTTGCCGGGTTTTTGATAACGATTTCATTTGCGTGCTGCATGTCGCACACGAACAGGTGTCCTGCGACTGCGAATGCAACATGTTGCACTTCGGCATCGCACGAATATTGCACGATTCCGCCGGCACCTTCGCGCGCACGTTCGCGGCGCGCTTGTTCTTCGGCAGATTCGGTATGACCTTCGGTGAATGCAAGCAGTTTGCGCACGTCTGCGATGCACACTTCGGTATTTCGTTCTACGTGCAGTAACCACAATGACTGAACAGTGTTGGTGCCATTTGTCGATCGAAGAAACAACACACGCTTGCCGTCGGGGCTAACGGTGATGGTTCGCGGTTCGCCCAACGTGAGGCGCTGAGTGCGTGCGTATTGGCGCGGGAAGGTGTCGGTCATGCGCGAAGTTGGCCTGCGGCGTCTATGGCAACGGGTTTGCCAACCCATTCGGTTGCGCACATCTCGGCACCAAGGTTCGTGTCGTTTGAAACGCACCATGCACGACTTCCGTTTGCAAGCAGCACGGCAGCACGAATGGTTTCAGGTTTGCCCGAACGATCGTGCATCACGCTGTACGCCTCGATAGTTGCTTGCCCCGCCGCATCTGCAGTAGGCGTAACTTCGCGTTTTGGAAGCGCATCCACTTGATCTTGCGGCGAATCGTGTTTGAAGCCGTTAGTTGGGGGAGTTGCGCCGTACACGCCGAACGAATGCTTGGTGGCGTATCCGCCGTTTGCCCAAACAAAACCCTTCTCTTGAGGTTGGCTACGAACCTTTTCCATTGTTGTCGCAATTGCGTGCATGACGTAGTTATTAAATGGGCCGCCTGCAAATGGTAAGCCACCAGTGATCGTGAGCTGACGCTGCAGTGAAAGACCCAAAGAGTTTGCGCCAAGTTGCACAGCAGACGGGAAGCACGAATACAGATCGATAAACGAGATGTCGTCGAGGGTGGTGCCGGCCATTTGCAATACGCGTTGCCCGCCAAGCCGAATAGCCGGTGTGTCGGTGAAGGAGTAGCGGTGTGAAACAAAGTTGTGTTCGTGGCAGTCGGTGCCTGCATGCGGAAACACCCACTTGTCTCGGGGAACGCCAAGCGCTTGGGCCTTCTCTGCCGAACACATGATGAGGGCGGCTGCCATGTCCACATCGTTGTTGGAGTTCATCAACTTTGTGTAAGGAAAACCAATCATTCGATTGGTTGCAGAGGGAGTCCAAATTTCTTCTGCGCTGTATTCGTTTCGCATCCAGGCATTCGGGTTCGATTTCGCAACCGAGCTAAATCGAGACCACAGTTCGCTGATTGCCTGCTGATGCTCGGAGACCGTGCGTTGTTTTGAATACCGAATTGCGGTTTCGAACATGGGATAGATCTCGATGGGAAGCATGATCTTGAGGCCCAACTCAATTTCGTGATTCATAACCAACTCTTCGCCGTTGGTTTCTGGCGCGTCGTCACCTTCGGATTGCGCAGATGCCGACATCCACGCCAGGTTCTGTTCGGCATTTCGCGCCCGCCGACGCGACCGCGTTGCTTCGCCGCCCGTAAGAATGATCAGGTCGGCATCGCCACGTTGAATTTCGAGAGCAGATGTATTGACAAGTGTCTGTGGCAGGTTGCCGCCATGCGGGGTGTACGCATATCGGTTTGCCGAGATGCCGAGCGCTCGCGCAACGCTTCGCGCAGGGTTCGGATCGCGCGTGGAAAGCGAACGAATGACGCGGATGATGCTTGCATCGCCAAGCTTGGCTATTCCTGCATCGACCGCGGCTTCGGAAACAGCTTGCGCCATCAGTTCGATTGGGCCTCTGGCGTTGGCAATCGTTTCCTCGTGTTGTGCCACCTGCGCTTGGCCCACCAAGACAGGGGTGCGAGGGTCGATCGTCACATTGTCCACTCTAGTTTTGGCTATTTCATCACAAACTATCGGTACGAATGGTCGTGACCTATGCTCGTTCGCGGTGTCAACTTCACAGAAACAAACCATTGCGATCGGTTCCGATCATGCAGGCTTCGAACTGAAGCAGCATCTCATCGGCGTGCTCGAACGGGCAGGTCATGTGGTTACCGACTTCGGAACTCACTCCACCGAAAGCGTTGACTATCCACCTATCTGCGCCGCAGTGGCGCGGGCAGTGCGCGATGGCAAGGCACAATTTGGCATCGTGATGGGCGGAAGCGGTCAAGGCGAGCAGATTGCTGCGAACAAAGTGCATGGCGTGCGCGCTGCTTTGTGTAACGACTTGTACCTTGCCGAAATGGCGCGCTCACACAACAATGCCAACGTCTTGTCGATGGGTGGCCGCGTTGTCACTTTCGATCAAGCGGAGAAAATTCTCGAAGTATTTATGACTACCGAATATGAAGGTGGTCGTCACGAGCGGCGAGTTGCACAACTTGCCGAAATTGAACAGCAAGAAGGAGCCCGATAATGCCTTGGCCATCAGAAAAAACACGCGACAACGAAGTTTTCGGTCTTATTGATAAGGAACGCGAACGGCAAGTAACCGGTCTGCAATTGATTGCGAGTGAAAACTTCACTTCACCAGACGTGATGGAAGCAACTGGTTCGGTACTAACCAATAAATATGCTGAGGGCTATCCGCAAAAGCGTTATTACGGCGGTAACGCAGTAGTGGACGAAATCGAGGCCCTGGCCATCGAGCGCGTGAAGAAACTGTTTGGCGCCGATCACGCCAACGTTCAACCACACTCTGGTGCAAGCGCAAACATGGCGGTTTACCTTGGCCTCATTAAGCCTGGCGACACGGTGCTGGGACTAAGCCTCGATCACGGTGGTCACCTCACGCACGGTTCGCCGGTGAACGCAAGCGGAATCTTGTACAACTTCCATTCGTTTCGTGTGAACGACACCGACGAGCGAATTGATTTCGATCAAGTTCGCGAATTGGCAATCAAGCACAAACCAAAGTTGATTGTTGCCGGAACAACGTCGTATCCGCGTCGTCTTGAGCCACAGCCGTTTAGAGCGATTGCCGACGAGGTTGGCGCGCTCATGATGTTTGATATTGCGCACATTGCAGGTTTAGTTGCTGGTGGAGTGCACCCGAACCCTGTGCCATATGCAGACGTCGTTACGTTTACAACGCACAAAACATTGCGCGGCCCGCGTGGTGGTTGCATCCTTACAACGTCGGCTCATGCAGCGGCCATTGACAAGGCTGTGTTTCCAGGAAGCCAAGGCGGGCCACTCGAGCACGCAGTTGCAGCGAAGGCCGTGGCTTTTCACGAAGCAATGCAGCCAGAGTTTGCACTGTATGCACAGCAAATAATTAAGAATGCTTCGGCGCTGGCCGAGGCGTTGTCGCAGCAGGGTTTCCGTTTGGTTTCTGGTGGCACCGACACGCACATGATGGTGGTGGACTTGAGGCCGTTTGATGCCGAATTGACTGGCAAAGAAGCGCAGTTGGTGTTGGACGAAGCTGGAATCACGTTGAACAAAAACAACATTCCAAACGACCCACGAAGCCCATTTGTCACAAGCGGCGTGCGCATTGGTGTTCCATCGGTAACTACGCAAGGCATGCGCGAAGCAGAAATGCCATTGATTGCCGAATACATCGCAACAACATTGCGTAAGCGAAACGACCCTGCAGCGGTTGCGGAAGTTCGCGGCAAAGTCGCCGCGTTGTGCGCCAAGTTCCCTGTGTATCCAAAGCGTGCGTGATTGATCTCACTGGCTATCTGATTGTCGGCGCGAGTGCCGCTGTGGCGACCGCTGGCGCCACAAAGGGCGTCGAGATTTTGGCGCATAAAAAGGGTTGGCTGGCCGAGCCCGATGAACGGCGATTGCATCCAGTTCCAACGCCAAATATTGGTGGCCTTGCATTTCTCGTTGGGCTCATCGCTGCGTTACTGCTTGCTTCGCAAATGGATCGCTTCTCGTCGGTTATCTCTGGCAACTCTGAACTGATTGGTGTTTTGATCGCGGCGGTGCTGATTACTGTGCTTGGTTTTGTGGACGACATTCGAGAGTTGTCACCACCGATGAAAGTGACTGGCGTCGTTGCCGTTGGCATCGTGTTGGTTTGGTTTGGCGTCACCATGTTTTACTTCCGGCTTCCGTTCCTCGATGTATTTGTGTTGTCGAACGACTGGATTCCGTTGTTCACTGTTGTGTGGTTGCTTGGTATGACACAGGCGATCAATTTGATTGACGGTCTTGATGGTTTGGCTACAGGCATTGTGGCAATTGCTGCTGGCTCGTTTTTTGTTTACAGCAAACACCTTGGAGACTTGGGCCTTCTCGCCGAGCCAAACATCGGCCCACTGATTTCCATCATCACTTTGGGAATCTGCATCGGGTTCTTGCCGTTCAATTTCAATCCGGCAAAAATCTTCATGGGCGACTGTGGCGCACTGATGCTTGGCCTGTTGATGGCAATTGCTACAAGCGTGGTGGGTGGGCGAGCAGATCCGCAATCGCAAAACTTCAGCGGCCAAACTTATTTCTTCATTGCACCATTGTTTATTCCGCTGCTCATCTTGGGTGTGCCGCTCTTCGACGTGGTGTTCGCAATTTTCCGACGCACGATTAATCGTCAGGGTTTTGCCACTGCCGATCGCGGTCACTTGCACCACCGCTTGATCGCTCTTGGGCACGGCCCACGACGCGCGGTCGTAATCTTGTGGTCTTGGACTGCGTTGTTGTCGGCGGTGGCCTTGTATCCCGCGCTCAGCAGTTCGTCTCCCAACTTTTTGCCGTTGATTGCGGCGGCAGTGATTCTGGCTCTCTTCACCGTGCTGCATCCACGGTGGCGTCGGGCCAACGAAACCACCGAAATCAACGACTGAGGCTGCACAAACGCACGAGCGGTTTGGTCGGTTTGGGGCCTCGCGTCTAGTTTGTACTTAGTTTCACAAGCGTCTGGATGCACCCAAAAGCATGAAGTCCCTCACCAAAAAACTCGTCCCGAAAAAGAAGGTGGCGCTGACTGGTTCGAGCGATTCTCTAGGTCGCGGCCCAGAGATGGCAATCAGCGTGTTGGTGTTTACGGTGATCGGCTTGATCGTTGATTCCGCAATTGGAACGATGCCGCTCTTCACTATTGGCTTGGTGATTTTCTCGGTTGTCGGCAATTTTGCGCGGCTGTACTACACCTACGGAACGCACATCGAGGCGTTGGCCAAGCAGCGCTTGCAAGACACCACAAGCCATCAGCGGGAAACGAAAGACGCATGAAGAACGACGACCCGCAATTCGTTTCGGTTCTCGCAATGAGCGACAGCGGCCCGGCGCCTGAAGCCGCGATTGTTCGCGACTTGATCAAGCGCGGCGTGTTCGTGGCCCCAGTGCTTATTGGCGCACCGGCGTTTATTTGGGGGGCAAATGGCGCATGGTCGGCTGCCTACGGGCTGGCGATTGTGCTCGGTAACTTTGCGGTCGCGGCATGGATGGTGTCGTACACCGCCAAAATCTCGTACGCCCTGATGATGGGGGCCACCTTGTTCGGCTACATCTTGCGGCTGGCGGTTATTGCCGCTGCCGTGTATCTCGTGCGCAACGAGGCATGGGTCGAGCTCGTGCCCTTGTGCTTGACCATTGTCATAGCCCACGTTGGGTTGCTCTTCTGGGAATTGCGCTATGTTTCTTTGTCGCTCGCGTTCCCCGGCCTCAAGCCGAAACAGACTTCACATCAAGACCAAGTTTCCAAGTCAATCAACAACTAGTCGATACAACAGGATGACAACAGTGTTCTCAACGCAACTCGCAATACAAGTAGTCGAAAAGCTTGTTCCAGCAGCTGGAGAAGGTCGCGGTTTTAGCTTTCCTCCAATCAACACCATCCTTCGTTGGAAAGATGTTGTTCCTGGCATCAACAAAGTTGTCATCATTGCAATTTTGTCCGCACTTATTGGAACAGTGTTGTTTCTTGTTGCATCGATGAAAGATGCGCGCAAAGCACCTAAGGGTGCGCGCAACTTGGCCGAGATCATCGTCGAGTTCATCGAAAAAAACATCATCATGGAAACCATGGGCAAGAGCGGCATGGGTTGGACGCCATTCCTGCTCACCATGTTCGTGTTCATTTATTTGTGCAACTTGCCAGGAATCATTCCGTTCATTCAGATGCCAGCAACTGCACGCATGGGTATTCCTGCATTCATGGCGCTGTTGGTGTGGGTCGTGTTCAACGCAACCGGCATCAAGCACCAAGGTTTGTTCGGCTATTTCAAGAACGTGCTGTTTCCACCGGGAGTTCCAAAAGCGCTCTACATTTTGGTTACGCCGATCGAACTGATTTCCACACTTGTGGTTCGTCCGTTCTCGCTCGCTGTTCGTCTTTTCGCCAACATGCTCGCTGGTCACTTGTTGCTCGTGATCTTCGCACTGCTCTCGCAGTCGCTGATCCAAGCCGAGACCATGCGCTTTTTCCTCATTCCAATTGGCGTCTTGCCATTCGGCCTGCTCATTTTCTTGACGGCCTTCGAGATCTTGGTTGCGTTCCTCCAGGCGTACATCTTCACGGTGCTTACCGCGGTGTACATCGGTGGGGCAACGCACCCAGAGCACTAAGCAAAGTTCGAATACCAAATAGTTACCCACAAATAACAAAACAAAACAGGAGATAGAAACATGGAAGCGTTAACACGAATCGCACACGTCAGTGCACGCGTGGCTGCAGAGCTCACGCCTGCAGAACTTAAGGCGAACTCGGCTGCACAGATGGCCGGTCTTGCTTACGGCCTCGCCGCGATTGGACCAGGCATCGGAATCGGAATGATTTTCGGTAAGGCCATCGAAGCAATGGCACGCCAGCCAGAGTCCGCAGGCATGGTTCGTACCACCATGTTCCTCGGTGTTGCATTTACCGAAGCCCTTGCACTTATCGGCTTCGTTGCCTTCATCTTGCTGAAGTTCGCCTGATCCAATGCGAGTTCATGTAACGACATTGCAGGGCGACCTGGTCGAGGTTCGTGTTTCCTCCGAAGAGGAAACCACCTCGGGCGAGGCAACGACCACGGCTGAAACAACAGGGCCGAACCCAATCTCTCCAGAGGGCAAAGAGCTCATCTGGGGTGCTGGTTCGTTCTTGGTGTTCCTGGTCATCATGCGTGTGTTCCTCTTCCCAAAATTGAAAAAGGGAATGGACGCTCGTTACAACGGAATTCGTGAGGACTTCGAACAAGCCGACGCAACGCGTACGGCTGCCAAGACAGACGTGTCGAAGTACGAAGCAGCTCTTGCCGAGGTTCGCGCCGAAGCATCAGCACGCGTCGACAAGGCACGCCAAACATTGGACGAAGAACGCAGCGCCAAGATTGCTGAAGCAAATGCACGGATCGCAACTAAGCGAGCCGCCGCAGATGCCGAAATCAGCGCTGCACGATTGGCGGTACGCGACCAAGTGGCCGCAGCCGTCGCATCGGTTACTGAACGCACTACGCAGCTTGCAGTGGGCAAGTCTCCTGACGCTGGTGTAGTTCAGAAAGCCGTGCAACAAGTTATGCAAACAGGAGCGCGTTCATGATCCAGTACGTCAATGCATTGTTGGCAAGCGAAGATCCAACTATCACTCACCACTGGTTGCTGCCAGAGACCGCCGAAATCGTTTACGGCGGCCTTGCATCAGTCATCGTGGTTGGTGCGTTGATCAAGTTTGCCGGCCCTGCAATCAAGAAGAGCTTTAACGCTCGCACCGAAAAGATCCAGAAGGAACTCGACGACGCAGCGGCCGCGAAGGTCAATGCCGATTCGGATGCGAAGAATATTCGTGCGGCACTTGGCGATATCGCAGGCGAGCGTGCACGTATGTTGGCGGAAGCCGACACCCAAGCAGCAGCCGTGTTGACCGAAGGTCGCACTCGCATCGTTGCCGAAGTTGCCGAACTTGAAGCCAAAGCCGAAACCGATTTGAGCGCTGCCCGTGGTCGTAGTTCGGACGAACTTCGCGCCGAGATTTCGATGTTGGCTGCATTGGCAACGCCAGTTGTTGTTGAAGCCACACTGACCGATCAAACCAAGAACGACCTCATCGAGGCGTTCATCACCAGCGTGGGAGCTGCACGATGAGCAGTGTCAAAGTAGAGGCATACGCACGCGCGTTATTCGAAATTGCGCAGGCCGAGGGAACACTTGACCGCGTTGAAGACGAACTCTTCCGCGTGGCTCGTGCATTCGAATCAAACGAGCAGTTGCGTGCAACACTCACCGACAACACCATTCCAACCGAGCGTCGTCAACTTGTTGCCGAGCAGTTGTTGGGTGGCAAAGCATCCGACACCACAACACAGTTGGTTTCGCTTGTCGTGAACAGCGGCCAAGTTCGTGAGTTGCCAGCAATCATCGATTCGTTGGTCAAGCGCGCATCAAGCGAGAAAAAGCAAGAAGTTGCCGAGATCCGCAGTGCCGTTGCGCTCAGTGCCGATCAGGAAACACGACTTGCTGCAGCGTTAGCAAAAGTGACGGGTAAGCCCGTCAACTTGAAAGTTGTTGTCGACCCAAGTGTTCTCGGTGGTCTCGTTGCTGTTGTTGGCGACGAAGTCATTGATGACACCGTTCGCACCCGCCTCGACCAATTGAAGACACGGATCTGATTTTTTGTTCTGAAAGGACACATTTATGGCTGAATTAACACTTTCCGCAAGCGACATTGCGGCGGCGATTACCAAAGGTCTTGATGGCTACAAGCCATCGACCGAGGCTCGCACCGTTGGTCGCGTCACCGAAGTAGGTGACGGTATTGCTCGCGTCAGCGGTTTGCCCGACTGCGCAGTAAACGAATTGCTCGAGTTCGAAGGTGGCGTTGTAGGTCTCGCGCTCAACTTGGACGAAGATTCGATCGGCGCCGTAGTTCTTGGTGAGGCATTCAGCATTGAAGAAGGCCAGCCAGTAAAAGCAACCGGACGCATTTTGTCGGTGCCAGTAGGCGATGCAATGTTGGGTCGCGTTGTCAACTCGTTGGGAACCCCAATCGACGGCAAAGGCGACATCGTTGGTTCCATCTCACGACGTGTAGAAGTTCAGGCGCCAGGCATCATGGGCCGCAAGCCAGTGCACGAGCCGCTGCAAACCGGTATCAAAGCAATCGACGCCATGACCCCAATCGGTCGTGGACAGCGCGAATTGATCATTGGCGACCGCAAGACCGGTAAGACCACGGTCGCGATCGACACCATCATCAACCAGCGCGGCTTGGGTGTGAAGTGCATCTACGTCGCTATTGGTCAGAAGGGTTCCACCATTGCTCAAACGGTAGAAGTGCTCCGTCAATACGGCGCACTTGAGTACACCGTTGTCGTGGCTGCTCCTGCATCCGATCCAGCACCGTTTAAATACCTCGCTCCTTACGCAGGTTGCGCAATGGGTCAGCACTGGATGGAAAACGGCGAGCATGCACTCGTGGTGTACGACGACTTGTCGAAGCAAGCAGAGGCTTATCGTCAGATGTCATTGCTCTTGCGCCGCCCACCAGGCCGTGAGGCTTACCCAGGCGACGTGTTTTACCTACACAGCCGCTTGCTCGAGCGCGCCGCAAAATTGAGCGACGCAAACGGCGCAGGTTCACTCACTGCACTTCCAGTGATTGAAACCAAAGCTGGCGACGTGTCTGCATACATTCCAACCAACGTGATCTCGATCACCGACGGTCAGGTGTACTTGCAAGACAACTTGTTCAAGTCGGGTGTTCGTCCAGCCGTCGACGTAGGTATCTCGGTATCTCGCGTGGGTGGTGCTGCACAGATCAAAGCAATGAAGAG
>CAMDJX010000057.1 GCA_945900735.1 Acidimicrobium ferrooxidans DSM 10331 | reverse complement strand
CGCCCCATTGGTGTTACCTACGATGCCGACATGCGTCAGGTGTGGGTTGCCAACTATTCGGGCAGTCTTACGGTGTACGCAGACCGTTAAACGGTTGCGTGTTCTGACGAAAGGCGCTTGCCAACTTTTGCGGTGCGCGCCATGCGCTTGACGATGGACTCGCGAGCGGCCTCGGCTTCGTCGCTGAGGCCAGTGAGTTCCATCAGTTTCCAGTGACGCATGATCACTGGCTCAAGAATTTGATCGTGATGAATCAGCAAGTCGTAGATGCCGGCCTTTGCCACCTCGCGCGACAGTGCATCAAAATTGGGAATGCCCAGGCCTGGCATTGAAAACGTGCGCACAGCACGCTCGATGCCGAGCACGGTAGATGATGGATCCAACTCAAGCGCTGCGCTGGTGAGGTCGCGGTAGAACAAGTAATGCAGGTTCTCATCGTTGCCCACACGCGACATGATGGCGGTGCCCATCTCGTCTTTCATCAGCTTGCCCGTGTTGCGATGCGAAATGCGTGTGGCAAGTTCTTGCATGCTCACATACGCCAGTGCTTCGAATGCGTCGTTTGGCGTAGGTACTTGGCCGCCACGAACTTGCATCATGCGCCCCCGCTCGAGTGCGATTGGGTCGAGTGCGCGAGTGACCGTGAAGTAGTCGCGCATCACAATGGAGTGTCGGCCCTCTTCTGCAGTCCAGTTGCGCGCCCACTCGCCAAATGCGGTGTCGCTGCCGAACAAACGGTCGATGTCGCGGAAGTAATAAGGAAGGTTGTCCTCTGTTAGCAAGTTGAGATACAGAGCCGAACGAACTGCCTCGTCAATCTCGGTTCCTGCAGAGCCAAAGTCGGCATCTTCGGGCACCCATTGGCGGCCTGGTTCAAAATCTTTTCCGCGGCTGTACGGAACTAGCTCGTGGGGAAACCATTCTTTGGCAACACCCATGTGACGCTCGAGCAATTTGGCAGCAACGGGCTCAAGTTCTTCAATCAGCGCAGCTTGATCCATGGTTAAACCCTACTCCTGCTCGTCGGCAAGTAACCGTCGGACGAGACGCTGCAAGGCTTCGCGGTAATCGGGCAACGGCTTAATTCCTGCGGCCAACAATGCGCCATTGTGAAGCACCGAATTAGCTGGCCGTTTGGCGGGGCGTGGCGGTTGCAACTCGCTGGTAGCAATCGGCAGCACCTTGTTTGCATCCTGCCCTGCTGCCAAAAGCACCTCGCGTGCAAACTCAAACCAACTGGCCACACCTTGATTGGTGATGTGCCAAATACCAGGACGCTTCTCGACTGCCAACCGAACGATCATCGCCGCGGCATCGTCGGCAAACGTTGGATTGCCAATCTGGTCATTAACGAAACGCAGTTGTGGTTCATTGCGCAGACGCAAGATGGTCTTGACCATATTCGCGCCGTGATACCCACTGACCCATGCAATGCGCACGATGGCGTCGGTTGCGCCAAGTGCGCGCTCGCCGGCAAGTTTGGATTCGCCGTACACGCTTGTTGGGTTTGGAACGTCTGCTTCGACATAGGGCGAAGTCTTGGAACCATCAAACACATAGTCGGTAGAGATGTAGACAACGTGCGCGCCAACGGCGTGCGCAGCCGCAGCGATGTACGCGGTTGCTGTTCCGTTAACGAGCATGGCCTTGTTTGGGTCGCTCTCGCACGCGTCGACCGCAGTCCATGCAGCGGCATGAATGACAACATCCGGTTTTGCATCACTGATCGTGGTGATTACGGCCTGCTCGTTTGTGATGTCGAGGCTTTCGTGCGTTGAACCAATTGCGGTGTGCCCCGCCGCTGTTACGCAACGAACGAGCTCTTGGCCAAGTTGGCCATTGGCTCCAGTAACAAAAATGCGCACTACTTCTTACCCTTAAGCGGCTCCCACCACCAACGGTTATCGCGATACCACTTCACCGTTTCGTCAAGAGCCTCATTAAGCGATCGCTTCCGCTTCCAACCGAGGGCGGTGATCTTGGCGATGTCTACCGAATACCTGCGGTCGTGGCCAAGACGATCGGCAACGTAGTTAACGCTCGACTCGTCTTTGCCGTGCAGCGCCAACAGTTTGTCGACAAGCACGCGGTTGGCCGTCTCGTTTCCCGCACCAATGTTGTAAATCTCGCCCACGTTGCCCTTTTCCAACACCAGGTGCACGCCGGTGCAATGGTCGTCGACATACAACCAATCGCGCTCGTTTAGCCCGTCGCCGTAGAGAGGAATTTTCTTGTCGTCCAACAAGTTGGTGGTAAACAGCGGAATCGCTTTTTCTGGGTATTGGTACGGGCCAAAGTTGTTGGTGCAACGCGTGACCACCACTGGCAAGCCGTGCGTTGCGTGATAACTGAGTGCAATCAAGTCGGAGCCGGCCTTCGATGCGGAATACGGCGAGCGGGGCTCGAGGCCATCGGTCTCTTTTGAAGAGCCAACCTCGACCGAGCCGTACACCTCGTCGGTACCAATATGCACCACACGCGAAATACCAATGCGTCGAGCAGCATCCATAATCACGTTGGTTCCGAAGCAGTTAGTGAGAATGAAATCTTCGCTGCCTTCAATCGAGCGATCGACGTGGCTTTCTGCAGCAAAGTGCACCAACGCGTCGTGTCCGCGCATTGCGGCCTCTACATCGCCGGGCTGGCAGATGTTGCCCTTCACAAACGAGTAACGCTTGTTGTCGTCAACATCTTTCAGCGTGGAAAGGTTGCCGGCGTATGTGAGCGCGTCGAATACGGTCACCGAATGGTCAGTGTTAGCGAGCACCCATCGCACGTAATTCGAGCCGATAAAACCTGCTCCGCCAGTAACAAAAATCTTCATGGGCAAACCTCAGGTACGCAGGCCAATGTGGGGTTGAAACTGTGGGTCAATCTTGTCACGCGTTGGGTTCTCTTGATCACGCTTCGACAATATTGGCGACTGAATACCCCAATCGGCTTTCACCATCGGGTCGTTCCACGCAAGGCCGCGCTCGTCTGTTGGGTTGTAATAGCTGTCTACTAAATACGTGATGGTCATGTCGGTGAGCGATGCAAAACCGTGAGCAACGCCTGGCGGAATAAAGATGCCTCGGTGATCGTGCGAACCATCCGCGCGTGCGCCCAAGTCGATTACCTCGGTTGCTCCGTCGGTTGGCGACCCAGTTCGCAAGTCGTGCAACACCACACGGCATGTGCCGTAGGGAACGTACCAATAATCGCTTTGGTGCAGGTGATAGTGCAGGCCAACGATGCAGCCTGCTTGGCGGTCGCCACGGTTGCCTTGCACCATTTCGCGACCAAGCGGAAACCATTGACGGCGATAAGTCTCGATGAAGAAACCGCGCTCGTCTTTGAACATCGAAGGCTCAACAATTTGTACGCCACTGATAACAGTTGATTCGGTGATGGTTGCCATTTACTCGAGCTCCACTTTCGAATCGTCACCCAACATGAGGCGAAGTGCGCGCGGCTTCTGTTCCGACCTTGTTACCGAAACTTCGCGGCCGATCAGCGAATCGGTAAGACGGTCGATGCCAATGATGCTGGAACCGTCGAGCACAACGGAATGTTCCATCTCGGAATGTTCCACTTTGCAGTTACGACCAAGCGACGTGTACGGCCCGATGTACGAATGATCAATAACCGAACCGCTGCCAATGACCACAGGGCCACGAATGCGCGAACCCTTCACAACGGCACCCTTTTCGATAACTACCCTGCCCTCAATCTGCGAGGCTGCATCTACATCACCATCGTTGCGCGGCTCGAGTACCTCGAGCACCAAACGGTTGCATTCAAGCAATGGGTCTTTCTTGCCGGTGTCAATCCACCAACCCTGCAATACCCGGTGATGCACCACTTTCTTCTGATCGACCAGCCACTGAATTGCGTCGGTGATTTCTAGTTCGCCGCGTGGCGATGGCTTGATTGCGCGAACGGCTTCGTTAATTGTTTTGTCAAACAAGTACACACCGACAAGGGCCAAGTCGGATGGTGGGTTGTCGGGTTTCTCGACAAGGCGTACCACATGGCCGTTCTTATCGATCTCGGCAACACCAAACTGTTTTGGGTTTTCAACATGGCACAACAGAATCTGTGCGGTAGGAGCAGTTGCACCACCGGCCGCACGCGCAGTTTGAAAATCGTTAACAAATTCGGTGAGCCCCTGCTCGAGCATGTTGTCGCCCAGGTACATGACAAAGTCTTCGTCACCCAGGAAGTCGTGCGCGATCAATACGCAATGCGCAAGCCCCAACGGCGCGTCCTGAGGGATGTAGGTGACCTTGACCCCAAATTGTGAACCGTCGCCAACTGCTGTACGGATCTCTTTGCCCGTCTCGCCAATGATGATGCCAATTTCCTTGATCCCCGCCTTGGCCATGGCCTCGATGCCGTAAAACAGAATCGGTTTGTTGGCAATAGGCACCAATTGTTTGGCGCTGGTGTGGGTGATGGGCCTGAGGCGCGTTCCCGCGCCGCCCGACAAGATGAGGCCCTTCATATCGCTTACAGGTTAGGCGATGGAGGGACGAACGACCGTCCTGCCAACTAGCGTCAAGTTCATGACCGGTCCCCTGTTGCATGCGTTTGCCAAGCCCTCAAAGACCGATTTCATCAGCATTGTTCGGGGCAAAGGCTCGCTGTTGTGGGACGCCAATGGCCGCCAATACATCGACGCAATTGGCAGCCTGTGGTACTGCCAAGTTGGCCATGGTCGCACCGAAATCGCAGAGGCCGTTGCTGCCCAAATATCCACGCTCGAGACATATTCGACATTCGACCCATTCACCAATCAAAAAGCCGACGAACTTGCAGCCAAACTGCAATCGATCTCGGCACTTCCTAAGTCACGAGTGTTTCTTTGCGGAAGTGGTTCGGAAGCGGTTGATACTGCAATGAAACTTGCGCGCGTAGCGCAGGGCCAAGCCGGCCACCCAGAGCGCACCATCATTATCTCGCGCATGCGCGGTTATCACGGCACCAACTATGGCGGCACCAGCGCGCAAGGCCTTCCACTAAACAAGCAAGGGTTCGGGCAACTGCTGCCCGAGGTTGTGCAGGTAGATAGCGACAACCTCGAGGACTTGGCAAAGTTCATGAGCGACAACAGCAAGAAGATTGCTGCAGTCATCGTCGAACCGCTGCAAGGTGCAGGCGGTGTGTGGCCACCACCACCCGGCTACTTGGAAGGCGCGCGCAAGTTGTGCGATCAGCACGGCGCGTTTCTTATCTTCGATGAAGTGATCTCTGGGTTCGGCCGCATGGGCACATGGTTCGCAGCAGATCATTACGGCGTTACTCCCGACATGTTGTGCTTTGCCAAGGGCGTTACTTCGGGTTATCAACCACTTGGTGGCGTGTATGTCGGTGCTGCGGTTCGGGAAGCACTCGAGTCGGACCCCAATTTTTTCTTGCGCCACGGTTACACGTACTCGGGTCATTCCTCGGTGTGCGCAGCCGCTCTCGCCAACCTTGCGATCATCGAACGCGAAGGTTTAGTAGAGCGCGCCAAACATGTTGGAGCGCGTCTCTCCAAGGGCCTTGGTGCATTGGCAACAGACGGCACTATCGATCATGTTCGTGGCGACGGCGCAGTTTGGGCGGCCGGCTTGAAGCCCGATCAAAACAGCGTCACCATTCGAGACCGCATGATTGAACTTGGTGTCATTGCGCGGGCCATCAACACCGACACCGTTGCCTTCTGCCCTCCGCTTGTAGTAACCGACGAAGAACTTGACACAATGATCGACACGTTCGCCAACGCGGCGATGGGCAAATAGGGGAACCACATGGCTGGCCAATTAACAGGGCAACGCGCGTTCATCACTGGCGGCGCTAGCGGTATCGGTGCCGAAATGGCTCGCCGCTTTTCGGCCGAGGGTGCAACTGTTGTTGTAGCCGACGTCAACGACACGCTCGGCAAGGAAGTTGCTGCATCCGTTAGCGGCACCTACGTGCACCTAGATGTCACCAGCGCAACTGCGTGGGACGAAGTGTTTGTCAAAGACAACAACTTCGACATTGTTTGCTTGAATGCAGGCGTTTCTACATACACCAACGTTGTCGGTGACCCAGAACCATTCCCCCTCAGCCGTCTCACCAACGACATGTTCGAGCGCATTTCCAGCATCAACATCGACGGTGTGGTGTTTGGCGCCCGAGCAATCATCCCCCACATGTGCAACCGCAAAAGCGGCCACATCTTGGTTACCGCTTCTCTCGCCGGCATTATCCCCATCGGGCCAGACCCAATTTATGGCCTCACGAAACACGCAATGGTCGGTTTCGTGAAATCACTCGGGCAAACGCTCGAACCACACGGCGTGTGCATCAGCGCACTGTGCCCGGGTTTTGTCGACACACCGCTCGTTAGCCCACTTGCGCGAATCTTCGCCGAGTCTTTCAGCCTTGGCGTACTTCCCGTAGACATCGCTGGCGATTTGGCAATGCGCGCACTCTCCGAACGAATCAACGGCTCGCAGTGGGTGGTGTCGGCAGGCTTCCCAATCGCGCAGTACGAACATAAAGATCCATTCGCGGGCTAATCCTTTGGCGCAGCCAGAATTCAATCCGCTCAACCCCGCGTTTAGAGCGCACCCCTACCCGTTCTACGACGATCTTCGTACGAACGAGCCTGTCCATGTCACGCCATTCGGAATGGTGGTGCTCACGCGATACGAAGACGTTTCTTCAACACTGAAAAGCCCCGACTTCAGCCGCGACATAGACAAATACTCCACCGACGCCTCCACCCAGGTGCGCCGCGATCGCCGCGAGCGAAACCGCAACAGAACTAAATCAATTCTCAACCTCGACCCACCAGACCACACCAGGCTTCGTCGCATTGTTTCCAAATCGTTCACGCCGTCGGCAATGGAACGCCTGCGACCTCGCATGGTGCAGTTAGTAAACGAAGTTCTCGATAAAGCTTCCGACAACGGTGGCATGGAACTGATCGACGACCTCGCATTCCCCGTTCCATTTCAAATCATTTCCGATCTCCTAGATATGCCCACGGGCCGATCTGACGAACTGCGCAACTGGTCGCAAATCATCACCAACTCGCTAGAGCCGGCAGCAACCGATGAAGAGTTGCTTGCTTCCGACAAGGCCGTGGAGGAACTGGTTCCCTATCTCACCACCATCATCGAGGATCGGCGCAAGCATCTTGGCGACGACATGCTGTCCTCGCTCATCACCGCAGAAGAATCCGGCGAACAAATGACCACCGAGGAACTGATGGCGTTCTTGGTATTGCTCTACATTGCGGGCCACGAAACCACTGTCAACCTCATCGGCAACGGAACCTTGGCCCTGCTCAACAACCCAAGCCAACAAGACATTGTTCGACAAACTGACCTACAGCCACAGCACATTGACGAACTACTTCGCTTTGATGGCCCCGTGCAACACACCGTTCGTATTCCGCTTAAAGAAGCGCACTACACCGTCGGCAACACCACACATACCGTGCAACCAGGAACCATGGTGCTCACTTCGCTAGGCGCAGCAAACCACGACCCATCCATGTTTGCCGACCCACACACACTGCGATTAGACCGAGATAACTCGCATCGCCATATGGCCTTTGCCTCCGGCATTCACTATTGCCTAGGTTCGGCCCTCGCCAAACTAGAAACAGAAGTTGCCGTTGGCTCGCTGTTTGCTCGGTTCAAGAACATCACCATCGAAGGTGAGCCAACTTGGCGCGACCGCATCACCATTCGCGGCGTCAACCAATTGAAACTTACTTTTTCGTAAAACGTGCAATGAGGCTGCTGGTGTCCCACCGGCGGCCGCCCATCGCAACAACTTCTTCATAGAACTTGTCGACCATCTCGGTCATCGGCAATTGCGCACCATTGCGTTTCGCTTCGTCAAAGCACATGCCCAGATCTTTGCGCATCCACTCCACTGCAAAACCAAACTCGAACTCGTCTCGTACCATAGTCTTCGAACGGTTTTCCATTTGCCACGACTGCGCCGCGCCTTTTGAAATCACGTCAACGACGTCGTCGGGGTTGAGGCCGGCACGCTTTGCGAAGTTGAGCGCCTCGGACAGGCCCTGCGCGATACCCGCAATACAAATCTGGTTGACCATCTTTGCCAACTGACCAGAGCCAGCGTTGCCAAGCTGTTTGCAACGTTTTGCATACGCATCAACGATTGGTTCGATGCGCTCGTAAGCAGCAACGTCGTCACTTCCACACATGATGGTGAGTTGACCATTTTCAGCGCCTGCCTGGCCGCCAGATACAGGGGCGTCTACAAACCCAACTCCCTTTTCAGCGCACGCTACTGAAAGCTCGCGGGCCAAAGTTGCCGCAGCTGTGGTGTGATCGACCAATGTCTTGCCTTTGCTCATGCCTGCAAGCACGCCATCGGCACCATAGACAACCGATCGCACGTCGTCATCATTGCCAACGCACATAAATACGACATCAGACTGTTCGGCAACTTCACGCGGAGTTAGTGCGAATGAACCGCCATGCGCTTTAACCCACTCTTCTGCTTTTGCAGTGGTGCGGTTGTACACAACAACCGAGTGTGATGCTGTTGCCAAGTGACGCGCCATCGGCCCGCCCATAATGCCAAGACCGACATACCCAACGTTGGCCATATATATAGCTACTTTTTAGCGGCGGCTTTGGCGACAGTCTTTGCAGGAGCCTTTGCCACTTTTGCGGCAGGCTTCGCAACACTCTTTGCTGTTGCCTTGGGCTCTACTTTTGGTGCTGGCTTTGCGGCCTGCTTCACCAACTTGGCACCCTTCGAAGGCTTCAACACACCTTGCTCGAGTGCTGCATCCAGCCAAACCTCTGCGGCATCGGTCGAAACCTTGAGCGCAGGAGAAATTTCGGAAATCAAGTTGATTCGAGCGCGGTCGTACATTGTCTTTTCAGCTGCAGACAGGGCCGAGTCGCGGTCGCGGGCGGCCAAGTTACGAACAACTTCGGCAACCTGATACACGTCGCCACTCTTCAGTTTTTCTTGGTGGTTCTTAAATCGTCGCGACCAGTTTGCTGGCACGCGTGGGTCTGCCTTCGAAAGCACCGATCGCAAGTCTTCAAGTTCGGATTTCGATACCGGCGGACGCACACCAACTTGGTTGGCCATTGCGGTTGGTACCGAAAGCGTCATCTCGTTGATGACCGTCTTCAAAATGAGGTATTCTTGGGTGGCTCCGAAGGCCTTCATGCGCTTGATGCCATGCACGATGCAGGCGCCATGCTGCGGGTAAATAACGGTGTCACCTTTTTTAAATTTCACAGAAGCGACCTCTCTTAAGACTGACCCCGAAAGGATAGGCGTTCCATGCCCCTAACCCACAAAAATCAAGGGTTATTCACGCCACAACAGGCACTCAATTGGCGCCCCCGGTAGGAATCGAACCTACGACCTACGGATTAGAAGTCCGCCGCTCTATCCATCTGAGCTCCGGGAGCATTAGTCCCTCCAAATCTACAGCCGTGCCAACTACCGTCGAGGTGTGAGATCTCGCTTACTTGTGGTGTTTGCCGCAGTGTGTTTCGCAACTACAGGGACATCACAGGAGCTTGGCCCAGACAACCTTTCCCCGCTTGGCGTGGCCACAATGCGCACCATCATCGGCGCAGCCTTCCTCATCGTTGTTGCCGCAATCATGCGCAACAAGCAGCCCCGAACCGAATACAAACCCGTGGCGCCTTGGTTATGGCTAGCCGCCGGGCTTGGCATGGCCCTCTTCGCAGCAGCATTCTTCGCCGGCGTGCGCTCTACAGGCATTGCAATCGGCACGGTTTTTGCACTCGCATCGGCGCCTTTGTTCACCGGCGTCATCTCCATCGTTGCCCTCCGACAAAACCCAACAAGGCAGTGGCTCGTTGCCACCACTGTTGCCATTGCCGGAATGTCAATCTTGGTGTTGGCAGGCAATGACGCACAACTGAACGCAGCCGGCGTTGGCTTGGCGCTTCTTGCAGGTTTCGGATATGCACTCTTCGCAGTTGCAAGCAAGTCGTTGGTTGCTTCGGGAATGCCCGGCGAACAATCAATGGCCAGAGTGTTTGTCATTGCCGCAGTGATGCTTGCTCCATCATTATTCTTCGTTGATCTCAAATGGCTCACTCAACCAAGCGGCATCGTGCTTGTTGTCTGGCTTGGCATTGTTTCAGTTGGTCTCGCCTATTGGGCATACGCAACCGGCCTGCGCACGCTTGCACCAAGCGAGACAACAATGCTCACTCTTGTCGAGCCTGTTGTGGCAACGGTGCTTGGCGCAGTGATCCTTGATCACAGACCAACCGCGTGGGCGTGGTTCGGAATTGTTGTGGTGATTGGTGCACTCGCCTACGAGTCGCGTAC
>CAMDJX010000056.1 GCA_945900735.1 Acidimicrobium ferrooxidans DSM 10331 | reverse complement strand
TCGTGTGTGCACGATGCGTTGGGCTGATAGCGACATTGCCAGCCCGCTTTGTCGAGACGCCATACCGCATCCACATCTTCACCAACATTGAGCGAAGCATCAAAGCCATCAATTTCACGAAGCGCAGATGTTCGGCAAAGCCACATTGCGCTTGGCACATAGCTCACACGAGTGCCCGAGCGAACGCGTGCCTCGACCGTGCCCAAGTCGAGTGGCGAACGAGCGGTTTCGTACTGCGCGATGATGTCTGCCCCAGGCTTGGAGCACACGCGAGGTGCAACTAGGCCAACACGCTGCGCGTTGAAGTAGGCCAGCATTTCACTCACGGTTTCTGGCGTAATCGACACATCAAGATCGATAAACGCAACTAGCGGTGTTGCCACCAACCGCAAGCCGATGTTGCGCGCTGTGCCTGGGCCGCCAGCCGCTTCTGTGCGAACCACATGAGCCGATGGCAGATTAGGTAGCAATACGGGGGAGCAGTCGTCGACCACAATGACGGCGGCTACGAAGGAACACGATTCCACAAGTTGTCTAAGTAGCTGACAGTCGTTTTCGTTACGAACCAAAGCAGGAATCACCACGGTTACGTCGAGCGAATTGAACGTGCATTCATCGCCAGGCATCACCAGCGGATGAATTGCGCCAGCGTCAAGCAAGCGAGAGGTAAGTGGTTCGTGCCCATCGGGAAGCAACTGCCCGTGCTCGATTGCCTCGACGATTGCTTTTCCTTCGTCGCTTAGTGAGAACAACTTGATGGGCGATCCTGCGAAGACCGTTTTTCCTCTTGCCGGCCGCCTCCAAGACGGATCAACGATGAATCGACTTGCGCTCATGGCTTGCCCGCTAAGACGCAGTGCTCCACAGCGAAATCGCAGAGCGACTGCTGTAGTTGCTTGAGATATTCAAAACCTTGTTGCGCACTTGCATGGCGTGGGTCGCCAAGCACGCCATTAGTGCTGACGCCCAGTACTCCTTCGGCGCGCAGTACCGGTTCGAGTTCGGCAAGCGAAGCGGTATTTCCTTTTTCGGCGCGCGACATGTCAACGAGGTGTGGTGCTATTGCCAGCATCATTGAAGTCTCTGCAAAACCCGCGTGGGCGTCGGCATCTGGAAGTGAAGGCCACCATGCAAAGGCTTTGCGCCCTTCCAGTTGTGCTGTGCGCAGTGCACGTGCAACGGCTTCCGCATTTCCACCGTGACCATTAACAAAAATCACGGCGTCCGCCCAGTCGGCCGAGCGCACCAGTTCGGTCAGCACTATGGATAGTGCTTCGGTGCCAACGGACAACGTTCCTGCAAACCCTGCATGCTCACCACTTGCAGAGATTGCGATGGTTGGCGCGATAACGATTGAGTGAAGTTGAGACGCCAGTTGTTGGCAGAGATATTCGGCAACGATCGAGTCGGTGCCCAGCGGCAAGTGCGCGCCATGCTGCTCGCACGACCCAAGTGGCACCGCAACAACGGTGAAATCGCGTGCGGCGATGTCCGTCGATGCGATTGATGCGAGCGCGTGTTTTTCGGCCACGCGATCAGGCTACGAGGCGCGTGACCGCAATTTCTTACGCGCCAAGCGCACCAATTCGATAAGAATGGTTGCGGAGATGGCGGTGGTGAAAGCAACACCAAAAGCCAGAGTGTGGTTGTCCTCGAAGGTTTTGCCTCCGATGAAACCAAGCAGGGATGCATATAAGGCCCAGATGCACGCAGCAGCAGCTGCCCATTGCACAAACCATTTGCGATCTTGGCGCGTGATTCCGCAGGCAAGGGTGAGTACGGTGCGCCCACCCGGAATGAATCGAGCAGTGATGAGCAAGAGCCCGCCCCGCTCATGAATCTGGTGAATGACCGTTTCCAGTCGGTGCTTGCCGCGTTCGGTTTTGGTGTAGCGACGAGTTATTGCATCGCTCGCCTCGCGCCCCAGTAAGTACGACATGTTGTCGCCAATAAACGCACCGCTAGCAGCGCACAACACCACAAACGTTATCGACAAAGAGCCCGAACCTGCGGCAACGCCACCGATGATGACCAATGTTTCGCTTGGCACTACTGGCAGTACCGAATCGAATACTGCAATCACGAAAATGATGAGATAAAACCACGGCGACGAAGAAAAATCCTTCAGCCAGTCGAAGAATTCGTTGATGTATGGAGGCATGTGGTTGGTTGCGCTATGCCGCGTTTTCTTCTTTATTGCGAAGGCGCTTGATATTGGGTATGTGGCGCAGAACAATAAGCACGACAAGCCCAAGCGCCGCAAAGTCCTCCCACAGCACTCGGCGAATGAACACCACATATATAGGTACGGCAATGGTGATGATCAGCGATGCCACGGCCGACTTACCAGTGGCCTTGCGCAGCACAAACCATGATGTGCACAACACCAGGCTCATCCACGGATACAACACATACATTGCGCCGCCACCTGTGGCAACACCCTTACCACCGTGAAACTTGCGAGTGACGGGGAATGTATGTCCAATTACGGCCGCATAACCGCAGGCATATGCGAAAAATGAAACTCGTTCACCAGCGACCCATCCACCAATGCCAACTGCCAGTGAACCTTTCAGAACATCGGCCACAAACACCACGAGTCCGTACTTCCAACCGAGAAGACGAACGACATTTGACGTGCCGGGGTTGCCCGAACCAGCCGCGGTGACATCAATGCCCCCACGTTTCGAAACAATTAGTGCACTTGGAATGGTGCCGAGAAAATATGACACGACAAGCGCACCAACGATGAGTACTGGATTGACGTCAGACATTGACCCTCACTTTGACCGACCGCGAATGATCCATTGACGGTTTAGGAATAATGCTGAGCTTCGCAACCCTTAGTAATTCCTCGCCATGACCCTTCACACACTCTGGGTCTGGCCCGTCGAGTGGGAGACCGGTAAAGAATTTTGCAGCCATGCAACCGCCCTGGCATGGGTCGTAACTGTCGCACGATGCGCATGCACCGGCAGATTCCGGTTCGCGCAGCGACAGGAACAAGTCGCTCGACTTCCACACTTTTGAAAATCCTCCGTCGGAGAGCACCGAGCCCGCCTTGAACTGATCGTGAATCACGAATGGGCACGCATACACATCGCCAATCGGGTCGATCAGACAAACCACGCGACCAGCGCCGCACAAATTGAGACCGGGAAGCGATTCGCCCAATGCATTGAGATGGAAGAACGAATCTCCTGTTAACACATTGTCGCCGGCTTGCGACAGCCAAGAATAAATCTGTCGCTGTTGTGCTTGAGTGGTGTGCAGCTCGTCCCACGTGTCGGCGCCACGGCCCGATGGGCGTAAGCGCGTTATTCGTAATTGCGCACCGTATTCGTCGGCCAGCGCCTTGAATGCATCAAGTTGGTCGACGTTGTGTCGGGTCATCACTACAGAAATCTTGAATTGTCCAAAATTTGCATCGCGCAAAAAGTTCATTGCTGCAATGGATGCCGCGTACGAACCTTCGCCACGAACTGCGTCATTGGTCTTGGCGTCAACGCCATCGAGGCTTATTTGAATATCGAGATAGTTCATAGCCGCCATGCGCTTCGCATTTTCGGCGGTGATGTACGTTCCGTTCGTCGAAAACTTCACACCGATGCCATTTGACTCTGCATGCTCGAGAATTTCAAAAAAGTCTTTGCGGATCATTGGCTCGCCGCCACCAATATTGATGTAGAAAACCTGCAAGTCTCGAAGTTGATCGAGGACATTCTTTACTTGTTCAGTGTCGAGTTCGCGTGGGTCGCGACGACCGCTACTTGATAAACAATGGACGCACTGCAAGTTGCATGCGTAAGTCAATTCCCACGTTAAGCAAATGGGAGCATCAAGCCCGCCCTTCAACTGTTCGGTGAGTGCTTTAGCGGACACGAATAATGTCCGATGCTGCAAGCGAGTCGAGTGCGCTAACAAAACTTGGCCAGCGCGATGGGTCTACTTCGTTTGCCTGCAGTGCTCGCTCGAGTGTTTCGTGTTCGGACATTGTCTTCACTACCGAGACCACGTCGGGATGTTTCAGAAAAATGAGTTTGCGATTGCCGTAGTGATAGGCAAGTGCACCGAACGGTTCGGGTCGTAAGGCAACCTGGGGATGCAGTTCACAAGACGACTGCAGGGAAATAGTCATTGAGCACCTACGGATCAGTACACGCCGCACATGCCATCGATGGAGATCTCTTCGATCAACAGTTCGTCGGCAAGTGGGCGAAGGGTGGAAACAACAGCTGTGGCATTTTGGCCGGCTGCTGAAGTTTCGTGATTTTCGCTCGTAGTAGGCGCGTCTGGGTTCATGGATACACACAATACTCAGGGTTCGGCGGTCTGGCTAGCGTCAGGGTGACGTACTCGGCAACAATAAGAGCCGTGACTCCGAGGGCATCGTGCTTTCGGGGCAATCGAACGAGGGGGACAACATGAAGACGAAGGCAGCGGTGTTGTGGGAATTGAATGCACCATGGTCGGTTGAGGAAATTGAACTTGATGCGCCGGGCCCGAACGAAGTGTTGGTCAAACTTGCCGCTTCCGGCATGTGCCACTCGGATGAGCACTTGGTGACGGGAGATTTGCCGTTTGAATTGCCGATCATTGGTGGCCACGAAGGCGCAGGAGTCGTGCAACAAGTTGGCTCCAACGTCAGCTGGCTGGCACCGGGCGATCATGTGGTGTTTGGTTTTATTCCTTCATGTGGACGATGCGTAAGTTGTTCGACAGGACATCAGAACCTGTGCGACCTTGGTGCATACATGGCGACAGGCAAACAGATTGGTGACCAGACTTCGCGTCACCATAAAGATGGCAAGGATCTGGGCATTATGTGCTTGCTCGGCACCTTCGCCGAACACACGGTTGTGCACGAGGCGAGCTGCATCAAGATTGAAAAAGATGTTCCACTTGACCGCGCTTGCTTGCTTGGTTGCGGCGTTGTTACTGGCTGGGGCTCAAGTGTTTATGCAGCCGAGGTTGCACCAGGCGACACGGTTGTCGTAGTAGGTGTTGGCGGCATCGGAGCAAACGCAATTCAAGGTGCCCGCATTGCTGGTGCAAAGCGAATTGTTGCAATTGACCCAATCGAGTTCAAGCGCGAAAAGGCAACGGAGTTTGGTGCAACACACACCGCCAACTCGATGGCCGAAGCTTTGCCACTACTTCAGGAAATCACTTGGGGCACAATGGCCAACAAAGTGATCATGACCATGGGTGTCGGCAACGGAGCATTGATTGGCGAGGCAATGGCGCTCACCGCAAAGCGTGGTCGCGTAGTAGTCACCAACATTCACCCCGCAATGGAGTACGGCGCATCAATGAGCCTGCTCGATCTCACACTGATGGAAAAACAATTGGTTGGATCGTTGTTCGGTTCTGGTAACCCACGCTCGGACATTCCGAAGCTGCTCGGCTTGTACCGCGAAGGCCAACTTGATTTGGACGGATTGGTAACGCAGGAGTATTCGTTGAATGACATCAACGAGGGATACCGCGCGATGCGCGACGGAGAAAATATCCGTGGCGTCATCAAATATGGCTGATCTACGCCCTACAAGCGAGATATTGCGTTCAATCGGTAACGATGTAGTTGGGCGCAAGCGCGAACGGGAGTTGTTGGTTGCCGCGCTTATCGCCGGCCGCCACATCTTGCTCGAAGGCCCTCCTGGAACGGGTAAGTCAACGCTGTTGCGCAGCATGGCTGGCGCGATGGGAATGGGTTTCGCATTTGTAGAGGGCAACGCAGAACTGACACCAGCTCGCCTTGTCGGTCACTTCGATCCTGCTCGCGTCATGGTTGATGGCTATCAACCATCAGTGTTTGTGGATGGGCCGCTCGTCACCGCCTTGCGCGAAGGATCACTTCTCTATGTGGAAGAGATCAACCGCATTCCCGAAGAAACACTGAACGTGTTGATCACCGTCATGAGCGAAGGCAACATCACAGTCCCGCGGCTAGGTGTTGTTGAAAGCGCCCCAGGGTTCCGGTTGGTTGCAGCAATGAACCCATTCGACGCTGTTGGCACTGCACGCATTTCAAGTGCGGTGTACGACCGAGTGTGTCGTATTGCGATGACGTATCAGTCCTCCGAAGAGGAAACGGCAATCGTCTCTCGTCATCTTCTTGCAGCCAATGCAGGTGAGATGCCGAACGAGGAATGGGTTGGAAAAATTGTTGAGGTGGTGAGGCGCACGAGAAGTCATGCCGACTTACGTTTCGGTTCGTCCATTCGTGGCGCAATCGACGCCGCGCTAGTTGCCGCCAGCCTTTCGCAAGTTCGTGGTGCGCCAATCACCAAGCCGAGCATTGGCGTAGATAGCGCTCTTGTCGCGCTCACCGGCCGCGTTCGTGTGCGCGAGGGCAGCGTGCGAAGCGCAGAAGAGATTGTTGTTGAGATTTGGGGCGATGTGTTTGGTCGCGTGGAAGGTGAACGCGACTCGGGAAAAGCTGGCGCCCCGACTGGGGCAACCAACTCCCACTCGTAAAAGAGGGAGCGCGAGCCGAACAGGCCGCGCAGGAAGCAGACAAGAAATCTGTTTCGCGACAAGACCTCGCAAAGCATGGCGGCTTCGAACAAATCTCGCCCGAGGTGGGGCAGTTAGACGAAGCAGCCTTTGATGAAGCCATGCAAAATTCGCCCGACGAAACGCTTTCGATGCTTGCTGATCTCACTGCTGCAACCGACCCAGCGCTTCGCAACTTGGCCCGCCGGCTTGCCGGAAGAATCATGATTGAGCTTGCGCGAACAGGGGCAAAGACTCCACGCGGCGTGGGCAAGATGGCGCTGCGCAGATTTCAACCAGATGCCGGCGACATTGATATCGATGCAAGCCTGGATGCGCTGAATGAACTTCGAACGCTCGGTTCTTTCGATGCCGATGAACTGCGAGTGAGGGGTTGGATTAAACCCGGCACAGCAATCAGCGTGGTGGTGGATCGCAGCGGGTCGATGGGCGGCAAACCGTTAGCAACTTCTGCCATGGCTGCGGCAGCAGTTGCGGCACGCGAGCCAAATGACTACAGCGTGCTTGTCTTTGGCAACGACGTTGTTGTTGCTAAATCTCAGAACACACACAGGTCGAGCGACGAAGTGGTGAATACGGTGCTTTCATTACGCGGCTTCGGCACTACGGATCTTGCACAGGCGCTACAAACTGCACATCAACAACTGCAACGGAGTAGGGCATCACGAAGGATCACGGTTCTGCTTTCAGATTGTCGGGCAACCGTGGAGGGCGACGCTGTTGCGGCGGCAATGTCGCTAGACGAATTGGTGGTGATTGCGCCATTCAATGATGACGCCGAGGCCAAAACCTTTGCCGAAGCGGTTGGTGCGCGGTTTACAACAGTCAGCGGGCCAAGCGATGTGCCGGACGCTTTGGCGCGAGTGCTCGACTAACGACAGTTGGGGTCGTTCGGTGGAACGATGCCGAGCGTGTTCTGCTCTGGCGCAACTACAGGGATTGTGGTTGGTGGTGCGCTAGAGATGGCGCGGTTTGCAACCGCAACGGTTGCAATGATGGTCTGCATTGCGGTGATGCTCTCGGACGACGTTGGTTCGTCGTACGAAACACCCGTTGCCGCGAACCCGGCTTTACCCTGAAACAGCGCAAGCACTTGGCGCATCGTTTCATTCTGAATTTTTGGCACGAGTACAGCTTGGTCGCCAATCATTTGACCAAGCGCTTCAATCGTGTACGTAGGAATCTTGTTGGTGTTGATATTGCGCATCGATTGTGCAAGTTGCAGCATCGTTATTGGCGAAAGGGCGTCGTCGGTGATTACATTCTTCAGCGCCGCATTGAGTAATTCGTTGGCTACACGTGGGCTCGACGAACCTTTGTCGAGGGCGCGCTGCATTGCGCGACGGATGAAGTCTTGCTGACGACTGATTCGGCCCAAGTCGCTTGTGCCGTCCTTAATCCATTCATTCTTGGCGGGATCAAAATATGAATACCCAGAACGGGAGCGAACGTAGGCAAGCGCATGATCGCCCGTAAATGTGAAACAACTTGCACTTGGAACGTAGAGTCCAGTTTTTTTGTCGCGAGTTTCGTAGGAAAAGGGAACGCTGACTCCGCCAACGGCATCCACAATTTCCTTGAACGCACAGAAATCAACATTGACGTAGTGATCTACCGTGATGCCGAAATTCTCATAGATGGTGTCAACAAGCCTGTTTGGATTTTTGCGCTCAAACGCGGTGTTGATTCGGTTAGATCGTGTTGAACCGGCAATTTTCACCCAAAGGTCTCGTGGAAATGAAAGAAACGCTGCCTGATTGTCTTTCGGGCTGACACGGATGATCATGATCGTGTCACTGCGTTCGCCGAAGCTGTTGCGATCGCCGAATGCACCTGCATAAGGGGAATCGGGGTCGACGCAACTGCCGTTGTCGGAACCTGTGAGCAGGAAGTTCTTGGCCTCCAAGTCGCCTTCGGTCAAGTTCCATTCGTCGGACGGTTCGATGTTGGCGCCATCTACAGGTGTGGCGTTTTCGTTTCGGTCTAGCGTGACAACTTGTCGGGCACCGAGGCGCTGGCCGGCCCACATCAGGCCGCTACCCGCAACCAATAATCCCACTACTACAACGATGTTGAGGGCGAGAACGGCGTAATGCGTCCTAGGGCGTTTGTATTTACTCATCACTACAACTGATCGTAGTGCGCGAAAGTCAGTTGGTATCGGAGATCGGCGCCAACCGTGCAGTGGTGGCAATGTATTCGGCATCGTGTGGCGAGAACTCGATGACTTGTGCGACACCAGCATTTGTCACATCAGTAAGTGTCAACTTCAACAGTGCAATCTGCTCGGTGGTTGCAGAGACGGACACATGCTCAACTACCGATTTTTGCGTAACTTTCGCTTCAGTCTTGGTGCGACGAATAGCTGAAATGACTGTGCATGTTGCATCGAGCAGCTGATCAAAGTTGTCGGTTAATGCACAACCAGACAGCACATCGTTCGTTGTTGGCCATGAAGCTTGATGGATGCTTCCGCTCTGCCACCATCCCCACACTTCTTCGGTCGCAAACGGAATATGTGGAGCAAACAGTCGCTGCATTGCACTGAGCGCACGTTGCAGTGCAACACGCGCGGACATTGCAAATTCATCAGCATCGTATGCGCGAGTCTTTACCAATTCCAGGTAGTCGTCGCAGAACCACCAAAAGAATGCCTCGGTGCGCTCAAGCGCACGGGCGTAGTCGTAACCCTCGAAACCTATTGTTGCTTCGTTAATCACGTCGTTCAGTCGCTGCAGCATCGCAATATCAATCGGTTGGGTTGGCACCGCTCCCTCGGTAACGGGGCCAGCGCCAAGAACGAACTTTGTTGCGTTCAGCAATTTGGTTGCAAGTTTGCGACCAACCTTCATCTGGTCTTCGCTAAAGGCGGTGTCTACGCCGGGCCTAGCGCTTGCTGCCCAGTATCGAACGGCGTCACTTCCGTATTGCTCGAACAAGTCGATCGGGGTAACAACATTGCCTTTCGACTTGGACATCTTTTTGCGATCGGGGTCAAGAATCCATCCTGATAATGCAGCATTCGACCATGGGGCGACCTGGTGCTCGAAGTGCGAACGAACGGTGGTGGCAAACAGCCATGTGCGAATGATGTCGTGTGCTTGTGGGCGCACATCCATTGGGAAAACATTGTTGAACAAGCTGGGGTTATCAATCCAGAGCCCAGCAATTTGTGGAGTGAGCGACGAGGTGGCCCAGGTATCCATCACGTCGGGTTCGCCTACGAACCCGCCAGCAATACCGCGCTGAGATTCGGTGAACCCGTCGGGAACGTCAGTGCTTGGGTCGATGGGCAGGATTGCCTCATTGGGCACAAGCGGCTGGTTGTAGTCGGGTTCGCCCGAAGCATTCAGTCGGTACCACAGCGGTATTGGCACACCGAAATATCGTTGGCGGCTAACAAGCCAGTCACCGTTCAATCCACCAACCCAATTGGTGTAGCGGTGTTGCATGAAGTCGGGGTGCCATTCCAATTCATCGCCACGTTGCAGCAAAGCTGCGCGCAATGTTTCATCGCGTCCGCCGTTGCGGATGTACCACTGTCGGCTGGTAACAATTTCGAGCGGTCGGTCGCCCTTTTCAAAAAACTTAACCGGGTGCATGATCGCGCGTGGCTCGCCGCGAAGGTCGCCGGATGTTTTGAGCATCTCAACAATTGCAACTTGTGCTTGCTTCACAGTTTTTCCAGCAAGTTCGGCGTATCGCTGTTTGCCAGTATCACTCGTGATGCCGTCTGGTGCATCAACAAGTATTCGGCCGTCACGGCCAATGATTGGTCGGGTAGGCAATTGCAGTTCGCGCCACCAAATGACGTCGGTTAAATCGCCGAATGTGCAAATCATGGCGATGCCAGTTCCCTTGTCGATTTGGGCAAGCTCGTGAGCAACAACCGGAACCTCAACACCAAACAATGGCGAGCGAACTGTCTTGCCGAACATGGGCTTGTATCGCTCATCATCTGGGTGCGCAACGAGCGCAACACACGCCGGAATTAGTTCTGGTCGAGTGGTTGCAATGATGATGTCACCGCTGCCATCAGATTTTGCAAATGCAATGTCATGAAAAGCACCGGGACGCTCGCGGTCTTCCAACTCGGCCTGGGCAACCGCCGTACCGAAGTCAACATCCCACAACGAAGGTGCCTCTTGCGCGTAGGCCTCGTTGCGTGACAAGTTGCGTAAGAACGCTGCCTGGCTTGTGCGACGAGCGTGATCGCTGATGGTTGTGTACAACAGCGACCAGTCGACAGATAAGCCAAG
>CAMDJX010000055.1 GCA_945900735.1 Acidimicrobium ferrooxidans DSM 10331 | reverse complement strand
TGCGCAACCAAGATTGACCAAACGACCCTCCGCCAGAACGATGACTGCGTGTCCGTCCTGGAACGTCCACAAGTCGGTGCCTGGCTTTAACTCGTCGCGAGTTGCGCCACTTCGTGCAAGACCTGCCATGTCGATTTCGTTATCGAAGTGGCCGATGTTGCAGACAATGGCATTGTGTTTCATTTTGGCCATGTGATCGACGGTGATGATTGCTTCATTGCCGGTGGCCGTAACAAACACGTCTGCGAACGGGGTCATTTTTTCAAGTGTGTCTACCTGGTAACCCTCCATTGCCGCCTGCAACGCACTGATCGGGTCAATCTCGGTAACAATCACTCGTGCGCCTTGGCCGCGGAGGCTCTGTGCGCAACCCTTGCCAACGTCGCCGTAGCCGCAAACCACCGCGGTCTTGCCGGCAAGCATTACGTCGGTTGCACGGTTGATCGCGTCGATCAACGAATGGCGACAGCCGTAGAGGTTGTCGAACTTAGATTTGGTGACACTGTCGTTGACGTTGATAGCCGGAAACAGCAGTTCGTTGCGCTCGGCCATTTTGTACAAACGCTTAACACCTGTTGTCGTTTCTTCTGTGACGCCCTTAATCGGTTTAGCCATCTTCGTCCACTTTGTTGGATCGGTCTTCAGCGTGCGCTGCAAGAGTCCGAGCACGATTGCAAGCTCTGGGTTCGATGCGGTCGTTGGGTCTGGCACTGCGCCAGCCTTTTCAAATTCGACTCCCTTGTGCAACAACATGGTGGCATCGCCGCCGTCGTCCAAAATCATGTTTGGTCCGTCGCCGTCTGGCCATGTCATCATCTGATCGGTTGCCCACCAATACTCTTCAAGCGTCTCGCCCTTCCAAGCAAAAACAGGAACGCCATTGGGCTCGTCAACTGTTCCATTCGGTCCTACGACAACAGCCGCCGCGGCATGATCTTGAGTGGAAAAAATATTGCAACTAGCCCAACGAACTTCTGCGCCAAGCTCGATCAAGGTCTCGATCAAAACGGCGGTTTGAATAGTCATGTGCAACGAGCCAGAAATGCGTGCACCCTTCAGCGGCTTGGTTTTTCCAAACTCTTTTCGCAGTGCGCGCAAGCCTGGCATTTCATGTTCGGCCAAATGAATTTCTTTGCGGCCAAACGGTGCCATTGAAAGATCTGCGACGCGCCAGTCACGACGTTGTGCGAATGAGGACATAGAGGTCTCCTTAGTAGGTAGTGAACATCTATGGGCAGGGGCCTGCTGGCTCCGATTCGAGTCAGCCCATCTAGAGCCGCCAGCATAGACCAACTAAGCGAACGTAGGTGCGATTTTCTCGTCGTGGATGCGTTGCTGCAAGAGCGACTGTTCTTCAGCGCTGGCAGCCACCGCTTCGTCGATCAACATGACTGGTATTCCGTCGCGCACAAGGTACTTCCGCGCGAGGCGGGGGTTATACAAAAACCCGTCTGCCGAGAAGTAATAAAGGGCGCCTTTGTCCTGTGGACACGCCAGTATTTCGAGCAGTTTTGCGTCTAGTGACATGGTCTCAAACTACTTCCCTATTGCGCCGTAATCGTGGCGAGCAAGGCCATTACTTGCGTGTCGCATTCGTCACGGGTTGCGGCTTCAAGGTTGAGGCGCAGCAAAGGCTCTGTATTTGATGGGCGCACGTTGAACCACCACGAACCACAGTCGACCGTCAGACCGTCGAGGTGATCCTGGTCGAACGACGAATAATCCTTTGCGATCTGGTCGATCACTTTGCCAATGTCGGCAACAGTGGTATTGATTTCCCCGCTCGACGCATATCGCTCGAGCGGCTTGCGCAATTCGGAAAGCGATTTGCGACTTGTGCACATTTCGCCCAAAACACCCATCGTCGCGATGAGCCCGCTATCTGCTCGATAGTTGTCGGCGAAGTAATAGTGACCAGAGTGCTCACCCGCGAAGACGGCGCCCGTCTCGGCCATGATTTGCTTCATATAGCTATGACCATTCTTTGTTCTGATTGCGGTGCCTCCAAGTTCGCCGATCACTTCGGGAACTGCGCGCGAACAAATGAGGTTGTACAAGATGGTGGCACCCGAGTTGAGCCGCAAAAATCGTGATGCAAGTAACGCCGTCGTGGTACTGCCAGACATGCCCTTGCCTAATTCGTCAACAACAAATACTCGGTCGGCATCACCGTCAAATGCCAATCCAACATCGAAGCCACCGGCCAAGACTCGGGCCTGAAGGTCGCGTTGATTTGCTGGCTGAAGCGGGTCGGCCGGGTGATTAGGAAACGTTCCATCCAATTCTCCGTACATCACTTCAAGATCAAAAGCGCTCAAACGATCGAACACGGCAGGAACGACAAGCCCGCCCATTCCGTTTGCCGTATCAGCAACAATTTTGAGAGGTCGAAGCGTGTCGCCCGCAATGAAGCGAACAACGTGGTCGGCGAACTCGGACAACATGTTGACGTGATCGAGCTTGCCGGTAGTTGCAGCCAAGGCAGGTTCGCGACCTGCCAACACCTCTGCAGCAATTGTTTTCATCTCGCGCAACCCATTATCAATGCCAATTGAACGGGCACCCGAAAGACAGCACTTGATGCCGTTGTACTGTGCCGGATTATGCGACGCAGTGAACATTGCACCCGGCATGTCCAACTTGCCGGACGCGTAGTACAACAAGTCGCTCGAGGCAAGCCCAAGGTTGGTGACACTTACGCCGTGCGCAAGCAAACCACGTTGGAACGCATCGACTAGTTCGGGCCCACTCGGACGCATATCGTGCGCAACAACAACAGCTGAGGCACCAGTGAACTTTGCGAACGAAACACCAAGCGCATAAGCGGCTTGCGCATCCAGTTGGTCTGGCACAACGCCGCGAATGTCATACGCCTTTACGATTGCATCAAGATTGGCCACAACGAGACAGACTACTAATAAAAGTGCTTCAAGTTACGTCGATAAATGACGATCCAAACAATTCCAGCGAAGGTAAGCAGGTAAGCAAACACGTCGCGCAACGACCAACCAAAATTCATCGAAACTTCAGTCGACGTTGGGATGACCACCATCAAGTTCGGCGCAACCCGATACGGCCCCTCAGCACCACTCACATTCCAGTTTGGAAAATAACTCACACGCACCAACACAGGTACGCCAACTTTGTCCACACTGAAGTTGATTGAATCCTGCCCAATATCAATGTTGCTCACCACGACCGGTTCGAGTGCAATAGGTGCGATGGGCGCACTAGGCGCAACAACATCCACTCGCCTACTGCTAGAACCTGGTTCGCCATCTCGCTTTTCCATTTCGACAACAGCTTGAACACGCTGCCATTCGTCGGGGCCGGCATCGGCAACGGGTGTAGTCCATAAATCGGGTTGCTGAAACCAACTCGTTCCAACTTCAAGCCAACGCTCACGGGGATCGCTCTTGGCGAGATCAACCACCACCGGCTGCACAGTTAACGGCACAACAACTTCGCTTTGCGCAACTCGGTACACCACCCAAGGGCCAGAGCGAGCGACTTCGGTCAGCGCCTCTTGCCCAGACGCAGATGCAATCGCTTCGGGCGTAAAGCCCATGAAGTACTTCACGCCGAGCTCTTGCAAATAACGAGCTCCCTTGGCAGCGTCATTATTGTCGTACCGCAATTCGCGAACTGGATTGCTGCTTTGTTTGGACATTGCAGCTGCAGTGATGAAGTGGTACGGAGTGGAACCTGCAGCTTCGAAGAACAATCCCTCCATTGACCCGATGCAACCATCAGTCCAAAACGGAAGAAGCATCAACGACATAGTCGTGCCGTATTTGTTCAGTTCACCATTGTTCTCCCACAGCGCGCGTCCGCAACCCTGTTGTGGATCCTGCCCGAGTGCCTTCATGGTTTGCACTACACCGAAGTATTCACCGTACGCAGCCTTGCCCTCGTAGCCAGTGAAATTCCATCGTGCCCAACCATCGACAAAACCATCATTTGCTGACGGACCCCTAAACGGGCCCCACACATATTGCGATTTCCCTTCTGCCGAAACCTGCACGCCGCCAAAAGGCAATTGCTGAAACCGAAATCCAAGAACCAGCGCGACGCAAAGAGCGAAGCCGACGAGCACCGAGAAGTTAAAACCAAACTTGTCACGCGCAGATGGGAGCCCTCTTGCTTCGCCTTCGATCGTCGTCACACCGACGGCTTTCCCACGCACCATCTTTTCGAGGGCCAATGCACGACCCAGATAAACGAAAAATTCGAATACGCCGATTGCAAACAAGAAATATCGCAGCAAATAGAAAAAAGGAAGGATGCGCGGGTTCCATAACAGCCCAATTACAGGAAGACTGTTCTGCGCTACGAAAACTCCGATTGCCAGCAATACGCAATACACGCCAATCCATGTGATGATTCGATTTTTCTTTTTGAAATGAACAAAGAAACCGACTACCGCAAACGCCGTGATCAAGATGTCCCACACAATGTGCAGTGGGAAAAACATCGCTACAAATGAATCCGTGGCGCCACTTGGTCGCGGCTCGTACTTCATGTCGGTCATGTATGCATGACTGCCCACAAAAGGCACGATCCAAAACGATGAAAGCAGCGTGGCAAGCGCCAACACTTTGAGACCCAGCCCCAATTGTTCGCGCTTTGCCCACACAATAAGCATGAGGGCTACGCCGCCAAAGACGAACAGCAAGACAATGCCATGGCTGAGCGCCGAGAGTGCCACCAACACCGACGACGTGACGAAGTACTTGCCCGTGTATAAACCGCGCGCGAAGAATGCAAACGCCAGCACTGCCAGCGAAAGCGAGATGGAAAATGAAAATTCTCCGGCCATTGTCGAGGCAATATTGCCCCCGTAAATGGTGAAGCTTTCGTCGTACAGAAAGATTGTGGCACCGATCGCCATTAACTCCGGAAATGGGTATGCAAGTCGCGCGAAGCGGCCAAAGAGCCACGTGCAAAATGGCAGTGTCAAGATGCCAAGCACCGCCACAATTTTGATTGCGATGCCATAAGGCAGCACCACGTCAATCAGAACGATCATCAGCGCAGGGATCACCATGTAAAAGCGGTACACCGGCAATCCGGAATACCAATCCATGCTCCAGCCAGACAATTTGAACTGAGTGAGCAAATGGTCACGAAGAAACGCGGGGGCCCAAACATGGGCACCCATATCCCCGCCGGTGGGTGTGTTGTTCCTAAAAATGAGTTCGGGCTGCATGGTGAGGAAAAGCAAAATCGTTGCACCACCAACAACGATGATCGCCGACAACCGCTTCCAGTAAGCCGAATTTTCTTCGAAGCGTTGGGCAAAGCCAGCCCACCTGCCCACGGTTTTCGTCTCGTCTTCGATGCTGGCGTCGCTTGGAAGTGTTTGGTCGTTACTCACGCGCAATTGAGCCTAGGTCAGAAGTACCAGCAGGAGGCCTGCGGCATTAAACGACATATGGGTGACAATGGTAAATCCAATTCGCTTAGTTCGACGGAATGCAAAACCAAGTATCAACGCAAATGTAAACAGGCCAGGAAACTCGACTGGCACCAAATGGACAACTGTAAAAAATGCCGAACACAAAAATACCGCAGCAATCGAACCGAAACTGCGTGCCATGGATTGTTGCAACAACCCTCGATACACCAATTCTTCAATGACCGGGGCGCCGACAACCACGACGACAGCAAGCAGCAATAACCATGCACCTTCAGCGCCATCGACGAGATTTTTCGCTCGTTGTGAAACCTGATCCGGATCAAACGTTTCAGGAAATAAATTTCGAAATGGCCACGTCGCCAAATTGACAATTACTAATTGCGAGACAACACCTAGAGGAATTCCGATCAGATCAGACCACGCAAAACGCAGCGAATAATCGTCGCGGACGTTGCCAAGCCCCCGTGTTCGCGAAAGATAGACCAAGACACACACGAAAGGAACCCACAGCGTTAATGCCGATAGCCCGACGAACCATGTTGGGAGATTGTCTGGATCGGTTTGCCCAGTTGCGCCAGAAAGCGATACACCAAAGACAACAGCTGCCCCGTAGGCAATCAACCAGCCAATGAGCGCGGCTGTAAATGCAATTCGTTTTGCATCGTCACCGGGCTCGACTGCGTCGCTAACTTGCGGCGCGGGCCAAACGTTGTTTGTCATCCAGCGAGACGATTGGGAATGACCATCCGAAAGCGGTTGCGACGGTCCTCTAACCGCCAGCCACTTGGCACGGTCAGTCGTTTTCCGTGCTGCTCGCAGAGATCGTAAGCGTGTGGGTCGCGTTCTTCTGCCAAGTCGTCAATCCAAACCAGTGCGCGGCTGTACTGATACGTCAGGGTCAGACTCGACTCGTGCTTGCACGCCGTCTTGGAACACTTTCTTGCCACGTCCAAACGCTAACCATTTCACCCGCGCCGTTGGTGGATTCACGACAGTGACGGACGCCGCCGAGCACGATGGGAACCGTGCAACTTCTGGCCGTAACATAAGCACCGTGAGCAAACTTCCACCACCCCCACCACCATCTGGCAAGCAACCCCCACGACGAGGCGTCACTGGTCGAACGGGCAAAAACAACAAGAACTCCGCACCACAGCCTGGCACTCGTTCGTCAATGCCCCGCTGGGCAGTTTGGGCGCTCATTGCTGTAGCAGCAGCGCTCATTATCGGGCCACAACTCTGGCCAACATCGACTGCAACGAAACTGACCTACACCGAGTTTCTTGATGCCGTCACCAAGGGCGAAGTACAAAGCGTCGACATCAACAACCTCAGCAACACCATTAGTGGCAAGTTGGCCGACGGCACCGAATTCACTACAACAGGCGCAATCACATTGTCCGACGCCGACGAACAACTCCTCAAGCAAAAAGGGGTCGACTATGGCTTCTCTACGCCCACAGGCAACTTCTTCACCAACTTGATTCCCATCTTGTTGCCGTTCTTTTTGATCATGGGCTTTTTTATCTGGATGCAACGCCGCGCAATGGGCCAAGCCGGCAACATCATGTCAATCGGTCGTAGTCGCGCAAAGAACTACAACGCCGACAATCCAAGCACTACGTTCGCCGACGTCGCCGGATACGAGGGTGTAAAACAAGAAATCAAAGAAGTCGTCGACTTCCTTCGGATGCCAGAACGCTTCAAAGAAATTGGCGCAAGAGTGCCAAAAGGAATTCTGCTGGTGGGCCCTCCAGGTACTGGCAAGACCCTCTTTGCCCGCGCGGTTGCAGGTGAAGCAGGTGTTGGCTTTATGTCGGTGACAGGTTCCGACTTTATGGAAATGTTTGTCGGAGTCGGCGCAAGCCGTGTTCGCGACCTGTTCCAACAGGCAGCGAAAATGGGTCGCGCAATCATCTTCATCGATGAGATCGATTCGATCGGCCGCAAGCGTGGTGCTGGGCTTGGCGGCGGACACGATGAGCGTGAACAAACACTTAATCAGTTGTTGGCAGAAATGGACGGCTTCGAAGCAACAGAAGGAATTGTTGTTCTTGCAGCAACTAACCGTCCCGACATTTTGGACGCGGCACTTCTCCGACCAGGACGCTTCGATCGTCAGATCATTGTTCCGCTGCCAGAGTCCGACGAGCGCCTTGCAATTTTGAAGGTGCATTCCACCGGCAAGCGCATGGGACAAGACGTCGATCTCGACACCATGGCCCGCGCAACGCCAGGCATGAGCGGCGCCGACTTGGCCAACCTCGTCAACGAAGCAGCGCTCTTCGCGGTTCGCCGTGGTTCAACACACATTGAGCGAATTGACTTTGAAAATGCGCGCGACCGAGTGGTTCTTGGTGCACGTCGCGAAAGTCTCATACTCAACGCAGAAGAAAAGCGTGCAACCGCGTATCACGAAGGCGGGCACGCCGTACTCGCCACCGTCTTGCCACACAGCGACCCTCTACACAAAGTGACCATCCTGCCCCGTGGCATGGCCCTTGGTGTTACCTGGTCGCTCCCCGAAGAGCGTCACACATATTCACGCGAGTACTTCCAAGATGTCATCTGCAAAGCAATGGGTGGTCGCGTTGCCGAAATGATGGTCTTCGGAAACCTCAATAGCGGCGCCGCAAACGATCTTGAGCAGGCAACCAGCATCGCTCGAAGAATGGTTCGCGAATGGGGCATGAGCGAAGCAGTCGGCCCAATGGCATTTGCTGGTCAGCAACAAGTCTTCCTCGGTGAAGATTTGATGACGAGCGGACGCGAATACTCCGACGAGATGGCCCGTACGATCGACAACGAAATTGGTCGCATCCTTCGCGAACAAGAAGAGCGTGCACGTGTCACGCTCGAGAAGCACCGCACAGGTCTCGATCTTGTTGCTCAGGCGCTGCTCGAGCAAGAAACTATCGATGCCGCGCTTGTCTCTCGTTTGATTCAACAAGGCCTCGGCGAACCTTCTCGCCAAACCACGCCAAACAATTAGTGGCAGTGCTCGTCGGCCGTCTTCTGGGCTAAACCGTCACGAGCGCGAGCAAGTGCGGCCCACAAATCTGTTGCACTAACTGGGCCAAGAAAACTTGCATGCACCACGCCTTGTGCATCGACCATGAGCACAGCTGGGACAGCATCAATTGAATACTTCTCGTGCACAGCACGTTGTTCAGTGAATTCGGCGATGTGCACCGCAACCGATTTCGTTTCAAGCACCGAAACCTTCCGCTGAATATCGGCACACGTGTTGCACGTAGCAGAAGTAAATGCAACAACGAGCCACTCATGACCGGGGTGGACGAAATCGTTTCGATCAACTTGCATCGGCAGCGACGAGCCTCCCCCAGTAGGTGCCTGCGGCGCGCGGCGACGCAGGATCAAACTTGCTGCTACCGCTACTGCTAGGACCGCACCAACAATGATTAAACGAGTCATTTGCCAACATCCGGTGAGGGAAGATGCGGAAGTGCAAGCACCGCTGCCCGACCGACGAGGTCGTTACCTCTCGACAACAGTCGCTGGACGACTACCTGCACCGTGGATTGAATCACTATTTCAGACTGCGGCAATCCTGCCGGAACAGCGACGACGACAACGCCGCTCGCGGGCACTGGAATGGACTCCAAACCACTCAGTGCAACTGTTCCTGCCGGACCTACTTGCGACACGGTTACAAACCCTTCGACGGGAGTTGCGTTAAGAACGACGAGCGAATCAACCAAGCCTGCAGAGACGCCACTTGGTGCACTCCAAACCGTAGATGCAGCACCTGTCGGTGCGCCAAGCAAAACAGAGGTACCCACGCTGTTACCAACACGACGATTGATAACTTGCTCAACCACAACCCCACCCTCATAGATGAGGTCGTTTGTGGAAATCACAATTCCGTAATAGCCCGATGGCAGACCAGGAATATTGGCGGTGTTCAGCACAGTCACACGACCAGCAGGCGCAGTGACTACCGCTGGTTCAAGACTATTTGCCGAGTCGGAACCGTTGACAAAGACAACGCTGAGCGACCGGTCGATCTTCGTTGGGTTATAAATAATTAGTTGTTCGCTATTCCCATCAATCTTTTCGCCATCAGGAAACGACCACTGTGTACTGAGCGCAGAGGCGCCCAGGCTCATCGAGTATCCAAGACGTCCCTGACCCAAATAATGCTGCGAACGGCCAGCAATCAACATGCCGGACGAAGCCCGAACCGAAACGGCTAAGACAGGTTCGTTTCGAGCACCCTGCTCGTCCATTGACAACGTAATCACCGACTGTGGCGGTATGACGAAGCCCTGCAAGTTTGCAGGAGTACGTTCGGTTTCGCTTGTAACAAATGAAATGTCAACAACTGTCGCATCGCTAAACGGATTCGTCAGCACGATCTGCTCGATGCTGTCTGCGCCAGTAAAACCATCCGCAAAATACCACTCAGCGGACGGCCGGTTTGCACACAATGTCGCAACGGATCCCGCGGGATGACTGATCAGTTGTTCGACTGTGCCGACCGAGCCAAGAATCTCTACAAGCGCACTGACAAACGTTGAGGAGATTCCGCCACGCGCATCGACGAGAGTTTTCGATCGTGCAGGAACCGATACCGAACTCGATACCGGGGTCTGGCCGCTACTCAGCAATGTCACTGTTGCGGTGATTTCTGCGTCCGATGGATTGGCAATAGCAATCGCCGAGTTGATGCCGTCATCATTTCCTGGAACGCCAGGACAGAACCAACTTGTAGCAAGCATGTCGGCCGAGGAAACTAAAGGCATTGCAACTTCTTGAGTTTTCTCTTCGGCTACATCTACTGGTGCAACCGTTGATCGACTATCGATAAACGCCAAGGCAATTACCGCAGAAACTGCGACGACCAAGGAAATCAATTGGCGCAATGTCATGTGCGCCACCCAAGATGGTCGTTGGCGCGTCACTTTTGGTCCTCTGTTTCCTCATGGAAAACGATCTCACCCAACCGAGTAGATGCAATACGGCGCTTAAATCTTCCCAGGTCGAACAAAGCAATCACGACAACCGCCCACAACAGCGTCTGAAATGTAACAAGTACGAAGTGCAGCAGCGGCGTGTCGAACGTGAGTCGTGCAACACCCTCAATCGGCAGATCAAAAGCCGAGGTGCCACCGAAAGCAACGCGAGCTTTCACTTTGACTCCTTGAATATCTAAGGCAAGACCATCATCGAATGGCATCGCTGCGTGAACCGTACCGACACCGATCAGCGAAGGAACACTTTCGACGTCTCCGCTCCTGGTCAATGGGGCAACGCTTGCGAGTTGGCTTGAGAGCAGCACTTCCGAACCAGCCTGCTCGCTGACGAGCGAAGTGTTTTCATCGATAACAGCCAACGATGGAATGTAAGCAACGTTTTCAAATATCACTAGATCATTCGCTGTGTACACCCTGCGAAA
>CAMDJX010000054.1 GCA_945900735.1 Acidimicrobium ferrooxidans DSM 10331 | reverse complement strand
ACGAACCCACCAATGGCCAAGCAGTACGCGCAGGTAGTGCGCGATGTGCTTTCACGTCGCGACCCCGCCAATGCCGACACGTTCGCGGCGAACTACGAGGCATTTGCGGCGAAGGTAGATGCACTCGATGCAGCAATGGCCGAAGCAACCGCCACTATCCCGGAAGGACAACGCAAACTTGTCACGTATCACGATGCATATGCGTACTTCGCTGTTCATTACGGGTTCACCGTGATTGGCGCCCTGCAGCCGTCTTCATTTGACGAACCAACCCCGAAAGATATTGGGGATCTCATTGAACAAATTAAGGCCGAAGGTGTGAAAGCGATCTTTGGAAGCGAAGTGTTTCCATCACCGGTTCTGGAACAGATTGGCGCTGAAACCAGCGTTCGATATATCGATGTGCTGCGCGATGACGACCTCATCGGCGAGCCAGGCGATGCCGAACATTCTTGGCTTGGACTGATGCGATTCAACTTCGCAACCATGGTTGAAGCCCTGGGTGGTGACGCAAGTTCCTTAAATTCTGTCGATGTGAGTGATGTTGTGAAGGACACAGCCGTCTACCCTCAATAAGCGAAATGGACGTTCAAAGCTTGATCACCTGCGAGCACGTCTCATGCACCTACGGAAACTCTGCCGTGGTCGAAGATACCTATCTGCAGATTGGCAGAGGTGAGTTTGTCGGCATCGTGGGCCCAAGCGGCTCCGGTAAAACAACGTTATTGAAAGCAATCATGGGCACTCACCCAGTGGCCCACGGCTCAATCACCCTGCAGCAGCACATCACCATTGGCTATGTGCCCCAGGTTGAAACAGTCGACTGGTATTTTCCCGTGACCGTAGAAGAAGTGATCGTGATGACTCGTTCGCGCACCACTTGGTGGCCACGAATCACTGCGGATGAACGCGCTGCGGTTCGAGATGTTCTTGGCAAGCTTGGCATTGCCGACGTCGCACAACGACACATTCGCGAGCTTTCGGGCGGGCAACAACAACGAGTGTTTCTTGCACGTGCAATGTTTCGCAACCCAGACATTTTGATCATGGACGAGCCAACATCTGGCGTCGATGTGCGAACACGACACGAAATCTTGCACCTACTTGCCGACCTGCACGCAAGCGGCCTCACCATTTTGCTCACCACGCACGACCTCAATGGCCTCGCGGCACACCTTCCCAGGTTGGTGTGCTTCAACAAAACAGTTATTGCCGACGGCAACCCGCGAGAAGTGTTGACATCACAAGTGCTTGAAGCAACGTACGGTGCACCAATGGAAGTGCTTGAACACGGTGGCATGCCCATCGTTGTCGAGCACGGCCCCACAAGAGTTCGGGGTGAAGGCAAATGATGTTCGCGATTGATCTGCTCGAGCCGTACGGTTTTCAATTTTTCCGCAATGGGCTTGTTGTCGCCACAATTGCCGGAGCACTCTGCGGCTTGCTTGGCGTGTTCGTTGTTCTTCGAGGCATGAGCTACATCGGTCACGGCCTTTCACATGCCGTCTTTGGTGGCGCGGCAGCAAGCGCCGTTTTGCAAATCAACTTCTTTATTGGCGCCGGCATTTGGGGAATCGTCTCGGGCGTGCTTATTGCACGCGTATCTCGCCGCCGCGTAATTGGTGCCGACGCAGCAATTGGGGTTGTCACAACAGCATCGTTCGCATTGGGTCTTGCGTTAATGAATCGATACGGCCAGGCCTCAAAGAGCATCGAAGCCGTGCTGTTCGGAAGCGTTCTTGGTGTCAAAGTTGGCGACATCATCGCTGTTTCAGCCGTGGCGATGCTGGCACTCGCAGTGATCATGCTCACCTATCGCAAGCTGCTGTTCTCCACGTTCGACCCAGATGTTGCACAGGTAAGTGGTGTCCGCGTATCGCTTGTTGAAGCCATGCTGCTTGCGCTGCTTTCGCTCACCATCTTGGTAACCATGCGAGTAATTGGAACGCTGCTTATCTCTGCGCTGCTCGTTATTCCCGCCGCGTCCGCCCGCCTAACAACCAACAGCTTTTCGCGCATGCTGTGGATTGCGCCACTCATTGGCGGTGTCACATGCTTCGTTGGAATGAACCTCAGTTACTTCCTCGACACATCTGCAAGTGCCACCATCATCTTGCTTGATGCATTGGTGTTCATTATCGCTTACGCAACCGCCGGCGCTCGCAGCCGAATTCGGATGGCCTCACTTGGCCATTTGTAGCTTCTAACTTTCGCGGAAGCCCCACTCGGCGCCTTGCGGGGTGTCACGAACCTCAACATTGGTTGCAGCAAGCCTGTCGCGGATGATGTCGGAAAGATCAAACCGCTTGTCGGCGCGAACTTGCGCGCGTAATTCCAACAGCACATCCACAAACGGGCCAACCACCTCGCGCGGGTCGCGCAAGCCGCCTGTTGCAGCGCCGGCAAGGCGCGTAATCATGCTTCGCAACACAGAGCGTGCGAAGTCGAGATCGTCGCTTTGCAGCGTGTCCACAGACCATCCCGCAATTGCATCGTCCAAGTCGAGTGCTGCCCTTGCGGCCGCATCTGCATTGCCGCTGGCTATTGCCACCGAAAACTCGGAATCGAGTCGTTCTGTTGCTTGGCGCAAGTTGGAATCAATGATCTCCTCTGCGGAAGAAGTGCTCGTATCAACCTTTGGTTTTTCGGATGGTCGTGCACTCGTCGATGGGTCGCGCAGTTTGTCCAGTGGAATCACCGTTCCGCTCGCAAACTCCTGAGACACACCCTGCACTCGAATGGTTACAACGCCCTTACCAACAACTGTTGCTTCATCGGAATCAATATCAAGAACCATGCCCGTGTGTTCATCAACGCCAAGTACGTATACATCTTCGGGCAATTCTCGCTCTAAGAACGAAAGCCGTCGCTCGCCCATGTAACAGAACCGTGTGTCGTGATGGCCACCCTCGGCATTGTTGTAATGCGGAATGAGCGCGGCCTTAATTCCCAATTCGGAAAGGATGTCTAGCCCATCCAACCAACGAGGTGGTTCGCCAGCCTTATAAATTTCGTACACGGGCAGCGTGTACTTGCCAAGCGTCAGCGCAGCAGCCGATGCAAAAGTAACGATGCCCCCACTTCGCAACTTTTTCATCAGCAATCCGGCAAGTGGCGTTCCCGACCATTGCCTAAGTGCATACGAAGGCGAACCCGGGCCCGCAAACACGTACTGCGCATCCGCCACAAGCTGCAAACCTTTTTCTGTTGCAAGCGCATCGCCCGCGCTTATCTCTGTAAGGCCGGCAACGTCGAGTGCAACATTGATGCTGGTGTTGAAATACTCGACGGCCTTAGTTGCAAGCTCTGGTGCATTTTCCTGAAAACCATACGGAGTGTCCAAAAGCGTTGCGCGAACTGGCTTTGGCAACTTTCCAACAAGCATTCGGTGAGTGGAAACCATCGTCGGCGAGGTTTCGCCCGAACCCATAATCGTGAGTATTCGTGGGAGAGTCATGCGAAGAATCCGTCCTTAGTGGCGTTATGTACAACTTGAGCAAATCGCTCTGGGTGCTGAGCGTGAAGATCATGATCCGCGGGGCTGAACCATTCCACCCGGACAGTTGGCACCATGCTCAGCGCTTGCTCAACAGCATGTCGTTTCGTTTCAGCAAACACGCCGCCGGGCCCTTCTGCTGGAACGAACAGCACAGGGACCTTGATGTCGCTATATAGATGTGTCGGCTTGTGCTCCCACAGACCGCGAAGCACCATTAAATGTCGATCAAGTGTGAGCCATGGCCGTACAGTGCCGTCGGGCAGGTGCTCCATGTTGGCCATTGCCCCATCGATTCCTGTTTGTGGCCAGTCGGAGTGAGCACGCTGCATGTATTCACGCATGTTCTTGGCAGAAGTACCAAGCAAGTTCGGTGGGCGCAACGCGATCGAACATGCCTCCCACTCGGGAAAGTGATTTTGCAATTCAAGAAAGCCGCCGTCAACCGCAACTACACCACGCACAAGCTGCGGGTATTGATGCGCGAGTTCAATGACAACATTGCCGCCCCAGGATTGCCCACAAACAACCGGACGAACGTACCCGCGCACTGCCAACACTTCCAGCAATTTTGCAAGATCAAAAGTTACGGTCTGCATGTCGTAACCGTCGTCGGGTTTTTCGCTTTGGCCATGCCCGCGTAAATCAACCGCAACCACAGGATGACCAAGCGCCACAAATGCCTGTGCCGCGCCTTCCCACAACATGGCATTAGAGGCCAAGCCATGAACCAGCACAATTGGCTTGCCCGAATGGGTTTCTGGGTCTCCCCACTTCACCACCCTCAAGCGCACTCCTGTGCCAGTGGCAATCAGTTCACTCGTAGGCAATCCGTCATTCACGCCCTTCACACTACGCTTCACCATTGATGTCACTCAATGTCCTGCTCATCACCTTGGATCAATTTCGTGCCGATTGCTTGTCGGTCGCTGGTCATCCGCTTGTGAAAACACCGAACCTTGATCGTTTGGCCAAAAACGGAGTTCGACTGACAAAGCACTACAGCCAATGTGCGCCTTGCTCGCCGGGCCGCGCAAGTTTGTACACGGGCATGTATCAGATGAATCATCGCGTGGTTGCCAACGGCACACCGCTCAATCGAGAGTTTGACAACGTTGCACTTCTTGCCAAGCGCGCGGGTTATTGGCCAACTTTATTTGGGTATACCGATCAGGCAATCGACCCACGAGATGCGAGCGGCCCCGACGACTGGCGCCTCAATTCATATGAAGGTGTTCTTCCAGGGTTCGATTGCAAACTTTTCATTCCCGAGAATCATGAACTTTGGATTGAACACCTTCGCGCAAATGGCTTCGATCTTCCAATGGATGCGCAACATGCATTGTGCACCGAGCCAGATCGCCCCGAGCAATTTGGACTCTCAACGTTCCTCACAGACCATTTGTTGAATTGGATGCGCAAACAGGACGGGCCTTGGTTTGCACATGCCAGCTACCTACGCCCACACCCACCCTTTGCTGCCGCAGGAAAGTGGTCGAAGGCATACGACCCAGCCGATGTGGAATTACCAATTGCGCCAGGCAACGACTTACACCCCGCACATGAAATGTTCATGCAACTTGACAGCGCATCGGCCCCAGCAGACGAAGCAGGCAAGCGCCACATGCGAGCGCAGTACTACGGAATGATCGGTGATGTCGACGAACAATTAGGCCGAGTGTGGGATGCGCTCGTGGAAATGAACATGTGGGACAACACCATGATCATCGTTACTGCCGACCACGGCGAACAGCTTGGCGACCACGGACTGAAAGAAAAGCTTGGCTTCTTTCCGCAGAGTTATCACATTCTTGGAATTGTTCGCGATCCTCGTAACAGTGCACAGTTCGGGACAACGGTCAACGAATTTACCGAGAACATCGACATTTTTCCCACGATTGCCGAAGCACTAGGGCAACCAGTTCCATCGCAATGCGATGGCCTACCGCTGACTCCATTTCTTTCCGGCAATCAACCACCTTGGTGGCGCGATGCAGCAACGTACGAATACGACTGGCGTAGTTGGTTCATACGACAATCTCAAAGACAATGGCCATGGGACCAACGCCTCGAACAACAACACCTCACTACCCGTGTGTACGACAACCGTGCATACGTACAGTTTGGAAACGGATCGTGGCTCTCATTCGACCTCGCCGCCGACCCCACATGGCGTACGTATCTAACTGACACAAGTGCAACCTTGCAGATGACCCAAGACATGTTGGTATGGCGTTCGAGACACACCAACCGCCAGCTCACCAGCATGTTGATTGAAAACGGCGGCATTGGCCAGTGGCCCAACGGGGTTGCCTGGCGCGACTGAGGTCACGCGCTTCAGTCCGCCCAAATACTGGCACCACTTATTACTGTGTAATCAGCACGCCTAGCCGTTGCGTACACCCCCGAAAGAAAGTCCCCCATGCTTCAAAATCTTGCTCGTTTTTGCGTTCGCCGTCGTCGTGAAATGGTTGGTTTCTGGCTCGTACTCCTTGTGGCACTTGGAGTTGCCGCCGGTTCGATGGGCTCCAGTTTCAGTACCGAATTTGAATTGCCAAAAAGCGAAGCCAACGACGTACAGCAATTGCTCGAAGCCAACAGCCCAGACCGCGCAGGGTTCTCTGGCGAAATTGTCTTTACATCGCCAGCAGGTGTCGTAACAGACGAAATCAAAGCGGCAATGGCCACCATGTTCAGCGAGGTTGGCGCACTCAGCGGTGTCACGGTTACCAGCCCGTTTGATACCGAAGGCCAAATCAACCCTGCTGGAACCACAGCCTTTGCTTCGCTTGACGTAACCATTCGTTCGCAGACCGAACTCATCACGCTCTCCGAAGAGATTCAGAAAATTGGCGAGAAAGTTGAAATTCCAAACTTCACCATCGAGTACGGCGGAAACATTTTTGCCGAATTTGAACTTCCAGCAAGTGAGGCATACGGCCTACTCGCAGCGATTGTGATCTTGGTGCTTGCTTTTGGTTCAGTTCTTGCAATGGGCCTGCCGATTGGAACTGCGCTCATTGGTTTGGGCGTGGGTACTTCGCTCGTCATCGTGCTCAGCAACTTGTTGCCGATGCCCGACTTCACCACTTCACTCGTTGCAATGATTGGCCTCGGTGTGGGCATCGACTACGCGCTGTTTATCGTCACTCGATATCGAGAAGGCCTCGAAAATGGTCTCAGCGTTGAAGATGCAGTGGTCGATGCCGTCGACACTTCGGGCCGGGCAGTCATTTTTGCAGGCATCACCGTGATCATCTCGCTCCTCGGGCTCTTCCTCATGGGCCTTGCGTTTGCTCGCGGCCTTGCAATCGGTGCCGTCATTGGCGTATTGCTCATGATGATTGCATCAATCACCTTGTTGCCTTCGCTGCTGGCAATGGTCAAGCATCGAATCGATGTCACTACTCGCGCAGCATTAATTGCACTTATTGCATTCGTGGTTTTTGCTTTCGTTTCAGTGGTTGCAAAATCGCTGCCGATTTTCTTTGCCGGCATCGCCTCTGCCGTTCTCATCACGTTGCTCAGTTTTGTCGTGAAGCCATTGCGCATCGCATTGCCAAAGCGCGTCCAAAAAGAAAAAGAGTTAACGTTTTGGTATCGCTGGAGCCGCTTCATTCAGCGCCGGCCATGGACGGCAGCGCTTGCTGCAACTGCAATCCTCTTGGTGCTTGCGTCTCCGCTTGCTTCCATCCGTCTCGGCTTCGGCGACAATGGCAATGCGCCAACAGATTCCACAGTTCGCAGGGCTTACGACATGCTCGCCGAAGGTTTCGGCCCAGGTTTCAACGGCCCGCTCTTCATCACGGTTCAAGGCGAAACTTCCGCAAACCCAGACGCGCTTGCAGGTTTTGTCAATCGAATTAGCACGGTGCCCGGCATCGCTTTCGCCCAAGGTGTGCCGGCTTCGCAAGATGGAAGCCTTTCGTTGGTCATTGCTTACCCAACAACTGCGCCGCAGGATGAAGCGACTACCGACCTCATTCGCATGCTGCGTAACGACTTCATCCCATCAACGGGAGTCGAGGCAAAAGTTGGCGGATTCACGGCTGCAAGTGTCGACTTCGCCGATGGCATTGGCGGACGCATGCCGTTGCTCTTCGTTGGAGTGTTGTCGCTTTCGTTCTTGTTGTTGATGGCAGTATTCCGAAGCGTGCTAGTGCCGCTTAAAGCAGTAATCATGAACCTGCTTTCCATCGGTGCCGCCTACGGCGTCATTGTTGCCATCTTCCAATGGGGTTGGGGTATGAACCTGATCGGCGTTGGCAAGGAAGGCCCAATTGAAAGCTGGGCCCCAATGATGCTGTTCGCCATTGTCTTTGGTTTGTCGATGGACTACGAAGTGTTCTTGTTGTCCCGCATTAAAGAGGAATACGACCGAACCGGCGACAATGCAACGGCGGTGGCCGACGGCCTCACCGCAACTGCGCGCGTGATTACGGCTGCGGCTCTCATCATGGTGTTCGTGTTCGCTGCATTCGTGCTTGGTTACGACCGACAGCTGAAACTGTTCGGCTTGGGCCTGGCTACGGCAGTGTTCATTGACGCAACAATCGTGCGAATGGTGTTAGTGCCGGCGACGATGGAACTACTTGGCAACAAAAACTGGTGGATACCAGCCTGGCTCAACAAACTGTTGCCAAAGATTGATGTCGAAGGACACCATCACATGGCGTTGATCGACGATGAGGCGAAGTAACTAAAACTTGACCATACAGCGGCGTGGGCCGTGCACTTGACCGCCAGCCCATGTCACATCATCGGGGTTAACTAGTTCAAATTCGGGAATACGCGCGAGGAATGTTTGCAATGCAACGCGAACTTCCAAACGAGCAAGGTTGCTGCCTGCGCAGCGGTGAATACCCGATCCAAATGCAACGTGACGATTGTGCTCACGATCCAAGATCACTTCATCGGGGTTTTCGAACTGGCGCGGGTCGCGGTTGGCAGCAGGGAACGCCATCAACACTCGGTCGCCCGCTTTCATTGGGCAACCCTGAAACTCGGCGTCTTTAGACAACACGCGAGCCATCGTCACTGGCGCATACACACGAAGTAGTTCCTCAATGGCTGTTGGCCACAACTCGGGGTTGTCGCGCAATGCCTTTCGGTGTTCTGGGTGCTGGGCCATGTGCCACATGCACGAACCAATTGCCGACCACGTGGTGTCGACACCGGCAACCAACATCAAGTTGCACACGCCCAACACATAATCGAGCGGCACTTTCTTGCCTTCAACTTCGGTGTTCATCAACTCGGAAATGAAGTCGTTCTCGCGTGGATTATTCTTTCGATCTTCCACTTGGGCCAAAAAGAATTGAATGATGTTTTGTCGAGCCCATTTGCGGCCCTCAACATCGGTGATGTTCTCTAACGCTGCACGAACCCATGCAGTGAAGTCGGACTCCATCTCCAGCGGCACACCCAGAAGGGTGGCAATTACTCGAACCGGAATGTGTTGCGCATAATCGCCCGCCACATCTGCTGTTCCCTTATCGATAAATTCATCGATCAGCGAATTGCACAGATCTTTAGTTCCCTGTTCGTATTTCGCAACTGCCTGAGGCGCAAACACAGGGAGAATCAGTCGGCGATGCCAATGATGCTCTGGTGGGTCGGATGAGATTGGTGGTGCTTTTACGCCGCCATACTGACCCTCGTTCTGGCCGGGGATCGGCGGCAAGACCAGGATCGACTGCGATGTGAATGTTTCGTATTCCTGAGCAATAGCAACCACGTCGTCGTAGCGCGTTGGCAACCACGAACCTGCATAACGCTCGGTGTGTGCAATCGGACAACCCGATTCGCGGATCTCGCTGAACGCCGAATACGGATCCTTGACAAATTCCGGATCGAAGATGTCGTAGTCGGTGAGAATGTCTTCGACAGGCTTACGGGTATCAGTCATGAAATAACCCCCCAGTTATTCGGTGATGATGATTGCGCGCTCCGGGCAGTTTGCTTCAGCACGACGTGCCTTCGCCTGAAGTTCTTCAGGTATGTCGCCATCGATGAGCACGGTTGCATTACCAAGTTCATCACTGCCGAATACTTCTGGGGCCGCAATGGCACACATTTGGTGCCCGTGGCAAGAACCGCTATCTACTGAAACTCGCATAGCCACAGGCTAATCAACCTGCCATCGGGTTCGTTCATCGGGCACAAAGAGAACCGCCTGGATCGCTTCGTAAACTATCTTCATGCCGTCGATCGAATCCTTGCTCGCGTTCGGAATTGCATCCCTAGCGCTCCTTGTTATTCCGGGGCCGGCAGTGCTGTACATCATTAACCGCAGCGTTGCCGATGGCCGAAATGTGGCGCTCTCCGCCGTTGCCGGCCTCGAGATTGGCAATTTCATGCACGTCATCGCCGCGACCGTTGGGCTTTCTGCCGTCATCGCCACCTCAGCTGCCGCGTTTTCCGCGGTGAAATGGATTGGTGCTGGTTATCTCATATACATAGGTATTCGCACACTTGCGACAAAGCCCCAGGCCGTCAATCAGTTGAATGACCCAATGAGTCGCCGCAGAGCCTTCACACAGGGAATAGTCGTCAACACGTTCAATCCCAAAGTCGCGCTCTTTTTTCTTTCGTTCTTACCGCAATTTATTGATGCCGACCGAGGCTCGGCTGCTCTGCAGTCGCTTGTCCTAGGTTCAACCTTTGTGGTTCTCGGCTGCATCTCCGATTCGCTATTTGCAATATTGGCTAGCGCACTTCGGGGCACTTTGTTGCGCGGCAAATCCCTGCCGTTCGTACAGCGCTATGTGGCGGGCAGTGTTTTTATCGCGCTCGGCGCGATTGCTTCTACAACGAGAAGGTAACTCGTTTAGAAGAACGTGCCCGCAATAATTTTGCCGGGGTTCATGATGCCGTTGGGGTCAAGCGCCTTTTTGATGGTTGCCATTACGCCAACCGCTTCATTGCCAAGTTCATCAACCAGATAGTCGATTTTGCCCATTCCAATTCCGTGTTCACCTGTGCACGTTCCTTCCATGGCAAGTGCGCGCTCAACAAGTCGGGTATGAAATTGCTCCATTCGCTCCACCATCTGATGATCTTCTGGGTCGACGCTAAACACCACATGGAAATTTCCATCGCCAACATGCCCGATGATGGGGCCGAACAACTTTGATGCAACGAGGTCGGCTTGCGTCTCTTCTATACAGTCGCTCATCCGCGAAATCGGCACACACACGTCGGTTGCGAAGTTCTTTGCATTCTTGACAAGCGAGCGACATGCAAGCGACGTGTCGTGTCGCGCTTGCCAGAGCTTCCTTCGCTCGGCTTCATCGGTAGTTTGAACGAAACCCGAACCGCTATGTCGTTCAAGCACTTCGCGGGTGGC
>CAMDJX010000053.1 GCA_945900735.1 Acidimicrobium ferrooxidans DSM 10331 | reverse complement strand
CATGCCTTTGTGATGTCGCGGATACGCACCGCAGACTCGCCGCCTTTATCAATGACGGCCGCCGTCGCCTTCAACAGCCGCTCGCGGGTGTCATTTACTTCGGGCACAGGCTTCATCGTAATCCGAGTCCGTTTACGAAGTTCGGAGCTACTTTTGCAAAGCCCTTGCTAAGAAGAATTGGACAATCTATTTCAGATAGTTAGCCAGGAACGCGAGCGAGGCAATAACCGTGCCAAATACTGCAATATTGGTAGCAATTATCCAGCCAATGTTGTTGATGAGGCCGCGGGTGAGGCGGCTTTCGATGCGATTGAAGCCCTCGTTCATGTCATGGCGGAGTTCATTGAATCGGCGGTCTACTTCATCGAATCGGCGGTCTACTTCATCGAATCGTCGGTCGACGGCATCGAATCGTCGGTATAACGAGTCGAAACGTAAGTCAATATTGATCGACAATTTGCGCAGATCATTGCCAGTGGCATTCCGATCCAGATCTTCCGCAAAAAGCTCAGCCATCAGTTCCTCCGCTCGTTCGGGAGTATTACATAGGTCGTGCTTTGGCTGTCAAGCAACGTCGTCGCGAGCATTGATGGCCCATGAAAGGCCCTGCTGCTCATCGGCGATCAGAAGTTGGAGCTGCCAACCCGTTGGGCTTTGGCCGGCGTCAAACCACCACCAGCGCAGGCGTGAGACAAGTTGGCTCATGTGGTCGTTGGCGGGCGGCCATTGATCGATCTGTTTGGTGAGAGTTGCAACTAGCCACCAGGCGTTGTAACGGCCGAGGGCGTTGCCTCGTCTACGACCGTGTGCGCCGCCACTGGCGCCAGCCCATGCGAGCCAGCAGAAACCTTCAGACGGGGAGAGTTCGCGCAGCTGTGCGTCTTGCCCGACAAGCGCGCCGTGTTCGTTGCCATTGCCGCAGAACATGGTGACGCTGCCATTGGAAGACGAAGTCCATGGTTCGACAAGTTGGCGGAAAGCAGTTTCACTTGCGTCGTCTGCGACAAGGTTGCCTTGCGGCGTAGCTGCGAACATGCTTGAGGTTGGCGGTAATTCGGGCGACGGAAATTGTGCGCCGTTGTCGCGGTAGTCGGCAAGTGCATACTGCGGTTCCCACTCGCCGATAGTGAATGGAATTTCGAGAGCCTCAAACAGCGATTCTTCGTTGTCGATGTATTGACCTCGAATTGCACACTCGTAGGCAACAAACGAAGTGCGCGGGTCGTGAGGGAGGTGCGGTTCGATGTCTACGAACTGATGATGTTGCGCAACCACTTCGGTAAGTGGCCCGATGGTGAAACGTCCGGCATCTTCACCAAGCACTTGTGCGGCGGTTTCGGCTGGCGCCAACAACGCCAACCGGTATTCGGCGAGGGTGGACACAGGCCAAAGCTGTCGGCCTGTTTGTGTTGCGGCCTTGCAAGCGTTGCGCAAGGCAAGCAGTTGGGGCCAGTTACGTGACGAGCAGTAGTCGTCTACGAGGCGAACTAGGCCGTCAATGTCGCCGTGATCGATGAGTGGTTCGAACACCGCGCTCATACAAGCGGCCACGGGTAACGCGAACCGCTTCGATCGATGGGGAATGCGCCACCTTCGCACAACCATTGCACACGTTCCTGAAGCGCCGAAACTTCGTCGCTGCTGAGGAGGGTTGCGATGCTGAGGGGAACCGTTTCGATCAGCGGCTCGATTGCGGCGTGCAGATGATCGGGAAGTGGCTCTCCACCAAACTCCCAGATCACTGTGCGCAATTTGAAATCGGCGGAAAAACAAACACCGTGGTCGATGCCCCAAACCTTGTCGTCCAAGCCAAGCAGGCAGTGGCCGGCTTTGCGGTCGGTGTTGTTGGCAACGATGTCGAAAACGCACATGGCCCGAAGTTGGTCGTGCAAATCCTCGCGCTGTTCGAAAATATTGAAATAGTGCTGTTCAACATCGGCATCGATGAAGTACTGCAGCGAACCTTCGCCTAATGGGCCTTCGCGCAGCACCGTTGGCGGAACCATATTTATGCCCATTGCTTGCGAGAGCAGATATGCGGCTATTTCGCGACGATGAAGGCCAGGTTCAAAATCCCACAGTGGGCGTTCTCCACGCAGAGGTTTGTAGATGGCCTGGAAGGAAGTTCCATCACACTGCACCGAAACTAAAAAGGTGGCGTTACTGCTGTGGGGCATGCGCCCAATGATGGTGACGTCGCCATGTTCAAGGGCGTGAACGATGTTGGAGTCGGGGTTTAGTTCATTCGCGGGCATGCATGACCATCGATATTGACGGGAAGGCCACAGAACAAACAGGCTGGTCGGCCTGCGGCAACCACGTCGTCGGAGTGCTCACAAAAGGCGGCTGCTTGTCCTCGCGTTATTTGCACACGTAGTCGTGCCGCATCGCTTTCTGAAGTAAATGGTTCAATCGGGTCTTCATTGTCGTCTGTAGGAATGAACTCTTCGATTTGAACCACCATGCGGTCGTTGCGTGAGTCGTATGCAATGCCCACTGTTCCGACAACAAATTCGATTTCTGGTGAGGGTGCCAATTGCATTGCATCTTCAATTGGTCGATCTTTTACGTCTGGTGCATCGGCGAGTAGTTGACGGATGTATTGAGAGAGGGCTGCGACTTGCTGCTTCTCGCATTTCATGGTGACGCTCACTCCGTCGGCTCGCACCTGCAAAACAAAAGTTCGTTGCCCAGGCTGCCCAAGCGCGCCCGAGGTGAAGGTGTCGGCTGCGTCAAACTCGTAAAAACTGCTCATGATGGCCGAAGGTCGCCTAGCGAGCCACCGGTTGAATTAACGGTGAGCACCACCGGGCCGAAAGCAGAGTATGAAACAGCACTCACAGAGCAGGTGCTGATGACAATGCGTTGAAACAAGTCGATGTGTGTGCCCATTGCATGCGCGACGGCTGCTTTGATTGGGTCGGCATGGCTTACACAGACAACGATGCCGCCAGGGTGTTGCGAGCGGATGTCGTCTAGTGCACTCACCATTCGCGTCTGCATCTCGATGAAGCTTTCGCCATCTGGAAAACGAAACGTACTTGGCGCTTTCTGCACTGTTGTCCATTCTGGTTTTTTCATCAGTGCCGAAAGTTGGGCGCCTGTCCATTTACCAAAATCACATTCCAGCAAACCTTTGTGAATCTGCACTTTTTTGCCGAGGATCTTCCCGATTGGTGCGGCCGTTTCGCGTGCGCGCTCCAGGGGTGACGCGTAGACAGCAGAGATGCCCTTGATCTCGCTCAGGCGTTTGGCAACCGTTTCGGCCTCGAGGCGGCCGCTGTCGGCTAGGTGCAGCCCTGGTGCCCGGCCTGGCAGAACCTTGCCAGTTGTGGGCGTGCGGCCATGGCGCACCATGATCACCAATGTCGATTTGTTGCTCTGTGCGCGTGCCATAACGGGTAACTCAAACTATCGTGCGGGGCAGTGGCACGCCTATCCGACACCGAATTACAGCAAATAACTGCCGAGGTAACCCAGTGCCAGCAATGCCCAAGGTTGGTCAAGTGGTGTCGCAACGTTGCAGTTGAGAAGCGCGCCGCATACCGAGACGACGAATATTGGGGTAAGCCCATTTCTGGTTTCGGCGACGAACGTGCACGCATTGTTGTGCTGGGTTTGGCGCCTGGTGCGCATGGCGCAAATCGAACTGGGCGAGTGTTCACGGGTGACCGCAGCGGTGAATGGTTGTTTCGCGCAATGCATCGTGCCGGGCTTGCTAACCAGGCAAGTTCGGACAATCGCAATGATGGGCTGACGTTGCGCAATGCGTGGGTCACTGTGGCGGTGAAGTGCGCGCCGCCACAGAATAAGCCAACCCCTGCCGAGCGTTTGAAATGCTCACCGTTTCTGAAGCGTGAACTTGCAGCGTTAACAAGAGCAAAAGTGATTGTCTGTCTCGGTGCAATCGCGTTGCAGGCCGCATGCGATGAGTTGGGTGTGAAGCCAAGACCAAAGTTTGGTCATGGAGCAGTTATCGACGCGGGAAAGTACACGTTGGTGTGTAGTTATCACCCAAGCCAGCAAAATACCTTTACAGGGAAATTGACAGAGACGATGCTTGATGAAGTTTTTGCAGAGGCCGTTCGGCTCGCAAAATAATTAATGCGGCGCGGGTGTGGTGCCGTCGGCTTTTTTCTTCGGTGGCGGTACACCAACGAGTGGAGCCGGGTTGGCAGTTACTGGCCAACGACGCCTGCTCACGGTGCTCAGAAGTTTGAGCAACTTCATTGCTGTGGCATCGGTTTCAGCTGGGCGAGCAATCACGCTGCCGTCGGCGATCATGCGGTCCATTACTTCCACGCCAAGGTCGGTTCGCACAACGCACAATGTCCATGCATTGTCTTCACCGATGCCGCCCGTTGAAATGTCGGCGTGTTCTGCTGCAAAGTCGGGGCACGTCTTGCAACCCTCGCGAGTCCACTGATGGCATTCTTTCAAATCGATTTCGTGGAACGAGCCGTCCTTCATCCAGATCTGGAACGCACCCTTGATGTTCATTTTGACCATCTCTTCTTTTTTTAGGCCGTACTTGGCCAAGAAGAGTTCTTCAAAAATTGCATCATCGAATGTTTTTGAGCACAACAAACCGATGTTGAACAAAAATGGCTTACCAATTTTTCCAACTTTGCGCTTCCACATAATTGGGAGCACAGATGATTGGCAGCTCATGCCAACAAGTGCAAGCCGGCTGAGGCCTTCTTCTTGCGCTTGTTTCATGGCCAACGTGTTTGCCGAGTAGGTATAGCGGCTGCCAGCTGCGCGCAACACATCTTCGGGTGTGCGGGCAATGCCGGGCAGTGCCTTCCACGATGAGCCGTCGCCTTCGAGGAAGCTGGTGAGAGCTGCGTCGATGTAATCGTGCTTCATCAACCAGATGAGCATGGCGCTCACGAAACCGCCGTCTTGGCCAAGCTCGTGCACCTTGTCGTCTGCTGCTCGGACGAGCAACAGCTGCTTGTATTGACCGTACATTTCGGAGTCTTCACGAGTTTTGCCAAACAGGTGCATGTCTGCATCTGGTTCCCACGTACGAAAGCGTGGGCAAGCACGGGTGCAACTGGTGCAACCTTTTTCGCCGTGACCGCAGTTGTCGAGACCAAGATCTTCTTCTAGGTGAAAAGGCTTGTAGTTGCCCTCTTCGTGTTTGTAACCGATTACTTCATGAGGGCATGCGATCACGCAGCCAGCACAACCTGTGCACAGCCCAGTGTTAATGACTTCTTCGTACAGTTCTTTCCACTGGTGGGTCCAACGTTCGGTTGCTGCCGGTGCAGTTTCGGTAATAGTCACGACCAGACTCTATGCGATGGTGGCTACCAGGGGCTAGCGAAGCTGGTGCTGAATGCGCTCGAGTGCTGCCGCGGCCAACTTTCGACCATGGCGATCGGAGACCTCAAAATCGTTGTGAGCCAAGTCATTTTCGGTCACGATTTTTGCGTGATGAATGGCTACGCCACTTTTTGCAAGTACACCTGTGATGTCGCGCAGTAAACCCTTGCGGTCGGGCCCCTCCACACGAATGATCGAGTGCCATGGATGGGCGCTGTTATCGGTGGTCGCGGAAAGCCCGTAGGGGGCAGAGCCGACCACAAGTTTGCGTCGCTTCATTGCTTCGTTTACTGCATCTGTCACTTGTTTCGTGTTCGGTTGGTGCATGGAGCGCACGGTGAAAATGTCGAGCACAGCACCATCCGGCCACGTAGCAATGTCGGCATTGATGACATTCAACTCGAGCGAAGAGAGTGCGCCGGATAGTCGGGCGAGTAGGCCGCTACGGTCGCGGCTTGCAATGTTGATGTGCCATTCGTCTGCCTTTAAGCCAGGTTGAACGGCGACACGCCATTGGCCAGTTCGTGGTGACGGCTCTACAAGCTGGGCATGCTCAAGCAATTGCTGTGGTGTATGCGCGAGCACGTAGCTTGCGGGCGCATGCTCCAGCCTCGACCGAACTGCTGCATCAGAAGTGAGTGCCTGCGCCGAAGAAATCTTGTTCTCGTAAGGACTGTTTGAATTTGAGTCGACCAGATCGGGGTGGGCAAGCACTTCTTGCACGCCACCAATCAGCTGAATTAACGCAGAGTGCTGCGCATCGGTCAGTGCATTGCGGGCATGCACCAACTGCCGGCATTGTTCGGCAACAACAGGGCTTCCCAAGAAGTTGGCAACTTGCAAAGTGAGCCGGGGCGACAAAATGAATGGGTCCGTATGAACAAGCGAGCGCAACATTGTGCTGCCCTCAATGAGACGTTCAACTGCGGCAACCGTTTCCAAATCCAGATCGAGCCCACGAATGGCCGCGACTCCGTCTGCACCGGCATCGATGATGTCTTTGGCGAAGGCCGCCAAAATCAATTCGTCGTTCTTCAGGCTCGTTTGTGATGCAACCTTGCAGATTTCTTCGACGGTTGGGAAGCGAAGCGCATGTGTTGGTTCCAATTCGGTCGAGTCTGCCGATCGGGCGGCCATCGTGGCGGAAACTTCCGGCAACACACGCGAGATGATGCCAACCGTGTCGAGGAATCGCCAGGAGCGAGCGTTGCCAAATTGCAGAATTCGAATCAGTGCAAAGGTGTCATCTTGTCGCCAACTCAAGGTTGCGTTGCGATGCAGCGCAAACCAGTCGAGCAGTTGGTTTCCCGGTCGGGCATCCACCGAAAGCAGTGCCACCTCCAAACCAATGGCGACGGTTGATCGCACAGGAGGAACGCCCTGCAATTGGATGATTTCGTTTTCTACACGCAGCCAACCGCTTAGTGGTTCTTCGGTAACCGTGTTGTCGTCTTCAACCAATTGCGACTGGCGGCCCATGCGCCAACGAAGCAGCGGAGGCGCGAGCAACGTTGTTGCAAGCACCACGAATAACAACGCACCATACATTTCTTTGTCTAGTGCGCCAGTAGCTAAACCAATTGATGCGAAGATTAATCCAACTTCACCGCGCGGCAACATGCCAAACCCGATCACTAGTTTGTCGGTGCTTGTGCCCAGTGCTCCGGCCGCTGAAACCATCTTGCCAACAATTGCGGCAACGCTCAGCACTGCTGCGATGCCTAAAACTTTGGGGCTTGCCATTGTTGCCAAGTCGGTATTGATGCCGATGTTCAAAAAGAAAATTGGAATGAACACCTGGCTGATTGATGCAACATCACGTTCGACGCGCTCGTGTGCGCCAATTCGTCGCAGCGAGAAACCAGCAACGAAAGCGCCGATGATTGGAGCAAGGTTTGACATGTCGGCAAACACGCTGAATGCGAGCGCGGTTCCAATGGCAAGCACCGAAACGGTGGCTGATGATTTACTCAGTGCCGTAATGCGGTTGAAGACCGCAGGGAAAATTGCCAAGCCAACGGTGCTGGAGACAACGAGGAAGACCACTGCAAGGGCGATCGTTGTTGCAATAGTTCCGATGCCAACGCTTCCTTGTTCGACAATTCGTGTAACAACGGTGAGAATGACGAGCCCCAGCACATCATCGGCAACTGCCGCGCCAAGCACTATGCGTGCTTCAACGGTTGCGAGAGCGCGCAAGTCTCCAAACACTCGCGCCGTAATTCCTATCGATGTTGCAGTCAGCGCGGCGCCCAAGAAGAGCGACGTGTTGGTGCTGCTGTCGAACAGCATGCCTGTGCCAAAGCCGAGCGCCATGGGTGCGGCAACCCCCAGCACGGCCACGAACATGGACACACGGCCAACACTTTTCAGCTCGGCAATGTCGGTTTCTAAACCAACTTGGATCAGCAAAAAGATCACGCCCAACTCGGCTAGTACATGCAGCGTGTCACTGATGCCAACCAACGAAAGCACGGAAGGGCCAATGAGAATTCCGGCAGCGATTTCGCCGATTACGGCAGGTATCCCGATGCGGTCGGATAATTCGGAGGCCAATTTGGCAACGACCAAGATGATGGCAATATCGAGCAAAACTCGGCCCATGTCCACGGTGCCGCCCGCGCTTCCGAATATGACATTAAGCACGCGGCAACCCTAGAGCCTGAATGTCACGGCATTGTTTCGCCTGTGTGACCTTCGTATGGACTGAAGCGAGCGCCACGGGGCAGAATAGAGGCATGTTGACATACACACCCGAGGCAGAAGCCTTCCGTAAAGAAGTGAAATCGTGGCTTGTCGCCAACTTGCCAAAAGGCTGGTTCGACAAAGGTTTTGAACTCTCCGGAGACGAGCGTAAAAAGTTCAACGCAGAGTGGCCAAACAAATTGTTTGAAGGCGGCTGGATTTGTGCAACGTGGCCAAAGGAATACGGTGGCAAAGGCCTAGACACTTTGAAAGGTGTGGTGCTAGCAGAAGAGTTTGCAAACGCAAAAGCACCGATGCGCGCCGACTTCTTCGGCGACACATTGGTTGGACCAACGTTGTTGCAGTGGGGAACTGAAGAGCAAAAGAAAGAGTTTCTTCCACAAATTCTCAGCGGCAAGATGCGCTGGTGTCAGGGATTCAGCGAGCCAAATAGCGGAAGCGACTTGGCCAGCCTCAAAACCACCGCAGTGCTCGACGGCGATGAGTGGGTAATCAACGGACAGAAGGTGTGGACAACTCAAGGCCACCATGCCGACTATTGCTTCCTCCTCACCCGCACCGACCAAGTAGCAGCCAAGCACGCAGGTATTTCGTACTTGCTGGTGCCGATGCGCCAAAAGGGCGTTGAAGTGCGCGGCATTGTGCAGCCCGACGGCACGGCCGAGTTTTGCGAAGTGTTTTTCACCGACGCGCGTTGCCCGAAAGACAATGTTGTAGGTGGAGTGAACAACGGTTGGCAAGTTGCAAACAGCACACTTGCATTCGAACGCGGCATGAGCGCCACTACTGGCTATCGCCGATTTGAAGAAGAGTACCGACTGATGCTGATTGCTGCGAAGAAAAATGGAGCAATCAACGATGCAGGCATTCGCCAACGTTTGATGCAGTACTACACCAAGTATCAGATTTTGCGTTACAACGGTTTGCGTTCACTTGGCGCAACACTCGATGGCAAGAAAGACATGGGCGTCATTTCATTGGGCGCAACCAACAAGATGTATTGGACAGAGATGCATCAACGCGCGATGGAATTGGCACTCGACATTCATGGCGCCGATTCAATGTTGATCGACACGGGTCCGGAAGATGGCGGCTGGCCTGGTGCTCAACGCGACAAGCGTCGCGAGGGCTACCCGGTTAGCGCGATGATGTCGTCGTTCTTTTTCTCGCGGTCCGAAACAATTTGGGGCGGAACCAGCCAGATTCAACGAAACATTGTTGGCGAACGTGTTCTTGGTTTGCCTAAAGAACCAAAGCCTGCTGGCGATAAGTAGTGAATTTCCCTACCGCAGTCAAATCTGGCTTTCGCAACTACGCAACCTTCTCAGGTCGGGCAACTCGCAGCGAGTACTGGTACTGGACGCTGTTTGCATTTTTGTTGCAGGCAATGTCATCGGGTTTCGGTGACGCAATTTCTACCTTGTTTTCAGTTGGACTCTTGCTTCCATCGATAGCGGTTTCGGTGAGGCGAATGCATGACACCGACCATCGCGGATGGTGGATGATTGTTCCGATTGTTAACTTCGTTTTTTCGGTGAAGCAAAGCGATCCAAACCTGAATCGATTTGGCCCACCTGCACCACCTTCGCTGTAAGCGTTAGAGGTATTCCGGCACTCGCCGCTGATAAACCTGCGAAATGAGTGGGGAAGAGATAATGAAATCGGCGCTTGCTCGGTTGCAGGCCACGGGTATGTTCCACACTGCTGCAATACGCAGTAGCGCTTTGATGTCCGGGTCGTGCGGCTGTGGTTCGAGCGGGTCCCAAAAGAACATCAAGACGTCGATAAGCCCCTCGGCAATTCGTGCGCCAAGTTGTTGATCGCCGCCAAGCGGGCCAGATCGAAGTCGTTCTACCGTTAAGCCTGTGTGTTCGGTAATCAGCCGTCCAGTGGTGCCCGTGCCAACAAGCGTGTGCCTTGAAAGTTCGAGCTCGTGATCCTTCGCCCATTCCAGCATTTCGTCTTTCATGTTGTCGTGGGCGACAAGTGCAATGCGCTTAGTGGCGGGGCTCTCAATATCCATCATGATGGTGGTGGTCATGACCCAAGTGTGTCAGGTTTTCGACAAGGGCTATATTCGTTTTGGTGAAGAACAGCAAAACAATTCGTAACCAAATTGTGGTCGCTTCACCAGTGGGCAAATTGCGCCTGATCGCATCAGACAAGGGTTTGGTAGCTATTGATGTGCGAAACGTGCGAGTTGCAAGCGATTTTGCAACAAGTGCCTCCGCGCAAAAGATTCTTTCGGCAACAAAGAAGCAGTTGGAACAGTATTTCGCGGGTAAACGAACCACTTTCGATATTCCGCTCGATCTAGAGGGAACCGAATTTCAGCAACAGGCTTGGCGCGCGTTATGCCGCATTCCGTATGGCAAAACCATCTCGTATGGTCAGCAAGCAAAAAATATTAAGAAGCCCAAAGCGTTTCGCGCCGTTGGTTCGGCCAATGGCAAGAACCCCATTCCCATCATCGTGCCCTGCCATCGGGTGGTTGCCGGCGACGGGTCGTTGGGCGGTTATTCGCTAGGGCTGAAAATGAAAAAGCAATTGTTAGCGCTGGAAGGCGTTAGTGAGGCTGAGTAAAGCCGAAACATTCGCGTAAGTATTCGTCGCGAAGCGCTTCTTGCGGAGGCCCCATCGAGACAACTCGTTGAGCAAGCAACAACACTGCAGTCGCGTGTTCTGCATCGGCAAGTTCGTGTGTTGCCATTACAACCGTGACGCCACGAGCACGCTCTGCGGCAATCAGTTCGGCCACAAGTTTGCGGCCATTGATGTCAAGGCCAGCAGTGGGCTCATCCAGCAACAAAATCTCTGCTTCGCGAGCCAACACTTGCGCCAAGTGCGTTCGCTGTTGTTGTCCGCCAGACAAATCACGAATTGGTTTATTCGCTTGCGCATCAATACCTGTTCGCCGCATTGCAGAACTGACGATGTCTCTGTCAGATGAACTTGCACGTTTGAAAAGGCC
>CAMDJX010000052.1 GCA_945900735.1 Acidimicrobium ferrooxidans DSM 10331 | reverse complement strand
GGCAAAGGCACGGCGGTAGGCCTGAACCCTCGCTACACCTTCGAAACGTTCGTAAAAGGCACAAGTAACCAATTTGCTTTGGCTGCTGCTCAGCGGGTTGCCGAAACACCCGGGCGCTCCTACAACCCATTGTTTATCTACGGCTCGGCTGGTTTGGGTAAAACCCACCTGCTGCACGCAATTGGTTATTACGTTCATCAGCACTACGCACATTACGAAGTTCGTTATGTCTCTACGGAAACTTTTTTGAACGAGTATGTCGATGGCATTCGTAGCAACACCATTGCTGCCTTTAAGCGCCGCTATCGCGAAGTGGACGTGTTGCTCATCGACGACATCCAGTTCATGGAAGGCAAAGAAGGTTTGCAAGAGGAGTTCTTCCACACCTTCAACTCGCTGCATGGTGCCAACAAGCAAATCGTTATCTCGTCAGACCGCGTCCCAGATGCCATCCCTACTTTGGAGGATCGACTCCGTGGCCGATTCCGTTGGGGTTTAATCACCGATATTCAGCCCCCAGACATGGAAACCCGTTTGGCCATTTTGCGCAACAAGGCCGAGCGTGAGCGGAACATGGTCTCCCATGAGGTGCTTGAGTTCATTGCCAGCAACGTCACCACCAACATTCGTGAGTTGGAAGGTGCCCTGATTCGGGTGGCCGCTTACTCCAGCCTCAATAAGACCCAGGTGGATGTGCCGATGGCACAAAAACTGCTGACCGACTTGCTCACCCGCACCGCTGTGAAGCCGCGAACCGACGAGCAGTTGTTGGCCGAGATTGCCGACCACCTTGGTTTCGATGTTGAGGCACTGCGTGGCAAGAACCGCCAGCGTCCGTTGGTTCAGGCTCGACAAACCGCGATGTATGTGTTCCGCGAACTCACCGACTTGAGCTACCCGGCAATTGCCAGGTTGTTTGGCGGCCGCGACCACACCACCGTGATTCACGCCGTTGATAAAACTCAACGAATGATGAGCGAACGCAAACAAGTATACGACCAAGTGACCGAGCTTGTTCAGAAGTGCAAGACGTCGTAACTGCCATGGGGACAACCGTGTGGACGAAGGGCGTACAACTAGTGGATAACTCTGGGTTGTACGCCGCTCGGATAACTACAACCGTGCAAGATGTGTTGCGCGGGTGTGTTGAGTGTGTGCAACGTTTCGTTACTGCGTTTGGGTTTGCACCACTTCATCCACAATCCACAGCCCTTATTACTGTTATTAGACCTTTATATATCCATCCACAAACAACACTAAAAGCAAAGATGCCAGGGGTGACGTCATGAAATTCAGAGTCGAAAGAGAAGTTCTTGCAGAAGCGCTCAGCGCAACTGCTCGTGTTGCATCTACCCGTAACAATGCCATGCCTGCGTTGTCTGGTGTTCGAATGCAAGTAATCGGCGACGAACTTCAACTGTCGTGCACCGACAACGATTTGTCTGTGCAATTCACTTTGCCTGTTGGTGGTCAAGGCGACGGAGTAGTGGTTGCCAGCGCAAAACTGATGAGCGACATCGTGCGTTCGATGGGTGAAGGAAAGATCACTGTCGAAACCACCGGTGAGGATGTGTCAATCAGCGCGGGTCGCTCGCAATTCACGGTGTCCACGTTTGCCGTCACCGACTTCCCAACAATCGCCGTAGCCAGTGCGCCACCAGTAACGCTGTCGGCGCCAGTTCTTGCCGAGGCCTTGCGCCAGGTTGTTCGTGCAGCAAGCGTCGACATGCAGCGCCTTGCCCTTACAGGTGTATTGATGGCCGCCGAACCAGAAGGTTTGCGCCTTGTTGCAACCGACTCGTACCGCTTGGCTGTTCGCGACCTACCCGGCACAACCGTGCTCGGACATGGGCAAAAAGTGGTTATTCCGGGCCGCGCACTTGGCGAACTGAATCGTTTGCTCGGCGCTGGTGGCGACGTCACATTATGTCTAGAAGAAAATCGCGCAACATTCCGCGTCGGCAACGCATCGCTGTCAACCAGCCTGCTTGCAGTCGAGTTTCCTAACTATCGCCAACTCATTCAGCCGAGCTATCCAAACAAACTGACAACAGCACGCGAGCCTTTGCTTGAAGCAATTCGTCGTTGTCGCATCTTGGCGCGCGAAACAACTCCTGTTCGTTTAGAAATGACCGCAACCTCGTTGCGCCTGGTCGTGCTTACACAGGATGTGGGTAACACTGTGGAGGAACTGGACGCAACACTCGTTGGGTCAGAAGTAACTGTCGGTTTCAATCCGGAGTATTTGGCCGCAGGTATCGAAGCAGTGAGCGGCGACGAGATCACCATCGAAACCACAGACCCAATCAAGCCTGCAGTCCTTCGTGGTGTTGGGGCCGACGAGTATCTGTACTTGGTAATGCCGCAACGCCTCACCACATAATTTGTTTGTTGTGGCGCAAGCGTGATTATTCAACACCTGGAACTCACTAATTTTCGTAACTACGCCAGCGCAACCATTTCTCTCACCAACGGCGTCACCGCAATTGTTGGAAATAACGGCCAAGGCAAAACGAACCTGACAGAAGCTTTATCGTTTTTGGCAACACTAAAAAGTTTTCGGGGTGTGCCTAACGAAGCGATGATCCGCACAGGCTCCAACTCGGCAATCATTCGGGCAACTGTCGTGCATGATGATGGGCGAGAGGTGTTGATAGAGGCAGAACTAGTAAGGGTTGGTCGCAACAAGGTGCAGGTAAACCGCCAAAAACTGGCCAAAACAAAGGACTTGCTGGGGGTGATGCGCACCACAGTGTTTTCCCCGGAGGACCTCGACCTAGTCAAAGACTCACCAGGTGTACGCCGCCAATTTCTAGACGATGCACTTGTTGCTATCGCTCCAACGATCGACGCGATGATAAGCGAATTTGAACGGGTGCTCAAGCAACGAAACGCACTGTTGAAGCAGTCGAACGGCCGCCTCACTGCCGACATTGCCACCACGCTTGATGTCTGGGACGAAAGGTTTGCGGCACTCGGAAGCGAACTGGGTGAACACCGTGCACGCCTCATTGCAACTATTTCACCCGAAGTGTCGCGCGCATACGAAGAGTTGGCAGAAAAAGAAACCCCGATCGCGATGATCTACGAGCCAGAGTGGCGACGAAGCGGCCTCGCATCCGAACTTGCAAGTCATCGCAACGACGACATTCGTCGCGGGTCAAGCACTGTTGGCCCACACCGCGACGACGTCGATCTGTTGATCAACGGTTTGGCTGCCCGTTCGCACGCGTCGCAAGGGGAGCAACGAACACTTGCGCTTGCCATGCGTCTGGCCGTGCACCGCCTAGTCACTGAAGCAGCCGGAAGTAGCCCCGTGCTCATCCTCGACGACGTGTTGTCGGAACTTGACCCACAGCGCAGCGCCGCGCTATTACGCCATTTTCCGGTCGGGCAGGTGCTCATCACCACCGCAGGGCTGTTGCCGGCCGCAGCACACCCAGACCGTATAGTCCACATTGCCGCGGGCGCCATCGTCCCCGACACCGGCGCCGAGTACACATCTCTAAAACCATGACCAATCTTCCGCATTCACCCGACGACGAAATCCCCTCGTTTGAAAACATGGGCACTCTTGGCGAGCAACTCAACTTGCTGCTTGGTCGGCTGGGTTCCGAATCGGCCGACACGATCAACAGCGTCTTTGGCGACTGGGCGGTGTTGGTTGGCGAACAGGTTGCCGCGCACGTCACACCAATTAAAATTGAAAACCAGCGACTACATGTCGAAGTGGACGAAGCGTCATGGGCGACACAAATGAGGTTTCTCGAACCGCAGCTACTCACGTCACTTTCGTCCGCAACAGCAAGCACCATCGTTGGCATTGATGTGCGCGTAAAACGCAATACGCGAACGAAGTAATTGGTAGACTTCAGCGTGTTGTTTATGCCTCTCAATTCCTCATTTTTTCCGTCCTCACAAGTAGCGAGTAACTGATGGCCACCAGCAAATCCACAAAATCTGCAACAACTGGCTCTGCCACCTATGGCGCGAAAGACATCCAGGTTCTTGAAGGTCTCGACCCGGTTCGCAAACGCCCAGGTATGTACATCGGTTCCACCGGTCTTGCTGGTTTGCATCACCTCATCTGGGAAGTGGTCGACAATGCAGTGGACGAGGCAATGGCCGGCTATTGCACCAAGGTGGTCGTTACGTTGCACGAAGACGGCTCCTGCTCGGTTACCGACAACGGTCGCGGTATTCCAATCGACCCATACCCAAGCGGTCCACACAAAGGCAAGAGCGCACTCGAAGTGGTGCTCACCGTGTTGCACGCAGGCGGAAAGTTTGGCGGCGATGGTTACAAAGTGTCGGGCGGTTTGCACGGCGTAGGCGTCAGTGTTGTCAACGCGTTATCAAAACGTCTTGTTGCAGAAGTAGATCGCGACGGTATTCGCTACCGCCAAGAGTTTATTGATGGCGGAAATCCAAAAGGCAAGATTGCCAAAGTTGGTCCGTCTCCAAACAAAACAAATACTGGCACCACTATTTCGTTTTCTCCAGACCCAATTATTTTTGCTGCGGAGGGTGTCGAGTTTGTTGCACGCACCGTCACCGAGCGTTTGCAAACCATTGCGTTTCTTAACCGCGATTTAGAAATTGTTTTCGCCGACGAACGCGCCGACAAGAAGCAAACAATTACATACCAATACAAAGGCGGAATTGTCGACTTCGTTAAGCACCTCAACGCCTCGCGCGAAGCCCTGTTCACCAAGGTGGCGCATTACGAGGCCAGCGAAGCCGATCAAACCGTCGACGTAGCACTGCAATGGAATACGGGTTATTACGAGGGTATTTATGGTTATGCCAACGGCATTTCCACAGTCGAGGGTGGCATGCACGTTGAGGGCTTCAAAACCGCGCTTACCTCGGTGCTCAATAAATACGCACGAGCCTCTGGCGCCCTCAAAGAAAAAGACGAAAACCTGCTCGGCGAAGACATCCGCGAAGGCATTACGGCAATCATTGCTGTGAAGTTGCGCGAACCACAGTTCGAAGGCCAAACCAAAGCCAAACTCGGCAACGTCTCCATCCGTTCCTTTGTGCAAAAAGAAACCAACTCAAAACTTGAAGAATGGTTGCAAGAAAACCCAACTGAAGCAAACCGCATTGTCAAAAAAGCAATTTCTGCGGCACAAGCTCGCATCGCTGCAAAAAATGCACGCAACGCAGTGCGTCGCAAGACTGCACTTGCTGGCGCGGGTATGCCCGACAAGTTGAAAGATTGCACCAGCACCGACGCCAGCGAAACAGAATTGTTTATCGTTGAAGGCGACTCGGCCGGCGGCACCGCAGTAGACGCACGCGAGCCACGAACTCAAGCAATCTTGCCTATTCGCGGAAAAATTCTTAACGTCGAGCGCGCACGCCTCGACAAAATGTTGAAGAACACCGAAATTCAAACACTGATCACCGCCATCGGTGGTGGCATCGGCAACGACGAGTTCGATGTCAGCAAGGCCCGCTATCACAAAGTGGTGATTTTGGCCGACGCCGACGTAGACGGCAGCCACATCCGCACGCTGCTGCTCACGTTCTTTTATCGCCAAATGCGCCCCATGGTCGAGGCGGGATACATCTATATTGCGCAACCTCCTCTGTTTTCCACAGAGATTGGCAAAGAAAAAACTTATCTCAAGGATGATTCGGCAAAAGAGAAATTCCTTGCCGAACACCCCAACCATAAAAAAGAGTTTCAGCGCTTGAAGGGTCTAGGCGAAATGGACTGGCAGGAGCTTCGCGGCACCACCATGCACGCCGACTCGCGCACCTTGTTGCAAATCACGGTGGACGAAGCAGCACTCGCCGAAGACATCATGAGCGTGCTCATGGGTGATGACGTAGAAAGCCGCAAGAAATTTATTCAAACCAATGCGCGCGACGTGCGCAACCTCGACTTCTAGACGCGACCACCAAGGACGATTGAGTTATGGCCAGCAAAAAACCAGCCAAAAAAGTTGCCAAGCCGGTAGCTAAATCCGCAGTTAAGGCCGCGGACAAAAAGGAAACCGAACCAGTTGCAGCCGGTGCAACCCCGCCAACAAAACCGCCGCGCCCACAGGAAAACCTGTTTGCCAACCCCGACTCGGTGCAACCAGTGCAGTTGCAAGACGAGATGGAGCGTTCGTTCCTCGATTACGCAATGTCGGTCATCATGTCGCGAGCGTTGCCCGACGTTCGCGACGGCCTCAAGCCGGTTCACCGCCGAATCATTTGGGACATGGACCAACAGGGCTTCCGCCCAGACCGACCATTCGTTAAGTGTGCCCGCGTCACTGGTGACACCATGGCCCGCTACCACCCGCACGGTGACGGTGCCATTTACGACGCACTCGTGCGCATGGCGCAACCATTTTCTTTGCGCCACCCGCTCATCGACTTCCACGGCAACTACGGTTCGCCAGACTTCGGCCCGGCCGCCAGCCGTTACACCGAGTCGCGCTTGCACCCACTTGCTATGCAGTTGTTGGCCGATATCGATGAAGACACAGTCGACCTCATTGCCACCTACGACGGAACAGCCGAAGAACCAATTGTTCTGCCAGCACGCTTTCCCAACTTGCTCGTCAACGGAAGCCAAGGCATTGCCGTGGGCATGGCCACCAGCATCCCGCCGCACAACTTGGGCGAAGTAGTCGACGCTGCTCTACACCTCATCGAAAACCCCGAAGCAACAACTGCCGACTTGATGAAGTTTGTCAAGGGCCCCGACTTCCCAACGGGCGGAACGATTCTTGGTCGCGACGGCATTCGAGACGCCTACAACACCGGCCGCGGCAGCATCAAGATGCGCGCGAAGGTGAGCATTGAAGAGGGCCGCAAGGGCCAGATGCTGATCATCGTTACCGAACTTCCTTACCAAGCCAGTTGCTCGGCAATCGCCGCACGTATTCAAGAACTTGTCGATGGCGGCGACTTGGATGGCATCGCCGACGTCAATGACAACTCGTCTGGTGGCGAAACCAACCTCATCATCACTCTCAAGCGCGATGCCAACTCCAACGTGGTCATGAACAACTTGTTCAAACTGACGCAACTGCAAACAAGCTTCCCCGTCAACATGGTTGCACTCGTGCACGGTGTGCCCCGCACACTCAACTTGCGCGACGCACTAGTTGGTTACGTAGATCACCAATTGGAAGTCACCACAAGGCGATCCAAGTTCCGTCTGCAAAAAGCAAACGACCGCAACCACATTTTGGAAGGTCGACTTAAGGCCCTCAACGTCATCGACGAAATCATCAAGCTCATCCGCAGCAGCGAGGATGCATCGTCGGCCAAAGAAGCGCTTATGGGCAAGAAGTACGGCTTCTCCGAGCGCCAGGCAATCGACATTCTCGACATGCAGTTGCGCCAATTAACACGGCTCTCACGCATCGACTTAGAAACCGAACAAAAAGATGTGCTCGCACGCATCAAAGAGTTGGAATCAATTCTTAACTCCGACACCAAACTGCGCGCAGTAATCACCAAGGAACTCAGCGCAGTGCGCGAAGCATTCGCAACACCGCGCGTTTGTCAGATCACCCACGACGTTGGCGAATTAAGCGTCGAAGATTTGGTCGACAACAAAGAGTTGGTCATCGTGATGACCGAAGCCCAGTACGTGAAGGCCGTCAGCGCCGACTCGTTCCGCACCCAAGGCCGCGGCGGCCGCGGTGTGAGTGGCGCAAAGATGAAGGCCGACGACATCGTTCGCCATGTCATCTTCACCACAACCCACTCGTATTTGTTGTTCTTCTCCAACCGCGGGCGCGTCTATCGCCTGCGAGCGCTCGACATTCCGGAGCGCGAGCGAACCGCAAAGGGCATGCCAATTGTCAATCTGCTTCCCCTTAACCAGGGTGAAACCATTCAGGCCATCATCGACACACGCGAATTCCCGGGCGAGCGATTCTTGTTCTTCGCAACCAAGCAAGGCCAAGTAAAGAAGACGGCTTTCAACGAATACGACTCCAGCCGACGTGATGGCCTCATCGCGTTGAAGCTGCGTCCGAAAGACGAACTAGTACGCGTTATTGAGACATCCGGAACCGACGACGTATTCATGGTCTCTAAGGGCGGACAAACCATCCGCTTCGCCGAAAAAGTTGTTCGCCCGATGGGTCGTTCAGCAGCAGGTGTTCGTGGCATGAAGTTGCGCGCAAACGATGAAGTGGTGTCGGTTGATGTGGCCAAGGACGATTCGGCCATTCTCCTCATCACCGAATCCGGCTATGGCAAGCGCACACAACTCAACAACTTTGCTCGCAAGGGCCGAGGCGGCATGGGCATGATCGGAATCAAACTCACCGGCAAGAAGGGCGCTGTTGTTGCTGCGTTCATGGTGGGCATCGACGACGACATTGTGGTTGTTTCATCGGGTGGCACAACTATTCGCACCCCAGTCAAGGAAATTTCAAGCCAAGGTCGCGCGGCAACAGGCGTGCGCATCATGAGCCTTGATCAAGGGCAAGTGGTTGCATCCGCTGCGCTCATTTTGTCGCACGACGAATCCTGACAAACACACACAACACCGAAGACGGCAACATCCTCATTGTTGTTGTCGGTGGGTTGGGCATAACAACCGCGCTCATTGCACTGCTCATGTTGTTTTCCATCCAATTGTTGAACAGCACTCGCTCACAAATTGCCGCCGACGCAACCGCACTCGCAGGCATTTATGGCGGTGTCCTACACGCAACAAATATTGCTAAAGCCAACCTCGCAACCCCCGCGTCATTCACCGATAACCGCAACACCAACGGCACGTTTACCGCAGTGGTAGCGATTGGCGCAGCAAACGCATCCGCACAGGCCTTCGATCAAGGGGCGCCTGTATTGCCTACAATGAATCCGTGACTACATCGCCGCGGGGCCCACGTGTTCGACGCGTATCGCGTGTCATCCGCGAGATCGATCCGTGGTCGGCATTTCGCGTCGGCATTGTGTTCCACGGCGTGCTCTATCTGATGGCACTCATTGCACTCGTGTTGTTATGGAGCGTTGCTTCGGCAACAGGCACCATCGACAACATCGAACGATTCCTCGAGTCGTTTGGTTGGGAGTCGTTCCAGTTCAACGGGTTTCAACTGTTTTTCAACACCATGTTTCTTGGTCTCTTTGTGGTCGTTCTGCTAACCGCCATTTGGGTCTTGTGCGCCACAGTGTTCAACCTGATCACCGACCTCGTTGGCGGCATTCGGGTCTCTGTATTGGAAGAAGAGGTTGTGGTGAGCACGGTTGAGGGTGAAGGAAAGCGCCAGTAGGCTCTTTTCCCCCGATAACAATTCGGGGCTATAGCTCAGTTGGTTAGAGCGCATCCCTGATAAGGATGAGGTCACAAGTTCGATTCTTGTTAGCCCCACGCAATACCCCACACCGAAGGGTTTTCAATGAATTTCATCCGACGTGTATTGATGGTGCTTGGCATCGCGGGTGCTGCCGGGGCAATCTTGCGCTTGAAGGGCCGTTCGGTGCACACCACGCGCCAGGGTGGGTGGAAGCCCTTGCAATTACCGTCCGATAAATAGGTGGCGACGTAGTGATTGCAATTGTGGGGGCGGGCGTTACAGGGGCTCGGGTTCTCGAGCAATTGATCCGTCTTGGACACACCGATTTTTTGCTGCACGACCGCGAGGAATTTAGGGCAGAGCTCCTGGCCCCAAAGCATCGTTCTTCCACCACAAACATCAGCGTGGTTCGCAAACGAAACCTCGTGCAGGCACATGTAGTGGTGTTGACATGCGGTGCTCCACACAACGAACTTGCACTTTCGTTTGTGCAGACAGGCGCACACGTTGTTTCGATGAGCGACGACGTTGATGACACAACGGCACTGCTCGACCTCAACGATCTAGCTACACAACACAATCGGCTACTGGTTGTGGGGGCCGCAGCATCACCTGGGCTTACGGGTTTATTGCTTGCGCACCTGTCGACACAGTTCGACTCGATTGACGAGGCACATGTTGCAGTGCACGGCACTGGTGGCCCAGATTGCGCAAGGCAACATCACTCTGCACTGGCGGGTTCATCCGTTGGTTGGCACGACGGCAGTTGGCTGCGTCGGCCGTCGGGCAGTGGGCGCGAACTGTGTTGGTTTCCAGAACCAGTGGGCGCATACGACTGCTACCGGGCAGAAGTGGCAGACCCGGCGCTGTTGCATCGCGCAATGCCCCAACTGCAAAGAATCTCGGCGCGCATATCGGCAACCCGTCGAGACAGGTTTACTGCGCGCCTGCCAATGCTTGCCCCTCCCAACGCAGAAGGCGGCATGGGCGCAGTGCGCATTGAGGTGCGTGGCATGCGTGGTGTTTCTCGCGCGATGGAGATTGTGGGTGTTGCCGAGCGCCTTGCACATATTGCTGCCATCGTTGCTGCAACGACCACCCATGCAATAGTCAACGACAATATTTCGGCAGTTGGCGCACATGTGCTTGGTGGAAGTGAAATGCCCAACGCACAACTACTGCGCGGCGTTGCCGATGCCGGGCTGCATATCCACCAATTCGTTGGCGCATAAATTCACCCCACGCAGTTAGATTTTGACTGTGGTTTCGCATGCGCACTCGGACATTCATGGAGAAGTGGCCGAGCGTCTACGTGTGGCGGGGCAGCGTTACACCACCAAAAGGCGCACCATCATCGATTTGTTGGCAGGTGTAGGCCAACCAATGTCGATTGCAGATCTGTTAGAGCGCAGAAACGACTTGCCGCAGAGCTCGCTGTATCGCAACTTGGTAGTGCTTGAGGAGTCTGGGGTTGTTTCAAAGGTGGTGACGACAGGGGATCAGGCGCGGTACGAATTGGCCGAACACCTAACTGGCCACCATCACCACTTGCTGTGTTCTTCGTGCGGCGCGGTGCGCGACGTGGTGGTGCCCGATGCGTTAGAACACGAACTGGATAATGCACTTGGCAAGTTGGCAAAACGAGAGGGTTTCACACTGGACAGGCATCGCCTCGATCTCATTGGAAGGTGTTCATCGTGTCAGTAATTCGAAAAAAATCTCCACAGAACGAACCATCACTGCCATGGTTGCCCGACTCACAAATTGTCACGGTTGAAGACCGCGGCGAGTTTTTTGTACGACGATTTCAGCACAGCGACCCATCGGCACCAACACTGCTGTTATTGCACGGCTGGACTGGCTGCGCCGACACCAACTTTTTCTC
>CAMDJX010000051.1 GCA_945900735.1 Acidimicrobium ferrooxidans DSM 10331 | reverse complement strand
AGATTCCCCACTGCTGCCTCCCGTAGGAGTCTGGGCCGTGTCTCAGTCCCAGTGTGGCTGATCATCCTCTCAGACCAGCTACCCGTCGTTGCCTTGGTAGGCCATTACCCCACCAACAAGCTGATAGGCCGCGAGACCCTCCCAAACCGAAATATCTTTCGTCAGTGAACCATGCGGTTCTCCGACGTCATCCGGTATTAGCAATCGTTTCCAATTGTTATCCCAGAGTCTGGGGCAGGTTTCTCACGTGATCCTCACCCGTTCGCCACTAGATCTTCCGATGTATTGCTACATCATGGATCTCGTTCGACTTGCATGTGTTAAGCACGCCGCCAGCGTTCGTCCTGAGCCAGGATCAAACTCTCCGTCAAGAACTTCCTGGTTTCTGTCAAATACTTTCGTATCGCAACAGAGCAGGTTGAATTCTGGAAAGTCCGCGTTGGTTCTTTCAGGCTTGCGCCTTGTCCGCACCAACGTTTCCTGACCAATCAGTAGCTCTACTGATTGATTTGTATATTTTTGTTGATTTACATCAACGATTGTTTTGGCCGGATTTGCATCCGACCGGAATTGACAGACAGTTAAACGACGATCCCGAAGGATCGTTGCCTACTGCCCGCACTGGCGTTCAGTCTTCTCTTCCGTTTTCAAGGAGCAATACCGCATAGGCACTCGGACACGGTATTTGCATACCGACCGGCGATGACTACGCGGAAGACGCTTTCCAGGCACAATGCACGAAACGCGCAACATGCCCATGAGGCGAAGTGCAAATCTAGCGGGATGACAACCCAGCGTCAACCTCGCTCAAAAGAAAATCCTTATATTTCTTGGCTTTGCTGTGAGGCGCCCCAATCAACCCCTTATGGGTTATGGAAGCACCTGCCTCAGCCCTGCAGGTCGAGCAGGTGATATGCCGTCTTTCCCTTACGCAGTAGGAGCCAGCGGCCATGGAGCAGAGGAATCTTGTCCAGTTTGGCATTCTCGTCCATCTGCTCTCCGTTAGCTCGGACACTCCTCTGGCTCAAGAGACGACGCGCCTCGCTGTTCGAGCTTGCGAGGCCAGTGGCCACCAAAATTCCGACGGCATCGGTAAGAGCTGCCGAACCCACAGAACTACTTGCTACTTCAGATGCAATGAGATGCAACGCCGCGGGGCTCGCAGATACTGGATGGGCACCGAACAAAACATCAGCCGCTTGCTCCGCGGCATCGGCCGCTTCTTCTCCGTGCAACATCACTGTGAGTTCGCGCGCAAGTGTTCGCTGCGCAACACGTGACTCTGGTGTTCGTTTCTGATCTGCGAGTATCTCTGCGATTTCATTCATCGAGCGAAGTGAAAACTTGGGCAACATGTGTTCAATATCAGCGTCAGCAATCTGCATCCAAAACTGTCGGAACTGATACGGGCTGGTGCGGCGCGCATCCAGCCACACTGCCCCATCGGCTGTCTTACCAAACTTGGTACCGTCCGCTTTTGTGATGAGCGGCCAAGTGAGCCCATACGCACTTCGCCCTAACGTCTTGCGAATGAGATCAGTCCCGGCTGTGATATTGCCCCACTGATCGGAACCACCCATCTGCATTTCACACTGATGGTGCTCGCACAAGTGTCTGAAGTCGTTTGCTTGAAGCAACATGTAACTGAACTCGGTGTAGGACAAACCATTTCCATCGGATATCCGTGATTTAACAGAGTCTTTTGACATCATTTGATTAACGGTGATGTGTTTTCCGACATCCCGAAGGAAGTCGAGCATCTTGACATTTTTTGTCCAATCAGCGTTATCTACCAACAACGCTGCATTCGGACCAGAAAAATCGAGAATGCATTCCAGTTGACGCTTGATCGATTGAACGTTGTGCGCCAGCTGATCGGCATCGAGCAGATTTCGTTCTTCGCTCTTGCCGGAGGGATCTCCGACCATGCCCGTGGCGCCCCCCGCAAGCACGATCGGCCGGTGGCCTAGCAACTGCAAACGACGAAGCGAGATCTGACCCAACAAGTTTCCTACATGAAGCGAATCCGATGTTGGATCGAAACCAACGTAGGCAGAAATTTGGCCGCTAGTTGTTCGCTTTGAAAGCTCTTCTCGATCGGTCGAATCGTGAATCAATCCACGGGCCGCAAATTCGGCAACAACGTCACCAAACTGCGCAGAATTACCCATGAGACGATATTAGATGCTTGTGCGGCTCCGTAATGATGCAATAAGTGCTTCGTAACGCTCAATTTGCAAACTCGCAGCAGCCGGCCCAGATGCCCCCTTAGAGGTTCTCTGACGAACGCCAACGCCGTCCCCGATCAAGCTCGCAGCTTCCACGCCAAACTGCTGATCCGATGCAACCAAGTCGCGCAATGATTGCTGGCCAGATATTGCACGTTGAACGAGCGCTCCGACCATCGCGTGTGCCTGACGAAAAGGCGTTCCCTTGCGAACCAACCACTCTGCCAAATCGGTCGCAGCAAGTAACTGGGAGTCGGCTGCCCGCCTCATGTTGTCTGCATTAAATGACGCCGTCGAAATCATTCCTGAAATCGCTGCGATTGCCCTTGTCACTTGATCGTAGGAATCGAACAAAGGCTCTTTGTCCTCTTGTAAGTCTCGGTTGTACGCCAAGGGAAGACCTTTGAGGGTTGTGAGTAGTCCTGTGAGGTTGCCGATGAGACGCCCTGCCTTGCCACGAGCGAGTTCTGCGATATCTGCGTTCTTCTTTTGCGGAAGCATTGACGAACCAGTGGCATAACGATCGTCAAGCGTGGCGAAGCCAAACTCTTCCGTTGTCCACAGCACCCACTCTTCCCCCAATCTCGATAGGTGGGTTCCGATAAGCGCAAGATCGAACAGAGCCTCGGCCACGAAATCGCGATCGGAAACCGCATCCAAAGAATTGCCAAAGGCAACGGCAAACCCCATTTCCTTTGCGGTGAAATCTGGATCGATCGGCAACGAGGAACCGGCCAAGGCGCCGGCGCCTAATGGTGAAACATTGGCTCGGTTAACCGTGTCTAACAGTCTGTCGATATCTCGCGCGAAAGCCCATGCGTGAGCGGTGAGATGGTGAGCAAGGAGCACGGGCTGAGCACGTTGGAGATGCGTGTAACCAGGAAGATATACCGCGTCGTCTCCCCAACCGCTTTGATTTGCCCGCGAGTAGAGAACATCACAGAGACCCAATAGTTGTTTGGCAACGACCATCAACTCGCGGCGAGTCCAAAGCTTGAGCGCCGTGACACATTGGTCATTTCGGCTTCTACCGGTGTGCACTTTCCCACCTACTTCGCCAGCAATTTCAGTTATGCGTCTCTCGATTGCGGTGTGAATGTCTTCATCGGTTTTGACAAAAACGAATTTTTCAGTTGAAAACTCCGTCGCAACTTGCTCTAACGCAGAAACAATCGCCGAAGTTTCAATGGAGGTCAAAATCTTTGAGTGTTCTAACCCACGGACATGGGCGATGCTTGCGAAAATGTCGTCATTCCAAAGACGTTGATCGAACGACAGGCTCTCAGTAAACGACATCAAATCGTCGTTAGGCGCAACACTAAATCTTCCGTGCCAAAGTGCTTGTGCGTTCTCTGTCATTTTTTGGCCTTTGTTTGTTGTTGAATACCTGCCAACTTGCCGAGATGCGCTGCCAATTTCTTAGCACCGTAGTTTGCGCTTGCTACACAAAACATTGTGTCGTCACCCGCAACCGTACCCGCAAGCCCTTCGATGCGGGAGCGATCGAGTGCGGAAGCAACGACGTGCGCGCAACCCGGCGGAGTGCGAATGATCACGATTGGATCACTGATTTGAATATCAGCTACCCATTCCGAAAGCACCCTGCGCAGCTGATCGAGTGGGGCTATGCGCTCCGGCTCAAATTCGGGGATCGCATACGCCGTTTCGCCGTTAGAAGTACGCACCTTTACAGCGCCGAGCTCTTCGAGATCGCGCGAGACGGTTGCTTGTGTCGCCACAATCCTCATCTTCTTCAATGAACGGACGAGTTGCGTATGGCTCGTTACGTCACTTTCCGAAATGATCTGCGCGACTGCGCTCTGTCTTTGCACCTTGGTTGTCATGGTCGGACTCCTAAAAGAAACGCAAGGACCGCTCGCGCAGCGTGCATGCGATTGTGTGCTTGTTGATAGATGAGGCTGCTCTTACCATCGATTACTTGTTCAGAAACTTCCTGACCCCTGTGCGCAGGCAAACAATGCATGAACACAGCGCCTGGTGCGGCAAGCGACATCGTTTGCTCTGTTACCTCAAAACCGATGAACGCGGCTTCCCGTATTTTTGATTCTGACTCCTGGCCCATCGAGGTCCATGTATCGGTGTGAACCGCGTGCGCCCCTTTGACCGCTGTTTCCAGACTGTCGTACTGGTTGACCGACGCTGCGCCGAGTGTCCGGAACTGATCCAAATCCACATTGCTAGCGCTATAGCCAGATGGGCATCCGATGCGTATGTGCATGCCCAACATCGCCGAGGCTTGGCAAAGCGAACGAGCTACGTTGTTGAAGTCGCCAACATAAGCAACTGTCTTACCCGCCAAAGCGCCGAAATGCTGTTTCATCGTAAGCACATCAGCAACCGCTTGGAGCGGATGCGCAACATCACTCAACATGTTGACAACCGGGATAGAAGCTGAAGTCGACATCCGTTCAAGAACGCGATGATCGAACACGCGCGCGCAAAGCATTGCGTGATATCCGGACATGACGTGAGAAATATCTTCGACCGACTCGCGAACATCAAAGCCAACCTCTTCTCCCCGTGTGTAAACGGGATGACCGCCCAACTGCACCACAGCCATTTCCATGCTGTGGCGAGTTCGGTTCGAGGGCTTTTCAAAGATGAGGGCGACTCCCCTACCTTCCAACGGTCGACCCAACGAAGCGATCGAACGAATAGCCAATTCAAGAATGGCCGCTAGATCCGGCGCATCAAGGTCTGTGATCTGCAGAAAATCTCGATTGATCATGAGACAAAGCCTTTCAACGCACTGGCGATCATTGCAACCGCCTCGTGTATTTCGTCAGTTGTAACCGTGATCGGCGGAGCTAGACGCAATGCCGACGCGGTAACTGCATTCGTTACCAATCCCATCTCGAGTAGCGACAGCTGCACTTGTTTCGCATCGATTCCAGGCGCTAGTTCCACACCCAACAAAAGGCCTAGTCCACGCACGGATGAGACATTGTCTAACTTCGAAACCAGCTGAGTGAGCAATGCACCCTTCTCTGTCGCCAAACGTGGTGCATCGATCCTTTGCATTTCAAGGATTGTTGCTTTTGCCGCACTCGTTGCAATAGCAGTTCCGCTAAAGGTGCTTCCATGATCTCCGGGTTTAAAGACCTCGGCAACAGAACGCTTGGCCCACATTGCACCTATGGGCATTCCATTGCCCATGGCCTTCGCCATCAGAACAACATCTGGCGAAATTCCGTAGTGCTCGAAACCGAACCATTTGCCGGTGCGTCCAAAGCCAGTCTGCACTTCGTCGAGCATCAGCAACACACCGCGCTCCGTACACATCTTCTGAGCGGCCTGTAGGTACTCCATGCTGGCTGGAAGCACCCCGCCCTCACCTTGCACAGGCTCGATGAGAACAGCGGCAACGGCGTTGTCTACGGCTGCATCAAGTGCGCCAATGTCATTGAACGGAACGTGCCGAAACCCTTCAGGCATTGGTTGGAATGGTTCGTGTTTCGCAGGTTGCCCAGTCGCTGCAAGAGCGGCAAGCGTTCTACCATGGAAACTTCCCAGAGCGCTCACCACAGTGTGGCGCCCACGTCCACCGAACTTTCGGGCCAACTTAATTGCAGCCTCATTCGCTTCTGCACCAGAGTTGCAGAAAAATACCTGCCCAGAACCTCCAAGGAGTTGATTAATCAACACTGCAGTTTCTGTTGCAACCGGATTTGCAAAAAAGTTGCTCACATGCATCAAGGTTTGAGCTTGTTTCGTGATTGCCTCAACGACAACAGGGTTGCTGTGACCTAGTGAAGTTACCGCGATGCCACACAAGAAATCCAGGTACCTCTTTCCGTTGACATCCCACAGCTCTGTTCCTAGCCCGCGAGTAAACATCACTTGCGGTGGGCCAAAAACAGGAATGTACGGACAATGATCGCCCGACGTAGAAAATGCGTGACTGCTCATTTCTTACCCTCTTCAAGTTGAGAAGTGATCATGGTTCCAACACCAGCAACCGTGAACAATTCGATGAGTAGTACATGGGGAATGCGCCCATCCAGAATGTGGCACCTATTGACGCCGCTGGCGATCGCACTTACACAACTTTCCATTTTGGGAATCATTCCCCCATCGATCGAACCGCTTTTGAGCAAGCCTTGGATTTCGGTATCGGTCGTCCTTCTGATGAGCGAAGACGCATCATCCTTGTCCGCGCGAAGCCCTTCAATGTCGGTCAGATAAATGAGTTTCTCGGCCCCCAGAGCAACAGCAATGGCGGATGCCGCGGTGTCGGCGTTGACGTTGTAGGCCTGCCCGTTTGCATCACTTCCAATCGTTGCCACAACCGGCACAGCGTTATCGGACAACACACTCTTCAGTACCGATGGATCGACCGAAGAGATGTCGCCGACGAACCCAAGTTCGGGATCGCGTTGCGTCACCCTCAACAAACCAGCATCTTGGCCGGAAACACCGACAGCGGATGAACCATGCACATTGATCGCAGAAACGATTTGCGGGTTGACTGTTCCCAGCAATACCATGCTCGCGATTTCGATTGTCTCAGCATCGGTCACCCGCAAACCATCGCGAAATTCTGGCTTTTTGCCAAGCCTCTCCATCAGCGCACTGATCTGGGGCCCGCCCCCGTGAACAACAACGGGCTTGATGCCGACTGCGTGCATCAGCGCAATATCTTGCGCAAACGTTCCAGCCGCATCTGCATCAGACGCACCCGCGAGAGCGTTGCCGCCATATTTGACCACGACCGTTTTGCCAGCAAATTGTTGAATATAAGGAAGAGCCTCTATCAACAAGGCGCCCACTTTTTCGTGAGATGAAATCATGGGAACATCCCCACCTTCGATAGACCACTGTCTTCTGGGAAACCCAGCGCTACGTTCGCAGCTTGGACGGCACCGCCGGATGCGCCCTTCGCAAGATTGTCTAATGCTGCAAGAACAACTACATACCCTGTCCGCTCATCAAATCGTGCAGTCAATTGCGTAACGTTCGTTCCAGAAGTTGCTTTGGTTGAAGGAATCTGTTGCCCCACGACCACAAAATCTTCTTTCGCATAAGCTCGGGCAAGAACCGCAACCAATGAGGCTGAAGTGGGCGAAGTTTCTTTCGCAGGTCTGGCGTAACAGGTAGCAAAAATTCCACGATTCATGGGAGCAAGATGCGGTGTAAACAGAATTTGCGCACCAGTGACTTGTTCGATCTCGGGTGTATGACGGTGATCCAATAGCCCATAAGCGACAAAGTCTTCGTTGACCGTGTTAAACGAGTTGGAGTTCTTCGCAGCCCTGCCGGCGCCGGAGACACCGGAGGCTGCGTCGACGATGATGCCTTCGGTCTGAATGACGCCAGCCGCCACCAAAGGCGAAAGCGCAAGGCTCGCGGCTGTGACATAACAACCTGGTGTTGCGATGAGCTGAGCTGAACGCAGTGGTTCCCTATTGACTTCAGGCAGACCATAGACCGCGTGCTCGATCAATTCTGGGTGCGTATGTTCAAACCCGTACCACTTCGGATATAAAGCAGCGTCCTTGAGGCGGTAGGCAGCCGACAAATCGACAACTAACCTCACCTTCTTGTACAGCTGCGGCACCAATTCCAAAGATGCCTCATGCGGAAGCGCCAGAAAGACAACGTCGCACTGCAAAGCCCTATCTAGCGAAAATTCCTCGAACACAAGATTGGGGTAATTGGCCGCCAAAGACGGATACAACGACCTTGCCAATGTTCCTGCCTGCGAATCGCCCGTTGCATAAGCAACGTTGAGATGGGGATGAAAGGCGCACAAGCGCAGCAGCTCGACGCCCGTAAAACCCGACGCACCAATAATTCCTACATTAAGCATTGCATAATTATACAGCCCAATGCATAACTATGCAAGCATTGTTTTCATTCTTACGACCGCAGGATTGCGCCGTTCTTTTCGGCAGCTGCAATGCATTTCGCCCTTGCTTCGGCCACCTCTGTTTCGGTGAGCGTACGATCCGACGCCTGCAACCTGATTCGGAAAGCGAGACTGCGCGAGTCTTCGGCAACCCCTTTGCCTCGATAAACATCGAAGAGCGCTACGTCTACCACGATGTTGCCCGCAGCCTGGCGCAGAGCTTTCTGAATGGTTGAAGTACTCACCTTCTCGGGTGCAACGAGAGCCAAATCGAAATCGCTGGAGGGGTACTTGCTGACGAATTGAGCCGCTGGAGGTTTGGGCGATTCGGCAAGCAGAAGCGAGAGATTTACCTCAACACAGGCGACCCTTCCGACAACACCGAAATTAGCGAGAACAGTCGGATCGACTTCGCCAACCGCACCAAGCACCAACTTCCCACGACGCAATTGGGCGCTTCGAGTTTGGTGATACCCAGACGGCGGAGTGTCTTGCGACAACTGCGCACCAACCGAAAGACCTGCCGACAACTGACTCCATAGATCTACCGCCGCCGAAGCATCTGCACCGGCAACCATGATGCAGAGGGATTCGTACTCGTCCGGCAACACCTGTGAGCCCTGAGGGTAGACATGGCCTATTTCAAATAAGGAAATGTCTCGATTGCGATGAGACTGGTTGTACGAGACAGTCTTGAGCATTCCGGGAATAAGCGATGTTCGAAGAACACTTTCCTCGGCCACCAATGGATTTGCTAATCGAAGCGCGTTCGCTTCGGTCAAACCAACCTGTGCTAGCTCACCAGGAGCTAGAAACGGATTCGGCATTGCTTCGCTTGCACCCAGAGAGACAACGATCTCGCGAACGAGCCTCCGTCGTTGCTGCATCTCGGACAATCGACCGTGAACCGGTGATGTTGGAACGATCTTGCCCAATTTGTCGTAACCGTAGTGACGGGCGATCTCCTCGATTACATCAATTTCTAAGTTGCAGTCATTGCGCCATGAAGGAATTGAGACTTCGCAATTCTCGCCAGCGTCGACCTCGAGAACGTCGAAACCAATTGGCGTCAGCAGATCCGAAATCTGTTGTGCGGACAACTCAACACCCAATATTCTTTTCACGCTCTTTACACGAAGAACGCACTTTCGATCTTGCGGGGGCAAGGCTTCGGTGCGTACATCGGTGAAACCTCCATGGACAACCAAATCAGGGCATGTGATACGAAGAAGTTCGGCGAAACGAGCAACGGCTGCTTCTGCTCCGTACGGGTCTACCCCGCGTTCGAAACGCAACGAAGCCTCTGTCCGCAACGCGAGTCGAGTTGCAGTTAAGCGAATGGCATTGGGTTCGAAATATGCAATCTCAAGTGCTATCGAATGGGTTGAATCGGTGACTTCCGAGTGCAACCCACCCATGATCCCGGCGAGGCCGACGGCTGTGTTCTTGGCATCGGCTATGACCAAATCCGAAGTTTCGAGTGTTCGCTCATTGCCGTCAAGCGTGGTGAAGGCTTCGTTGCTGCTTGCCATCCGAACGATGAAACCAGCGCTCACCGACTGCAAGTCGTATGCATGGTTAGGTTGATTCAGTTCCAGATTTACAAGATTCGATACGTCAACGACATTATTGATCGATCGCATTCCTGCCCGAGACAGTCTCTGCTCAATCCAAGTTGGAGATTTGGTAACGACAATCCCAGACATGGCCACGACGGTGAACCGGCTGCAACGCTCTGGCGCCTGAATCTGAACCGGAACCGACTGCTGGGAACCGAGAACGCCAAGTTCGGATACGGGCTGCTTACACATCTTTGCAAGGCCCGCAGCAAGATCTCGAGCCACCCCGAGATAACCGGTGCAGTCAGGCCGGTTACGCGTTACATCAAGATCAAAAATGACATCTGGCTGTACGCCCATTGCTTCGTACACGTCAATGCCAAGTGGCGTGTTGCTCGGCAAAATCAATAGGCCACTGTCATCTTGGCTCAGACCAATCTCGGTACCCGAACACAACATGCCCTCGCTATCGATGCCAAGAATGCCCCGCTGAGATATCACTCTTCCATCCGGCATCGACGTGCCAAGTGTTGCAAGTGGGACAACGTCGCCCTCGGTCATGTTGGTTGCTCCGCACCAAACATGACGCTCTGTTCCATCTCCAGCATCCACAAACACACGCGTAACCTTTGCTGCGTCGGGATGTTTTTCCAACCGAATTACCTTCGCCGTAACAACACCCTTTACGGGTGCACCCACATGTTCGACGGATTCAACCGCCAAACCAAGCTCGGTCAGACGATCTGAAATCACTCCGGCGTCAGAGCCAAAGTCTGCGAACTCGTTCAACCAAGAGAGCGAAACCCTCACGAGAACTGCCTTAAAAAGCGCAAGTCATTGGTGTACATCTCGCGTATGTCCTCAACGTTGTGCCGCTCTTTGGCCATGCGATCGATACCGAAGCCGAAAGCGAATCCTGTGTATTCCTCAGGGTCGATGCCACCTGCAGAAAGAACGTTGGGGTGCATCATGCCGCAGCCGCCCAATTCAATCCAAGCTCCATTCGCACGACGTATGTCGAATTCGGCGCTTGGCTCGGTGAACGGGAAGAACGATGGGCGTAAACGGCTTGTGAAGTCGGAACCAAAAAAGGCTTTAGTAAATGCCTCAATAATTCCAGCAAGATGAGCGAAAGTGATTCCTTTGTCAATCACCATTCCCTCTATTTGATGAAACACCGGCATATGCGTTGCATCAGGTGTGTCACGTCGAAATACTCTTCCTGGCATCACCGCATAAATCGGTGGTTTCCAATCTTGCATTACTCGGATCTGAACAGGTGACGTGTGCGTTCGCAGCAGCACCGAGTTGGATTCTTGCAAATCCGAACTCGACTCGATAAACATCGTGTCGAACTCGCTCCTGGCAGGGTGCGTTTTCGGCATGTTCAATGCTTCGAAGTTGTAAAAGTCTGTCTCAACTTCTGGGCCTTCCGCGATCTGGAAACCGAGCCCGATGAAAACGTCTTCAAGTCGTTCGGTTGCTTGAGTCACGATGTGCGTCGTTCCCCTACGTTTCACCGAAAGGAACTCGGTCAGATCCATGCGCTCGGACAACACTTGTGCAGATCGTTCTGCAACCAACAGCGTTTGCATCCGTTCGCCAATGGAAGCCTCAATCAATTCGACACAGCCATTGATGGATTGCCCCGCAGCTTT
>CAMDJX010000050.1 GCA_945900735.1 Acidimicrobium ferrooxidans DSM 10331 | reverse complement strand
GCCGAGCCGTAGATAAACAATGGGTTGTAGGAGCGCCCGGGTGTTTCGGCAACCCGCTGAGCAGCAGCCAAAGCAAATTGGTTACTTGTGCCTTTTACGAACGTTTCGAAGGTGTAGCGAGGGTTCAGGCCTACCGCCGTGCCTTTGCCGGTGCGGCTTTTCAGGGTAAGCGACTCAGTGCTGGGTTGTTCGGTCATTTCGGTATTGAGCTGGGCTGGCAACTCTTGCGGAACCACCTCGTTGCGCAACTGCTCCAAAACATCTTCCGAGGTGTTGGTCTGGACATCGATCAGCAGTTGGCGCTCGCTTGCCCCAACCTCGTTCAGTGCATCGCGAACGAGCGACATGTAACGGGTGAGAATTCGCTCGCGCACGTAGGTGTTTGGCACCTGCAGGCGAAGGCTCATCTTGTCGTCGTCAACCGCCACTGCATCGTTGAAGGTGGAAAACCAGACGGCCTCCGAGACCTGAGCGCGAAGCACCTGAGCTGTTGCCCGCCACACGTCATTGTGGTCATCGACATGAGTTTGTTGTTCCATAAAAATCCTTTAATGCCTTTCGGCCGAGAGCACAATGTAAAAACTTTTTGCTGTTATGGCCCTGTGCCACAACCGCTTTGGTAACCGTCCACAACACTGTCCACAGGGTGTGGACAGCCCCACCCGAACGAGGTGGGGACAGCGAAGGTAGCAGGTTTTCCACAGGCGGAAAAAACCGAGTTTCCCCTGTAGAGTGCAAGCCGTTGTAGTCCTAGCGGCTGGCCACCAGGTTTAGTCGTCTCACCAAGGAGGCGTGCGTGAAACGCACTTTCCAGCCAAGTAATCGTCGTCGTTCCAAGAAGCATGGCTTTCGCCATCGCATGAGCACCCGTGCGGGCCGTGCCATTTTGAAGTCGCGCCGTGACAAGGGCCGTCACCGGCTCTCGGCTTGATCGGCCGAATTCGCCAACGGGAGGTCTTCTCCCGACTCTCCAAAGAGGGAACATATGTTCGCTCTAGTGGTCTGTGGTGTTCGATGATGATCGATCCAGCGCTTTCCTCCCCCCATATTGGCTATGCCATTGGGAGGTCGGTAGGTGGCGCCGTGCAGCGAAACCGCGTAAAACGCCAACTTCGGGCCCTTTTCGCCGCCCGCGAAGCCCAATTAGAGCCCGGTTGGTACCTCATCGGGGTCCAGCGATCGCTTGCAGGGGCCTCTTTTGAGCGTCTTTCCCAAGCAGTAGATGCTCTCCTGGGCAAAGTGGCCCAAAAGCCATGAACCTCTCCCTCCATCAATGTGAGCAACACAGCACTGTCGGTGACAGGGCCGAACACGCCATGTTGCGCGCCATTCGCTGGTACCAGTCGCTTCGGCCAGGGCACCCTTCGCCCTGCAGGTTTTTTCCCTCCTGTTCCGAGTATGCCTTCGAAGCAATCGAGACCTTTGGCCCCCGCGCCGGTGGTTGGCTGATGGTTAAACGGCTTACCCGATGCCGCCCCTTTGGTCCGTCGGGGTTCGATCCTGTCCCAACCGCCGAGGGTATTGACCAGAATCCCTCTACCGTCAGGGGCACTGTTGACGTCCCCCTAGAAAGCCGCTAACCCAAATGTTTGAATACGCCGCCCGCCTCATAGACATTTTCTACTCGTGGACACACAGCTACGCGGCAGCCTTCGGCCTTGTTGCCGTGGTGGTGATGTTGTTGATCACGCCGCTCACACTGAAAAGCACAAAAGGCATGCTGGAGATGCAGCGCCTACAACCAGAGATGCGACGCCTCCAAAAGGAATTTAAAGGTGATCGTCAAAAACTGAACGAATCAATGATGAAGTTGTATCAGGAACACAAAGTGAACCCGATGGCTTCGTGTCTGCCCATCGTTGCTCAGATGCCGGTGTTCATCATCATGTTCCGCGCTATCAGCGGGTTGACTGCGCGCCAAGACGGTTTGTTTGTTCCAAAATATCTCAACGAAGACTCCGAGCTGTATCTCTCGCTCGTCGGTAAGTCGAAAATGGTTTCGCTTGGTTTAGACCTTGCGCAAACCCCAATTGATGCAGTGCGCGAGAACTTTGCTTCCGGTTTGGTGTACATCGCATTCGTTGCTGCGTTGGCTGGTTTGTACTTCATTCAACAAAAGATGGTTGCATCACGAACCGTGAGCCCAACCATGTCGGCATCACAAGCAAAAATAATGCAGTATTTACCGGTTGTTTTTGCCGTATTTCAACTGATTTTGCCCACTGGTCTGATCGTTTATTACATGGTGCAAGCACTCGTTCGCATTGTGCAGCAGTACTACATCACTAAGCGTTTTTATGGACACGAGGGCTCGCTTGGTCGACAGGCACAAGCGGCAAGCAGCGAAGCACGCGAGATGTCCAAAGATGACAAAAAGAACAACGCGAAGTCGGCAGCAAAAGAATCAACCGACCTCAACGAACCATTTGTGAGCAAGCGTGTTACTGCTCCAAAAAATAAGCCAAACACATCATCAACTCGTCGCCCGCAACCTCCTGGAAAAAATCGCAGTGGTTCAGTGCAACGCAAACCAAAGAAATAACGAGGACGGCTCATGGAATGGGTAGAAACCACCGCTGAAACAATTGAACTTGCAAAAAATTTGGCACTCGACCAGTTGGGTGTTGCCGAAGACGATGCCGAGTTCGAGGTAGTTGAGGAACCAAAACAAGGTTTGTTTGGTCGCACACGCGGCGAAGCACGAGTACGTGCGCGAGTGCGCCCCAACACGCCGCGCGGCAAGAACGATCGCCGTGATCGTGGGCCAAAGCGAGCACCACGCGCCGCAGGCGAAGGCAGCAACTCGCGCCGAGGCCCAAAGTCGGGCACCGATCGACCAAAGCGCGAACCGCGTCCACCGCGCGAAGAACGTGCCCCTCGCCCAGATATGCCACCTGTAGATCCAGCCACTGTGAGTGTTGCAGCCACCACATTCTTGAATGGTCTGCTTGCTGCAGCGAGCCTTACAGGCTCAGCACAGGCAACTGTTGCTGGTGAAGACATTGATATCAACGTGACTGGCGACGAAGTGGCAATCTTTGTTGGGGCAAAGGGCGCCACGTTGATGGCAATCCAGGACCTCACCCGTGTTGTGAGCCAACGTAGGCTTGGTGACCACGAAACGCATCTTCGCGTAGACATCGCGGGCTATCGCGAAAAGCGCCGTGAGGCACTCAGCCGTTTTGCGCACAAAGTCGCTGATGATGTTTTGGCAAGTGGACAACCACGCGTTCTCGAGCCAATGAACTCGGCAGATCGCAAGATTGTTCACGACTCTCTCGTTGAAGTAGCTGGTGTTGAAACCCGCTCACAGGGCCAAGACCCACATCGCCGTGTTGTGGTTGCCGTTGCTGGCAGCGACAGCGAATCTGACGACTGATTTTGCCCCATCGGCCCGATGAGCAATCCGGCCACACATCCAGGCTTACTGCAGGTGTTGGGCGACGCCCAACGCATTGGAGCCCTTGGCAGCGCACCCCTTGCCGAAATCATTACCCACGCAGCGGCATTTGCAGATGCTCTCCCCCAGTCGACCACATCCTGCATCGACCTGGGTAGCGGGGCAGGAGTTCCAGGCCTGGTCATTGCCGTTATCCGACCAGAGATGCAATTGACGCTGGTAGACCGACGAGCTAAACGAACCGATGCCCTGTCGCGCGCTGTTCGGGTGCTTGGGGTTTCCGACCGGGTGCATGTGCTCTGTGCCGACGTGGAAGAGGTCATTGCCCAACCAGAACACATCCACGTATATGACGCAGCGTGCGCGAGGGGGTTTGGTCCGCCTCAACAGACCTTGGCTTGGGCTTCCGCGTTGGTTCGCTCGGGTGGGTCAATTGTGGTCAGCGAACCACCGCCAGGTAGCCCAGATCGCTGGGCCAATATCAACCTGGGCCTGTTTGGCGTGTCAAGTCCTGAACGGCTGGGACCAGTGGCAATGTTCCACGTGGAACATTAACCACCCCTTCAACCACCAGCCCAGCTCCGAACCACGAATGTTCCACGTGGAACATCATCCCCCAACCTTGTGACAACTAGGGGTATTCTGTTCTTACGATGACCAACGCAACAGCAGCCCCAGAAGGCCAAAAGGCCATACCGCGAATCATCGCCATGGCCAACCAGAAGGGTGGTGTGGGTAAAACCACCACCACCATCAATCTGGGTGCCTGTTTGGCCGACCTGGGATATCGGGTCTTGTTGGTGGACTTGGACCCCCAAGGCAATGCGTCAACCGGCTTGGGGTTGAATACCCGCGAGATGGAGACCAGCATCTATGACGTCCTGCTGCACGAGACCCCACTTGAGGACTGCCTCGAGGCAACGGCGGTAAAGAACCTGTTTGTTGCCCCATCAAACCTGGACTTGGCGGGTGCCGAGATCGAACTGGTGCCGGTCATGGGCCGGGAAACCCGCCTTAAAAAAGCAATCGCTGCGATTATCGACCAGTTTGACTATGTACTCATCGACTGCCCTCCGTCTTTGGGACTGCTGACCGTGAACGGACTCACCGCGGCGAACGAAGTAATCGTGCCCATTCAGTGCCAGTATTACGCCCTCGAGGGTTTGGGTCAGTTGCTTCGAAACGTCGACCTCGTCAGCCGTAATCTCAACCCAGGCTTGGGTGTCAGCACCATTATTTGCACCATGTTCGACACCCGAACCAAACTGTCGAGCGATGTGGTTGCTGAAGTTCGGGAACACTTCGGCGACAAAGTGTGTCAAGCCGTTATCCCCCACAACGTTCGTTTGGCCGAAGCTCCGTCTCACGGCAAGCCGATTACCACGTTTGACCCATCATCAACTGGCGCAAAGGCCTACCGAGCAGTTGCATTGGAGGTGAGCGGTGGCGCGCCGGAGCGGGCTCGGTAAAGGTCTCGACGCACTTATTCCTGGTGGGTCACAAGCCCCAACGGGGATGGGCGGCGGAAATGGCATTGGGCTACGTGACATCGCAGTCGACCTCATCCACCCAAACCCCAACCAACCTCGCGTTCATTTTGACGAGGCAGCGCTAGCCGAGTTAAGTGCCTCAATCGCAGCCATTGGGGTATTGCAACCAATTTTGGTTCGACCAAGCGGCGAAAAATTCGAACTGATTGCAGGGGAGCGCCGCTGGCGGGCAGCCCGAAGTGCTGGATTAACAGTGATTCCGGCCATTGTTCGCGTCACCGATGACGTGTCGTCGGTTGAACAGGCACTCGTTGAAAACCTTCACAGGCAAGACTTAACACCACTCGAAGAAGCAGCCGCATACCAACAGTTGCTCGAAGACTTCAACATGACCCACGAGCAGGTAGCCACCAAGGTGGGCAAAAGTCGTTCGGCAATCACCAACGCAATTCGCCTCTTGTCGCTTCCGGCTTCGATTCAACAACTACTCGCAGATGGTCGACTGTCTGCAGGGCACGCGAAGGCTTTGCTCGGCACACCCGACAGAGCAAAGCAAGAAAGCCTTGCCCGACAAGCGGCAGATTTGGGTTGGACAGTTCGAGGGATAGAGGACGCAGTTCGTGGCACAAGTACAGCCTCGCCCACACCCACACCAAACAAACCGCAACCTGCAGGTAGGGCAGCAGCAAAAGGAAGCGTTACTATGCTCCGCGAACCTGGCTTGCACGAACTAGAAGAGTTGTTGTCGGAGCATTTGCAAACATCAGTATCGGTGACCATGAGTGGTAAGCACGGAAAAGTTGTTGTTGACTTTGCCGACCTCACCGATCTGGAGCGAATTTATCGATTAATGACCGAAGGCCCTGTCGACAACAACTGATTTTGTCTCAGGCTCTTGTTCAACATGAGCGTCAACCTGCACGATAGGTTTCACACAGCCTGTGGATAACTATGTGGATAAACCCTTGGTTAACCCTTAATCTACGAAAGATGTGACGGGCAGAACGCTTTCTGTGCCTTATTCGGCGCGGGCGAGGGGATTTCGACACCAGGCCTCGATGGCGGTGGCAATGCTGGGGATGACCCGACTTTCCTGCAACCGAAGACCAAGCAAACAGATTGCCGCAGGCATGGTGGTTTCACGGAGAACTGGAACGCGTGAACCGACCGTAGAAACAACCGGTGCGCCCGGTGTCGAAAGGTGATGTTGCAACTCGGAGGCAAGTAAATAACCGCCCGCCGAAATAGTTGTGTCCGATTGATAAAACATCACCATTTCTTGTTCGTCGTCGCACAAAGAAATTGCTACGTATACATCTGCCTGAAACGCATTCGCTGTTCGTGCATGCGCGCGTTCGTCGGTCGACTCAACCAACGCAACTTCAAACGAAGCGGCGCGCATTGCACGCACTACACCCCGAGCAACGTCTGCCGCTGCGCCAAAATGTCCAATAACAATTCGATGTCCCGAACTGAATGCAATGTTGTCGCGAAGTTTTTCATATTCGCGAACACTCACCACGCCAGGGCCTTCACCGCTTTGTCCACTGATGCGATCGAGTGCTTGCAATGTTTCCTCGCCACAAACCCCATCGGCAATAAGCCCGTAGTTAAGTTGAAAATCACTTAACGCAGCAACAGTTTTTGGCCCCAAAATTCCGTCCACACGACCGCAATGAAAACCAAGCTTTGCCAATGTGGTCTGCAACAGCTCTACATCATCACCACGCAATTGTGGTGAGGTCAGATACAACAGTCGCGAGCCAAGAAGCCACGAGGATTCAACGAGCAACGTCCAGGTGTTGGCGTCACACACGCCGTCCGCCGGCAACCCACGCAATTGTTGAAAACGCGAAAGTGCTTCGGCTGTTGCATCACAAAAAAAACCAAGATCAACCTTGGTTACATCAAGAAACTTGGCAGCACTTAACCGGCGTTGAATTCCAACGACAACTTCGGCGCGCTGTCCGCGCGCTACTGGGAAGCTGGAAGAAATTCTGCAAGCTCCTGCAACAACTGGCCTTTGCCCTTGGCACCAACAAGGCGCTTGGCGGGCTCGCCGTCTTTGAACACAATCAAAGTAGGAATGCTCATCACGCTGAAACGCATCGCGATGTCACCGTGCTCATCAACATTGAGTTTCGCAATCGAAAGTTTGCCAGCTTGTTCGGTTGCAATCTCGGCGAGTACTGGTGCAATTGCCTTGCAAGGCCCACACCACTCCGCCCAAAAGTCAACCAGAATTGGTGTGTCTGACGACTTGATGGTTTCGTCAAAGTTTCCTGTCGTTAAAGTCAGAATTGATTGCGCCATAATGTTTGTCCTTTTGTGTAGTGAGGAAATGGTAGCCACCAGAAGGGGACAGTAAGTTGATTTACTGCTGTGGCACAAGCCCTACTAGGCGTGTTGTGCTTCGAGCCAACGCTCGCAATCGATAGCCGCCATGCAACCAGACCCCGCTGCGGTAATTGCCTGGCGATAGGTGTGGTCTTGCACATCACCACATGCAAACACGCCAGGAATATTGGTGTACGTAGAACCTGGTTGAGTCGTGAGGTAACCACTGTCGGCCATGTCAAGCACGCCCTTAAACAAGTCGGTATTTGGCCGGTGTCCAATTGCTACGAAAATACCGGTGACAGGAAGCGTTGACACGGCACCATTAACGGTGTCGGTGACCTCAACACCCTCTACTTTTTCTTGACCAAGAACTTTCGTTACCTGAGCGTTCCACAGGAACTCAATCTTTTCGTTGGCAATCGCGCGGTCTTGCATGATTTTCGATGCTCGCAACGTGTCCCGTCGATGAATCAACGTCACCTTCGAAGCGAACTTGGTCAGAAACTGCGCTTCTTCTAACGCCGAGTCACCACCACCAACTACCGCAATGTGTTGGTTGCGAAAAAAGAATCCATCACAGGTAGCGCATGTCGAAAGACCATGGCCAATCAAACGCTTTTCTTCTTCAAGGCCAAGCATGAGCGACTGGGCGCCAGTGCTCACAATGATGCTGTCGGCTGTGTATTGCGTTTCGCGCACCCACACCCGAAACGGGCGTTGCGAAAAGTCCACCTTGGTTACTTTCTCGGTGAGGAATTGCGCACCAAACCGCATTGCTTGTTCGCGACATCGCATCATCAACTCTGGCCCCATGATGCCTTCGGGAAAACCAGGAAAGTTCTCTACCTCTGTGGTCAACATCAATTGTCCACCAGGCTGATCGGACGTGGATGAAGGTTCGCCCTCAATAACAAGTGGAGCCAAACTTGCGCGCGCGGCATAAATGGCGGCCGTCAGGCCGGCAGGGCCCGAGCCAACAATAAGAACGTGGTGATGGGAGGCAACAGTCATGAGGGAACTTCCTTGATTGAAATGAGGGTGTATTGCGAAATCTAGTCGCGCGGGCTGCGTTGTCGCATTGACAGCGCGCCAAGTGCAACAAATATGGCACCGATGATGAAGTAACTGGCCCAAACCGCAGTGTCTCGGGACCACCAAATGTCCAGCAGAGAGTTGAGGGCGCGCATCAACCCGATTAAGAAGATGACACTGACAAAAAGCACGCCAACAAGGGCCATAGTTCCAAAAATGAGCGCACGAAGAACAACGACGGCTGGCTTTGTTGTGCGATCGCGAACAAATACAACGAAGCTGTCAATGGCGTCAACCACGCTGGTGGCCCAGTGCGGGTCGGTGAAGGGGTTGGACGGCATGTTTTTAGGCTAACCCTCTATGAAGGTGACCCCAGCCAATACTCCTTGATATTGATTACTGGCGCTGCAAAACGGGCTTGGGCCCACTTCGCGTAGTGCAATCAAAATGAATTGCGAGGGTTCAGTAATCAGAAAACTGGAACCTTTGCGAACAGTGTTGTAGCCACCCACCAACCTTTGCCCCCATGCATCGAATGCCGTGGGGGGAGTGTCGTTAGCGCCAAAAACATCGATGGCCCATGGGGCATTTTTCATCCCGATGCGAAGCGTTCCGGTTGCTGGGCGCGAAAGCTGCAACAATAAACCAACATATTCTTTGCTGCCGAAAAATTGATTTGCATAACAAGTAGTCGACCAGGTGGTTTCAGGATTGCCGTCAAGCAAATTTGGAATGAGTGCTTCGTTTTCTTCGCCGTCGTCACCATTTGGGTCGTAACTCGTTAGCGAAACAACCGAGAGTGGCGCGGCCGCAACCGGCACGGGCGTTTCAATTTCCACAGGAACTGTTTGTCTTGTGGTGTCTGATAATTGCCACACAACACCAGCCGCAGCAACGCCAAGCACTGTCAGCAAAACAAAAAGTCTGCGTGTTTCAACACGCGCCCGGCGACGACTTCGTGCTTGCGAAGGTGCACGAGGGGTTCGTCGCACAATATGTGGGTCGCCAAGCGAACTTGATTGCTCGTGTCGCGCCATTTCAACTGGTGCAACTTCCATCACCTCGGTGACGTCGTGCTCAATGATCGAATCTTCAAGTGCCCCCGCAGTTTCTTTTCCGGTGGCATATCGGTGGTCGGGGTTACGAGCAAGCAATGTGTGAATCACTTTTACTAACTGCGGCGCGAGCGACGGGCGCAATCTTCCAAGATCGGTTGGTTCACGCTGTAGTCGTGCAAGTGCGGTGTCGGCATCAGACTCGCCAACAAATGGAACTCGCCCGGCGAGGCATTCGTATAACACCAAGCCAAGCCCGTATAAGTCGGCCCGTCCATCCAATGGTTTTCCGCGAACTTGCTCGGGGGACAAATACTTTGCAGTGCCCATCATGATGTTGTCATTCGTAAGGTCTGCATCGGTGGAGTCCAACGCCTTAGCAATTCCGAAATCCGCCAACAGCACTTTTCCTTCTGGCGTGATCAGGATGTTGCCGGGCTTAACGTCGCGATGAATTAGTCCTTCGCGATGCGCTTCGTCGAGGGCAGAGGCAACAGACGTTCCAATGTGCACGGTGAGGTTTGGCCCAAGACGTTTTTGTTTATCCAGCAAGTTGCGCAAACTCTTGCCTTGCACGTATTGCATAATGACCGCTTGCCGGCCATTAAATTCGATGCAGTCATACACAGCGACGATGTTTGGATGCGAGAGCTTTGCGCACGCAATTGCTTCTCTGCGGAAACGTTCAGCCACCTGTAAGTCGTTGGCCAGGTGAGGCTTTAAGAGTTTTACAGCAACTTTTCGATCCAGAAAAGTATCGACGGCCATCCATACCTCAGCCATCCCGCCTCGGTCGATGTAATGATCAAGTCGGTAACGACCGCCTATGAGGCCGAGGGAGGATTCATCTATAGACATCGCTGTCACGCGACGCTAGTGCTGAAACCCCTTGTGTTTGAGGGATATCCGCTACTTGGAGTGAAACGTCACTCCGATAGTTCCCTTGCCGGTGTGAGCGCCGATGATTGCACCAACGTCACCGACAACAATGTCGCCTTCGTGCACTGCACGCAATGATGCAACCAAATCATCTACGTCGTCACACTGAGCGTGGAGAACTGCAAGGTTTTCGATGGGTCCAGCATTCTTCACTTGGTCCACAAGAAACGCCAGGGCTTTGCTGCGGGTTCGCTGCTTGCCGCCTTCGGCAATTTTTCCTTCTTCAACAGTGATGATTGGCTTAATTGAAAGAGCCGAGGCGAGCATGGCCTTGGCGCCGCCAATGCGGCCGCCCTTCTTGAGGTTCTCAAGGGTGTCGAGCGCGGCCCACATCTTGGATTTAGCAGCAAGCTTGGTGCCCAAGTCGGCCACTTGTTCGAGCGTTGCCCCGCTTGCGGCCAGCTTCGAGCATGCAACGGCAGTGATGCCTTGGCCCATTGACGCCGATCGGCTGTCCACAATGCGAACCGGGATGTCACCAGCAACAGCTTTGGCCGCAAGGTCGGCGCTTTGCATGGTTGCGGAGAGATCTGAAGACAATGCGATGACAACGATTCCTGTTGCACCTTCGCTGGCAAGTTTGCGAAATTCGGCCTCGAATTGCCCAGGCGAAGGAGCTGCGGTTTCGGGCAACGTGGGCGAATTGCTGCACATATTCCAAAACTCGACGACGGTGAGGTCTTGGCGATCGATGTATTCCTTGTCGCCGAAGCGAACCGAAAGTGGAACTACACCAATGCGATGTTCGTTTACCAGGTGTTGCGGAAGGTCGCTTGCGCTGTCAGTGATAATGCGTACGGTCATTTTTTTATTGTAGTGCAGGATGCTTTCGTACTGCCTGCGCGCGTTTACGGGCTCGCCAGTGAGCAATCCACCACGACATCAATATCAATATGGCCGCACCAGTCGCCACCTGGCCAAGCCCTGCAAGCGCGCTTACTCGTGCGGTCAAACGCGTGGGCTGCCCAACCTGCGTGAGGCCGTCCGGCGTAGTCAAAATGACGTTGAGTGGAAAACTACCGTTGGCGCGAGCTTTAACTGGAACTACAACATCCACAGCCGAATTAGGAGCAATCGTTACGATCTGCGGTCCCTGCGGAAATTGCAATTTCGCACTTGCCAATTCAACCTT
>CAMDJX010000049.1 GCA_945900735.1 Acidimicrobium ferrooxidans DSM 10331 | reverse complement strand
TATAACGCGCTGTCATTTTCGACAGCAGCACTCGGAATTGCATTTGTGTACTTCCTCGTGTCACGCAACCGCATTGCACCTGCATACCGCAACGCAATCACGATGTCCGCAATGATTTGCGGAATCGCGGCTTACCACTACTGGAGAATGTTCAGCAACTTCTCGGGTGGCGAATGGAACGAGGGCTACCGCTACGCGGACTGGCTGCTCACCGTGCCACTACTCGTTGCCGAGCTCGTTGTAGTTTCGGGCGTTTCCAAGGAAGTGGCAAAGAAAGTAACGCCACGTTTGGTTATTGCAGCACTGTTGATGATCGCAACTGGATACCCAGGCGAAATCGCAGCGCACGGCAGCAGCGACCGCACACTGTGGGGAGCCATCTCTGGCGCCTTCATGTTGTACGTGTTGTACGAACTGTTCGCAGGCGAAGTTGGCAAGACCTTGAAGACACAGACAGGTGAAATTGGCAAGAAGTTGAACAACCTTCGCTACTTGCTCGTGTTCACCTGGGGTATCTACCCAATTTTCTACATCTTGGGAGACTCCACCAGCTGGCTTGCAGAGCAAATCGGCTTGTCGCCAGAAGAGGCAACAACTGTTATTCAAGTTGGCTACTCGGCTTCCGACGTACTCGCGAAGGCAGGATACGGATTGGTCATTATGTCCATCGCGTTGTCCCGCTCCGAGTCCGAGGGTTACCGCGCAGCATAAGTACTCAAGTACTGAAAAAGCCCCGGCTTCGGCCGGGGCTTTTTTTATTGTCGCGTTTAACTTTCGCGCAATTGACGACGAAGAAAATCAAGTGCGCTGATGACGCTGAGTTGCCTCATTTGGTCTCGCGCACCAGGCAGCTGCACCACCGACGATGCAGTGACGCCATTGGGAAGAGCCACACCGATGCACAAGGTGCCAGCGCGCTGCCCCTCTTGTTCCGCTGGGCCAGCAACGCCCGTCAGCGAGAGACCCACAACGGCACCAAGCACTCGTTGAGCACCGATAGCCATTTCCACTGCGGCCTCTGGCGAAACAACGGGGCCCTTCGTAACCCCAAGAACCTCAAACTTCACTTCGCTTGCATACGAGACGACAGCGCCCCGCAGCACGTCGCTCGCGCCGGCGATGTTGGTGAGCCGACCCGAAACCAAACCACCAGTGACCGACTCGGCCAAAGCAAGTGTGAGCCCACGATCACGAAGCATCTGCAGAACAACAGACTCCATAGTGTCGTCGTCGATTCCAAACACGATGTCGCCGATTGCGGCGCGCACCTTTTGTTCCCACTCATCGAGAATTGAAACCACCTCGGGGCGAGTAGCCGCTTTAGCGGTGAGCCGAACCTTGATGCCCTCCCAGCCGCTTGCAAGAAACGCAAGTGTTGGGTTGCCCACAGACTCGAGCTCTTCTATGACGCCGAACAGCCGCTCGTTGAGGCCACTCTCGGTTTCGCCCCAGGTTCGCAACACTCGACTAGAGATGACCGACACCGAACCCGAACGCACGAGCAGATCGGGCAGAATGGCGCGCTCGAACATTTCGTAGAGCTCGTAGGGCACGCCAGGAACTGCGTAAATGACCTTGTCGCCGACTGGGCAAATCAAGCCTGGTGCAGTGCCCCTGCGCTGCTCGATGATGTTGGCACCTTTGGGCACCATGGCTTGGCGCATGTTGATCTCGGGCATGCGTCGGTTGCGCGACGCAAACATTTCCGAGATGACCATGCCAACCTCGTCATTAAATTCCAACTCCACGCCCATGATTTCGGCGATTGCCTCACGCGTAATGTCGTCGTGCGTTGGCCCAAGCCCACCACAGATAATTACGGCATCGGCATCTTCGAGTGTTTGGCGAATGGCTTTGACCATTCGATTGAGGTTGTCGCCAACCTTTACCTGCAAGCACGAATCGATGCCCGCTGCGGAAAGCTGCTCGCCCAACCAAGACGAATTGGTATCAACTATCTGACCGAGCAGTAGTTCGGTACCAATTGCAACGACGTCGCAACGCATTGTTTAACGAGCCCGTCGTGCGCGAACGGCAACAAGCCAATACTGTGCCCCGCTGTACACGGTGAGCACTACAGCAATAACGAGCGAACCCTTGGCGGCAATCGTGTAGTTGGCGGCTGTCCACGGCAGTACCGCGAACCCCACAGCCGACTGCTGGGCGAATGTCTTCCACTTTGCGGCCCTACTTGCGGGAACACTGACGCCTTTTGCACCAGCAAACACGCGATACAAACTGATCGAAATTTCGCGCGCCGCAATGACGCCTACCAACCACACACTGAAATATCCGCGGTTCACCAAAATGAACATTGCGCCAAGCACACATACTTTGTCGGCCAGCGGGTCGAGAAACGCACCGCTTCGCGTAGTTCCCTCTTTGCGGGCAAGGTAGCCATCCACCAAGTCGCTCATACTGAGTACAAACCAAAGCCCTGTTGCAGCCCATGAACCAACATTGTCGTCGGGGATAATCGCAAACATCAATGGCGAAACAAGCAACCGACTTACCGTTATGGCGTTAGCCCATGTTCGGATTGCGCTCGGGTCGGTTGGCATTTCTCTATTCTTCCTCGTCAAATTGACTGGTGTCGGCACCAATGGCTATCAAGTCAGGGCCTAATGCATCAGCAATCTCGACATCGGCAAACTGGCCAACCGCAAGTGTGTTGCTGACATGCACAACACCATCGATAGATGGGGCTTCCCTATGGGTGCGGCCAATACCCACTTCGTCGACAAGTACCTGCACCGTTTGGCCAATGAGGTCGTCGCGGCGGGATGCAGTGATGTCGTCTTGCATGCCGCGCAATTCGGAAATGCGCTCGTTCATCAACGCCGGATCAACATGATCTGGCAGTGTCATTGCATGCGTGCCCTCTTCGGGGCTGAAGGTAAAGAAACCACACCAATCCAATTGGGCTTCCTCGACGAAGCGCAATAACTGATCGTGGTCTTCCTCGGTCTCGCCCGGATAACCAACAATAAAGTTGCTTCGGAACGCTGCGTCTGGGCTGAGCGCGCGGATGTCGGCAATGCGTTGCAGGAACCGGTCGCCATCGCCCCAGCGGCGCATGCGGCGAAGGTGCGGTTTGCTGACGTGCTGCAAGGACAAGTCGAAATATGGAACGCCCGTTTCGAGCATGACCTCAATAAGTTCGTCGGTGAGATCGCTTGGATACAAGTACAAAAGCCGCGTGCGCTCTACAGCGGCGCTTACTGCGCGAACAAGCGGAACGATTGAGCCAGCACCCAATTCGGTTGGGCGGTCTTTTCCGTAACTTGCCAAGTCTTGTGCAACAAGCACAATCTCCTTAGCCTGCAATTCGTCGACCTCGTGCAGAATTGATTCGATGTCGCGGCTGCGTTGCGGCCCACGGAATGAAGGAATTGCGCAGAAACCACAATTGCGGTCACAGCCCTCTGCGATTTTTACGTAGGCCCACGGCGACGAAGACTTGGGTCGTGGCAAATTGAGCAAGTCGAACGACGGAATTGGTGCCGACGACACCGTCAGCGGCTTGCGCCCGAACTGCACAGGAACACCAAAACCTGCAACCTGATCGGCCTCTGGCAACGCCTCGGCCAATTCGGCGCCGTACCGCTCGGCCATGCAGCCTGTAACAACTAAGCGTGCGCCATCTTTCCGCTGCGCTCCAAGCGCCAACACCGTGTCGATGCTCTCTCGCCTTGCCTCTTCGATAAATGCGCAGGTATTGACAACAACCACGTCGGCAAGCGATGGGTCATCGGTTGCGGCCAGGCCATCGGCCAGCAAGGTTCCAACAATTTTGTCGGAGTCGACATCATTCTTGGGGCAGCCCAGCGTCTCTATGTAAAAACGTTGCTGCACAAGCATTGAGCCTACCTGTGAGGTGTTTAGTAATTGAGCTTGAGACCCTTGTATGGCCAAGGCATCGACACCAAACGACCCGTTCCAGACAGCGTGAGATAAGCCGTTTTGAAGTCGGGCCCACCGAAGCAGATGTTGGTGGTGAGTGGGTCGCCTGTGAGAATCTGCTCGAGCACTTCGCCAGTAGGCGAAACCACCGTGACACCAGCCGTTTGCAGCCCAAGTGTTGCGACGCACACGTTGCCGTCGCCATCCACTGCCAACGAGTCGAACCATTGCAAACCTGGCAAACCACACAACACGTTGGATGGGTCAAGCGTTGAAAATTGCGCGGTCTCGCCTGGCGCAGTAATTGCCAGCTTGAACACCCGGCCCGTAAAAGTTTCTGCCCAATACAACGTGTTGCCATCGGGCGACAAACCAATGCCATTAGGCGACTCGAGCGGAAAAACCACTTCCTTAATCATGGAGCCGTCGATCTTGGCGTAATAAATGCCGGTGAAGTCTGCTGTGCGTTCTTGGCGAATGCCATAGTCGGTAAACCACATGCCGCCGTGCGCGTCGAACACGATGTCGTTGGGGCCGCGCAACGGACGACCATCGCATTCGGTATACAAATCTTTCAACTCGCCAGTTTCCATATCAAGCCGTTGAATGCGCCCACCGGTGTAGTTGGATTCATTGAATGCTCCGGGAAACGTAAGCCCCAAAAAGTCGACCTCGCTAAACGAGCCGCCGTTGTTACAAATGTACAAACCACAATCTGGGCCGAACGCAATGCCGTTTGGGCCGCCAAGCACATCGGCAATCTTTTCTTTTGTGCCGTCGGGCTTTACTCGCGTTATGCACTTTCCAAACATCTCGACCAAAATCACACTGCCATCGGGCATTGCAATTGGTCCTTCTGGGAAACGGAGTCCGGATGCGATTTCGGTAAGTTCGGCCATATCGAAACATTACGCCATCTGTTTTGCCCATACCAAGGGGCTTGCGGAAACTAACTGGCTTGTTGCAGTTGTTCTAGTTCTTCTACGGTCATCAACACTTCGCGGGGCTTCGAGCCTTCGCTGGGGCCGACTATGCCTCGCGACTCGAGCAAGTCCATGATGCGGCCGGCACGGGCAAACCCAACTTTCAATTTGCGCTGCAACATCGAGGTGCTTCCCTGCCGGGTGCGCACTACCAAGTCCATTGCCTGACGGAGCAGTTCGTCGTCGCCGCTGTCGCCAGTGGTGCCACCGAAGAGGCTGTCGCCTGCATGGGCGCCACTTGGTTCGCCGTCGACACCCGAAACGTAAACAACTTCTGGGGCTTGCCTGCGCCAATGGGCAACAACCTTGCGAACTTCGGCCTCGTCCACCCACGCAGACTGAATACGTTGCGCGACCGATGTGTTGCCTGGCAAAAGCAACATGTCGCCCTTACCGATCAGTTTTTCGGCGCCGGGTTGGTCGAGAATAACGCGGCTATCGGTGAGGCTTGATACGGCGAAAGCCATGCGTGCAGGAATGTTGGCCTTGATCACGCCGGTGATGACGTTGACGCTTGGTCGTTGTGTTGCAACGATGAGGTGAATACCTACAGCGCGAGCCTTTTGTGCGATGCGGGTGATGCAGTCTTCTACGTCACGCGCAGCAACCATCATCAAGTCGTTCAACTCATCGACAACAACAAGAATGTATGGCATGCGCTCGAACGATTTTTCTTCGGCGTCATTGCCCTCTAACTCGCCTCGGTCGTATGCCGAGTTGAAACCACTAATGTCACGGAACCCGGCCTCGACCAACAAGTCGTAGCGGCGTTCCATTTCCTTCACTGCCCAACCAAGCGCGTTAGCGGCCTTCTTTGGGTTAGTTACTGGCGGTGTAAGCAAATGCGGAAGGCGTGCGTATTGGCCCATCTCTACTTGCTTCGGGTCGATCAAGATAAGGCGAACTTGGTCGGGCGTGGTGCGCATGAGTACCGAGGTAATGATGCAGTTGATTGCACTGGACTTACCCGCACCGGTGGTACCCGCGATCAGCATGTGTGGCGTGGTTGAAATGTTGAGAAACACTGAGCGCCCAGCGATGTCTTTGCCAACCGCAACGTCCAGTGGATGCATTGCCGCGCGCGACTCCTGCGAGACCATGAGATCGCCAAGCGAAACCAATTCGCGCACAGCGTTTGGCACTTCAATACCAATTGCCGACTTGCCAGGAATTGGCGCAAGAATTCGGACATCGGTTGCGGCCATGGTGTACGCAATGTCGCGCGAGAGCGACGTGACCTTGGCAACCTTTACGCCACCGCCAAGCGACAACTCGTAGCGCGTAACTGTTGGGCCGCGTGTGTAGCCAACCATTTCGGTTTCTACGTTGTGTTCTTTCAACGCGTCAACAAGCTTGTCGCCGCGCTCTTCAGTTGCGCGCTCGTCGGCTTTTTCGTGGCGAGTAACGGTAAGCATGTCGAGCGTTGGCAACACCCAGTTGCTGGCGCGGGCGCCGGGGCCAAGTGGCATCTGTTGCGGCTGGGCCTTCATGATTGCGGTTGCAGTTGGGCCATCATTTACGGCAACTGCCTGTGAGAGCAACGGCTTGCGTACCTTGCGCGCCCTCTTTGGCTTTACTTCCTCTTCGTCGTCTTCTTCGTATTCATCTAATTCGTCATCGGCTTCTTCTGGCTCTTCCACCTCTTGTTTGCGCGCACGCTTTCGTTTCGCCTTCGGTTCATCAAGATCGATGTCGTAAAACTCGGAACCCGAATGCTCGTACTCATCACCATCATCGCTGCCGTGTTGACGGGTTGCGCGAGGGTTTGAACCGCCATCTACCCATGCCCTAATGCGACGCACAAGTTGCGGCAAGGTGGAGTTGGTTGTGATCAATACGCCTACAAGCACGAGCACAAGCAACACCATGACAGCCAATGCATTGTTGATTGATCGTTCCAAAATTGCGCCTAAGACCCAGCCGACCGCACCACCGCCGCGGCGAATTGTTTCAAGATCGCTGCCGATCGAGCCGTCGCTCATCACTACGTGAATGCTGCCGAGCAAACCAAGCAGGATGACGACCCACCCAAACGCCAAACGAACTTTGTGTTGCACTTCCACTCGCTTCATCGACACAATGCCGCCTGCAATAACTGCGATAGGCAACACGTAGCGACCGAGGCCGATAAGACTTGAAGAAACGTCCTCGAGCAAACTGCCTAACGGCCCGCCACCACTGGTGTAGGTAGCAACGGCCAACAAAACACCCAGGCACACCAGCGCGATGCCGCCAAACTCGGGGCCGCGGCCGGCAACTGCAGCCCGAATAAGCGATGGGCGTTGCGGGCGACCAAAGTCAAAACTTTCGTCCTCTTCAATGGGGGCATGGCTGCGAACCACCCGAGCAGCGGGGCGCTTGGCGCCGCGGGAGGCGGGGCGCGACGAAGATGACCCCTTGCGGGGCTTGGTTGCCATTAACCAACCGTACCAATGGGGTGCATCCCAACTGGGGAATACCCCCAATCCCCTAGGAAACTGCGGAGCGGCAGGTTCTACAGAAATGGGTGACGATTTAGGTTTAGGTCTCCATCACGATCGGCACGATCATCGGGCGGCGCTTGGTGCGCTCCGATACAAACTTGCCTGCAGCCTTACGCACATCTTTTTCCAGTGCATCAACGTCTCGCGTTCCAGCCTTCAGTGCCTTTTCAACAGCTACGGCAACAACAGCGCAACCCTCTTCGATTAGATCCTCGGCCTCGGGCGCATACACCCAGCCGCGGGTAATGATCTCGGGGCCAACCAACACTTTGCCCGCATCGATATCCACCGTGACAACTACAACCACAACGCCCTCTTCGGCCAACACCTTGCGGTCGCGCAACACGCCCTGCCCTACGTCGCCAACAATTCCATCGACATATAGATAGCCAGATGGAACACGACCCGCTAGTTCGATGCCGTCATCGGTGATTTCGATGACGTCGCCGTCTTCGCACAGCACCACGCGCTCGTCGGGTACACCCATGGTGCGCGCATGTTTTGCGTTGGCAACCATGTGGTGATACTCGCCATGAATTGGCACGAACCATTCCGGCTCAGTAATCGACAAATACATTTTCAAATCTTCGGCTTGGGCATGGCCCGTGGCGTGCACGTCGGCAATGCCCGAGTGCACCACTTCGGCGCCTGCGCGCAGTAGGCCGTCGATCACTTTGTTGACATTGGATTCGTTTCCAGGAATTGCATGGCTGGAGAAAATGACGGTGTCGCGCGGCCCCACCTTGACGAACTTGTTGTCGCCGCGAGCCAGCAACGAAAGCGCCGCCATCGGCTCGCCTTGCGACCCCGTGGAAATAACGCAAATCTGTTCTGGTGCGTAGTCATCGATGTCTTCAACGTCGATGATTGATCGGTCTGGCAAATTGATGATGCCCAAGTCACGCGCCATACGCACGTTGTTGATCATCGAACGACCAAGCGGCGCAACAACACGACCTGCGTCTATTGCGGCCTCTGCAATCTGCAGCACGCGGTGAATATGGCTGGCAAAACTTGCGGTGATGATGCGTTGGTTCTTGTGTTCGGCAAACAACTGGCGCAACACCACACCAACGCTCTTTTCTGAAGGTGCAGAACCACGCTCTTCAGCATTTGTGCTGTCGAGCATCAACAAACGGATGCCGTCGCCCGCAGCAAGCGCACCCAAACGCGCCAAGTCGGTGCGCCGATCGTCCACTGGTGTGAGGTCGATCTTGAAGTCGCCCGAGTGAATAATGACGCCCTGCGGTGTGTGCAAAGCAATGGCATGTGCGTACGGAACCGAGTGGGTGACGGGAATGAATTCCACATCGAAAGGCCCAATGCGTCGACGCTCGTTGTCGACAACGGTGATCAACTCGGTTTTGCCAAGTAGCCCGGCTTCTTCAATGCGATGACGTGCCAAACCGAGCGTGACTTTGGAGCCGTAGATGGGAAACGACATGTCGCGCAATAAAAACTGCAAGCCGCCTACGTGATCCTCGTGACCGTGAGTTGCGACGCAAGCCTCAATGCGGTCGGCGTTTTCACGCAACCATGTGAAGTCGGGAAGCACCAAGTCGATGCCGTGCATGTCGGCATCGGGGAACATGAGCCCGCAGTCGATAAGTAATAGTCGATCGTCTTGCTCGATGACCATGCAGTTGCGGCCAATTTCGCCGAGACCTCCGAGGAAAATGACGCGAACTGGCGCTGCCATTAGTTGCTCGCTGCGCGAGCGGCACGAAGGTTTTCGAGCACCTTCTTCGCACGTTCTTCAAGGCCGGCAGGTGACGGGCCCATTGGCAACCTGGCCTCGCCCACTTGCAAACCAAGCACATTCATCATCGCCTTGCTTGGGAGTGGGTTTGGATTGTCGTCGCCGGTTTCGAAAGCAAAACTCTCGAGCATGCGCGCGTTAACACGTCGCGCACCATTTACGTCGCCCTTTTCCCACAGCGCAAACATTTCTTGATGGTCTTGGCCTGTCCAGTGTGTTGCAACGCCAATAACGCCGCTGCCACCAATTGCCATGAACGGAAGCGTGAGCCCGTCGTCGCCGCTGTACAACTCGAAGCCGGCTGGGGCTTGCGACATGAGCACTGCCGACTCGGCGGGATTGCCCGCTGCGTCTTTGAGCGCAACGATGTTGGAAACCTCATTGGCCAATTTGAGAATCAGCGACGTAGCAATCTTGCGGCCCGTGCGCGCTGGAATGTCGTACACCACAACTGGCAAGTTGGTTGATGCCGCCATTGCGCGCATGTGGCCTTCGATGCCGGATTGCGGCGGGCGGTTGTAATAAGGAGTTACTGCCAAAATCCCTGCAACGCCAAGCTTGGTTGCTTCTTTGGTCATGAGTACCGAATGCGCGGTGTCGTTGGTGCCCGTGCCAGCAATGACTGGGATGGTGACTGCCTCGGTGACTGCCGCGAACAAACTGAGGCGTTCGTCGTCGGTAAGTACAGGAGACTCCCCCGTGGTGCCAGCAACAACAAGGCCATCGTTGCCGTTGTCTTGCAGCCATTTGGCCAAGCGCCGGGCACCGTCCAGGTTGAGTGAGCCGTCGGCGTTGAACGGCGTGACCATTGCAGTGACGACTCGACCGAACCTTGCCATGCGCAAGAGACTATCTAATACAACTGGATTACTGAAATGTAATTAGTGGGCTGCGGCAAGTTCGGAGCCAAGCTCGAACTTGGTGAACTCTTCGCCAGTGTCTTCATGGTTCTCGAACTGGATGACGTCCATTTCTTCGAACCGACGACGCAACCACTGATCATTGCGATCAAGCAGACCAAGCTTCTTGCAGTTCGGAACAATCTTTGCAAACAGCAACTGCTGGAAGAACTTGCGGGTTGGGTCATTGATGGTGATTGGAACAACATCGGCTGGCTTAACACCCATTCGCTCCCACACTTCTTGTTGCAAGAAGCGGTCGCGCATACGGATACTGGCCTCGAATGCGAACTCTTGGCGATCGCGAATCTCGGCATCGGTCATGTCGTCGTACACCTCTTTAAGGCTGAGTACGCCGAATGCAACGTGACGGGCTTCGTCGCTCATGACGTAGCGCAGCAACTTCTTCAGCAACGGCTCGCCAGTGAGCTCATGGAGATAACCGAACGCTGCAAGCGCCAAGCCTTCAATCATGATTTGCATACCGAGGTATGTCATGTCCCAACGCGAATCCTTGATGATGTCGTCGAGCAACATGCGCAAGTGAGCATTGACCGGATACATGCCGCCCATTTTTTCGTCGAGGTAACGAGCGAACACTTCTACGTGTCGAGCCTCGTCGACTACCTGCGTGCTGGCATACAACTTTGCGTCGTACCAGGGCACAGTTTCAACAATCTTCGCCGTGCAAATAAGTGCGCCCTGCTCACCGTGCAAAAACTGTGAAAGCGTCCAACGACGACTTTCGATGCCAAACTCGAGCCACTCTTTATCGTTCCACTTCGCCAATGGCGTGTTCGCGTACAACGATTCGTCGATGCCGCTACCGATTAAGACCTGATCGGCTGCAATGGTTTTTTCAATGTCGACTTCTGTCTTCCAGTCGAGGTCTGTAGAGCCGTTCCACTGGCCGGTCTTGGCCTTTTCATAAAGTTTGCGCAACTGTGGGCGCGCGAGCGAATAGTCCCAGGTGAAAATAGAGTCGCAGTTATTTTTTACTGCGTGCTCTACTTCGTTGACGTCGGTGTTTGCAACACTGAGAATTGCCTCAATGTCGTTGATTTCCGAGCGGCCGATGATGGTTTCGTTGCTGTTATGCGTAACGGTCATAGCCCCAGCCTATGGCAACTCGGAACCCTGATGTAGTGTCGGAGACGCCCAACCGAGCATCCCGCCAGGCTGGACCAAACACCATGAAAGGCACATTTCATGCGCAAATCCCTGAGGGCCGGGGTGGCGGAATCGCCCTGGTTCTTGGCCGCTGGTCGTTTGCGCGGCTAGTTGCCCTCGGGCAACACATAATCCGCGAACTGTTCGCGCAAAGTCTTTTTCGAGAATTTTCCGACGCTGGTCTTTGGAACCTCGGGAATAAACACCACGTCATCTGGTATCTGCCACTTGGCAAGCGATGGCTTGATGTGATCGAGCACTTCTTGTTTGGTCAGTGTCTCGCCTTCCACCAACACCACACAGGCAAGCGGGCGCTCCGACCACTTGGGGTGTGGCACGCCAATAACGGCTGCCTCTTTAATTTTTGGATGCGACAT
>CAMDJX010000048.1 GCA_945900735.1 Acidimicrobium ferrooxidans DSM 10331 | reverse complement strand
AGCGCTGGTGGATTGGTACTTGGCCGAGGTTGCCTCGACACCAATGCCGAAGGCAAAGCGCGGGCGGCACTAGTTCACAAAGTAGCCACTTGTCACGCTGCGCTGGGCGCAGTCGTTTCTCGCCGAATGTGGCCCAAGTAGTAGTTTTTTACCTTGATGTCCACCTTCCTGCGGTCTTTTCTTACTGTTGTCTGGTTTGGACTAGCCGCCGTTCTCATTGCTGGCCTGCTGTTGTGGGTGTCGTCGTTGCTTCGCCCGTCAAAACCGGGGCGCGAAAAATTGTTGACATATGAAAGCGGTGTCGATCCGGTTGGTGAGGGCTGGTCGCAAAGCCAAGTTCGTTATTACATCTTTGCTTTGCTCTTCGTCATTTTCGATGTTGAAGCAGTGTTCATCTTTCCGTGGGCAACCCAACTCGAGCGTTACGGCATGTTCGGGCTTGTTGAAATGGGAATTTTCGTATTCGTCTTGCTTCTTGGCCTGGTGTATGCCTGGCGCAAGGGCGTATTGAGGTGGGTGTAACAACATGGGCCTCGTAGATCGTGGGCGTTTGCCCAAACCGCTTAACTCGTTGTTCAACATGGGTCGTTCGTACTCGTTGTGGGTGTACCAGTGGGGTCTTGCATGTTGCGCGATTGAGATGGGTGCAGCATTTGGTTCACCGCGTTACGACGTGATGCGTCTTGGTGTTATTCCGCTTCCTGCAAGCCCGCGTCAAGCCGACCTCGTGGTTATCTCGGGAACAGTTACCGACAAGATGGCGCCTGCCATCAAGCGTTTGTACGAACAAATGCCAGAGCCGAAGTACGTAATCTCGATGGGAAGTTGCGCAAACTGCGGAGGCCCATATTGGGACAGCTACTCGGTAACGAAGGGCGTCGACCAAATCATTCCGGTTGATGTGTATGTGCCTGGTTGCCCACCTCGCCCAGAAGCGTTGCTTGAAGGCATCGTGTTATTGCAACAACGAATCAAGAACGAAGACATGGGTGCGCGTTGGCGCGGCGAAGGAACTGTTTCAATGAACGCGTCCGATGAAGCCGAAAGGCAAGGGAAACCAGTTGTCGTCGCCCGCTGAAACTTCGGCAGCCCCAGTGGTTGATGCAACGCGCGACGCGATGGTAGTTGCAATTCGCGGCACGCTTGGTGCCGCAGTTGTCGACTCGATGGTAAAACCTGGCGACGACATTTGGGTTCGAGTGAGCACCGAGTCGTGGCGTAACAGCATTCAAAAACTGAAGGATGTTCACGGTTTCGATTACTTCTGTTTCTTGTCCGCTATCGATTGGCTTCCATCGCCATTTGGTCGCGGCGAGGACGACCCATCCGAGCCAGCGCCGGAGCGCGACAGCACCATTCGCCCTGGCTATACGGGCGGCGACACACGCATGCAGTTGTTGGTGCGCATCGTTAATTCGGAAACACATTTGGGGATAAACGTGAAGGCAGACGTGCCAAACGATTCGTACACGATTGAGTCCATTTCCAATGTGTTCGCTGGCGCCAACTGGCACGAGCGCGAAGCGCACGAAATGTTTGGCATCGGTTTCACTGGTCACCCAGATTTGCGCAACATGTATTTGCCAACAGACTTTGAAGGTTTCCCAATGCGCAAAGATTTCCCACTGCTTGCGCGCATGGTTAAGCCATGGCCAGGAATCGTGGACGTTGAGCCATTGCCAGGCGGCGATGCAACAGAAGAGGAAAGTGCCTCATGACCATTCTCAACGATCCAGTCTCGGCAAAGCTTGGCAACCGCCAACAACTCAGTTACATCGCTTCGCAGGCCGCAGATGCACGACTGAATGTAGAACTTGAAACCGAGGGCATGACCCTCAACATTGGGCCGCAGCACCCAGCAACGCACGGAACTCTGCGCATCATCGCGCGCCTCGACGGCGAGCAAGTGGTGTGGGCCGAACCATCGTGCGGTTACATGCACCGCGGCTACGAAAAACTCACAGAAGTACGCACATTCCCGCAGGTGACAACACTTGTTAACCGCATCGACTGGCTTGGCAGTTTTGCCAACGAGGTGCCGTTCATTTTGGCAGCCGAAAAATTGATGGGCGTAGAAGCGCCACCTCGTGCTCAATGGATTCGCACCATCTTGTTCGAACTGTCGCGCATTGCCAACGTCTCGTTGTTCCTTGGCGACTTGGGCGTGCAGTTGGGCGCCATCACGCCAGTGTTCTTGGCCTTCCGCGATCGTGAATACGTACTGAACCTCATCGAGTCGGCCACCGGTGGCCGCTTCCACCCAAACTTCGATCGCATTGGCGGCCTCAAGGACGACTTGCCAGCCGGCTGGATCGACGAGACCAAAGTGGTGATGAAGAAGTTGCGCAACTTCTGCGATGAAATTGAAACATTGTTGTTTGGAAACGAAATCTTCCAGTCGCGCACACGCGGCATTGGCGTTATCCCGCGCGATGTTGCGTTGCAATACGGTTTGTCGGGCGCCAACCTTCGCGCCAGCGGCGTGGATTGGGATTTACGCCGCGACCAAGACATCGCGCTCGCCTACAACAAGGTTGATTTCAAAGTGTGGACACACCCAGACGGTGACAGTTTCGCTCGCTGCTGGATTCGTTTGCAGGAAACACGCGAAGCAACATTGATTGTCGACAAGTTGCTCGACGGCATTCCAAGCGGCCCGGTTATGGCCAAGGTTCCAAAGATCATCAAGGTGCCAGAGGGCGAAGCATGGGTGTCAACCGAAAACCCACTTGGCGAAATGGGCTACTACGTGGTTTCGCGCGGCGATCTCGGCCCGTTCCGCGTCAAGATTCGCTCGGCAAGCTTTAACAACATCTCTATTACCCCGTGGTTGTTGCGCGGTGTCTATGTTCCCGACATCATCACTATCCTTGCGTCGCTGTACTTCATCTTGGGAGACATCGACCGCTGATGTTTGCTCTTCTTGCTGTCGAGATCCCGTACTGGGGTCAGTCGCTTTTGCGCGTGCTCGGTGGGTTGGTGGCCGTGTTGTTGCCTGCGGGCACCATCGTGTACCTGTTCTTGTTCAAGATGATGTCGTTTATGCAAAGCCGCCTTGGCCCAATGGAAGCGGGCCCGTACGGTTCGTTGCAGTTGGTTGCCGAAGTGGGCAAGTGGCTGCAAAAGGAAGATATTCAACCCGAGAGCGCCGACAAACCGATCTTCAAGATGGCGCCGATCGTGGTGTTGATGAGCACGTTCCTGTTGGTCGTAGTTGTTCCTTTCGGCCCCGACGCGTGGTTCACCGACTTTGAAACAGGTGTGTTCTACGCACTTGCAGTTTCGTCCATTTCAGTGCTTGGCATTTTGATGGCCGGCTGGTCGAGCGCCAACAAGTATTCGTTGTTGGGCGGCTTGCGCGCTGCTGGCCAGTTAATCGCGTACGAATTGCCAATGGTGCTTGCGGTCATGGGTGTGGTTATTCAGGCCGGCACCATGAACTTGCAACAAATTGTTTTTGCGCAAAACGCCAGTTCCATGTTTGGTTTTGACGGAGTTGGAAACCCTTACGTACTGACCCAGTTCGTTGGATTCGTGGTGTTCATGATTGCAATTCAGGCCGAACTTACGCAGGCGCCTTTCGACATGCCAATTGCCGAATCGGAACTGGTCTCCGGCTACATGACGGAGTACTCGGGCTTCCGCTTCCTCATTTTCTTCATCGGCGAGTTTGCAACCGCTGGCGTTTTCGCCATGATCGCAAGCACACTCTTTCTTGGTGGCTGGGGCATTCCGTTCGCATGGTTCGGCTGGACATCGATGGACGATGTTTCCAACTGGATGAACATTGCCGGCCCAATCATTGTGATTACCAAGATGTTGGTGCTCACGTTCCTCATCATGTGGGTTCGCTTCACATATCCACGTTTCCGTGAAGACCAACTGCAACGCTTTGCCTGGAAAGTTCTTATCCCCGTGTCGCTTGCCAACATCATGGCAACTGCTGTTTTGAAGGTGGCGTTCTAATGGCAAAGGTTCCTGGCTTAATCAAGGGTCTTGGCATCACGTTCGGCACCATGATGCGCACGTTTAAGAACGGCTCCAACACCGTGCAATATCCGCACGAAAAAGAGACCCCGCCAATTCGCGCTCGAGGCGTTATTGCCCTGCACCAAGACAACTGCACCTCGTGCATGTTGTGCTCGCGATCGTGCCCCGACTGGTGCATCTACATCGAAGCCCACAAAGAGTTGGCGCCGCCACGACGCGAGGGTGGCAAGCCACGCCAAGTCAACATGCTCGACCGTTTTGACATCGACTACGCGCTGTGCATGTATTGCGGAATCTGTGTTGAAGTGTGCCCATTCGACGCGCTCTTCTGGAGTCCCGAATACGAATACTCCGAACCAAACATCACCGACTTGTTGCACGACAAGACGAAATTAAGTGAGTGGATGGAAACCGTTCCCGAAGCGCCAGAGCTTGAAGTCGGCGCCGACAAGAAGAAGAAGTAAGGCAAACATCATGATCGCTCAGAACATTGGCTTCGCAATCATCGCAGCAGTGATGATCATCGCCGCCGTGCGCGTGGTTACCACCAGCAATGTGGTGCACGCAGCGCTGTGGCTAGTGGTGGTGCTTTCGGGTGTTGCCGCCCAATACATCTTGCTTGCAGCCGAGTTTGTTGCCGTCACACAGGTGCTCGTATATATAGGTGCAGTGATGGTGCTGTTCTTGTTCGGCACCATGCTTACGCGTTCGCGTATCGGGCGCGACAGCGGGCTGAATAACACCTATTGGAAGTTGGGTATTCCCGTTGCGTTGGTGCTCTTCGCAGCAATGGCCGTTGCCCTCGTCAACAGTTTCGGCGACGAGCGCATGCCGACCGATGACAACATCGTTTCCACGCAGCAAGTTTCCGACCAAATCTTTGGCCCCTACCTATTGCCATTCTGGGCGCTTTCGTTCGTGTTGCTTGCCGCAGTGATCGGGGCAATTGTGCTCGCGAGGAAGGACTGATCGACGATGCTCGTTAATCAATTCCTCCTGCTTGCCGCCGTGCTGTTTTGCATTGGTGTGTACGGCGTTATCGCCCGCAAAAATGCCGTGTTGGTACTGATGTCGATCGAGCTCATTTTGAATGCGGTCAACCTCAACTTCATTGCCTTCGCGCTGCGCAACGGCTCCACTGATGGCCACACGTTTGCGTTGTATGTCATTGCAATCGCTGCTGCCGAAGTTGGCGTTGGCCTTGGCTTGGTGTTGCTGGTGTACCGCAACCGCAAGACCATCTCACTTGACGACCTTTCGGAAATGAAGGGCTAATGATGATTGCCGCATCCGAAGCCCTCAACCAACTGTCTTCCGGCTGGTTCCTCGACCACGCGTATCTCATCCCCATCGTGCCCGCGGTGTGCTTCTTCATCATTATTTTGTTTGGCAAGCGCCTTCCGATGAAGGGCAGTGAAGTTGGCGTGTTGTCGATGGTTGCAAGCCTTGTGTTGGCAGGCGGCACCGCAATGCAGTGGATCGATCGGGTAAATAGCGCGTCAGAGGGCCAGTTCATTTCGCCGGTTGTTCACACCTGGAACTGGTGGCAAATCGGTGGCATGAAATTTACGATCGGTCAATCCATCGACGGTCTCGCCGTCATTGTTTTGGTCGTGGTTGCGTTCATCTCCACACTGGTGCAAATTTATTCGCTCGAATACCTTCGAGGCGACCGCCGCTACACGCACTTCTTCGCGGCACTCACCTTGTTCTCGGCCGGCATGTTGGCAATGGTCATTGCCGAAGACACCATCTTGTTGTTGTTGGGCTGGGAAATCATGGGCCTCTGCAGCTTCATGTTGATCGGTCACTGGTGGGAAGACGGCGCCAATAGCCGCGCTGCACTGAAAGCGTTTTTCACGGTGCGCACTGGCGACATGGGCCTGCTCGTTGGTATTTCCATGTTGTACTTCGCCTCAAACGACTGGACAACCGAGAACCTTGGCGTTTCCGGCTTCTCCATCCGCGGTATCAGCGCCTGGGCGTTGTCGGGCGAACCCAACAGCACCGTCATCCTCGTTGTATCCATCGCGCTATTCATCGCAGCCATCGGCAAGAGCGGCCAATTTCCTTTGCACACCTGGTTGCCCGATGCGATGGCCGGCCCAACCCCAGTTAGTTCGCTGTTGCACTCGTCCACCATGGTGGTTGCCGGTGTGTTCTTGGTATCGCGTCTGTACCCAGTGTTTTTCACTGGCTTCGACATCTTGGGTACGGGCGGCAACTTCATCACCATCATCGGCGGCATCACTATCGTCATTGCGGCCGCTTTGGCATTCGTGCAAAACGACATCAAGAAGGTGCTTGCATACTCAACCGTCAGTCAGTTGGGCTACATGATGCTTGGCCTTGGCGCTGGTGCATGGTTGCCAGCCGTCTTCCACATCTTTACGCACGCATTTTTCAAAGCGTGTTTGTTCCTTGGTGCCGGCTCGATTAGCCACAGCGCATCGCATCACTCGTTCGACATGAAAAAAGACATGGGCGGCCTGCGCAAAGTAATGCCGATCACGTTTACTACCTGGATCATTTCCACGCTTGCCTTGTGCGGAGTGTTTCCGTTCTCTGGTTTCTTCTCGAAAGACGAGATCATCGACAACGTAGGCAACAACGGTTACAACACGTTCATGATCATCGGCCTCATTGGCGCATTCATGACCGCTGCCTACATGACGCGTGCTACATACCTCACCTTCTTTGGCACCGCTCGCGGTGCATCGGCGGGCGAGCATCACGATGAACACGATGCGCATGACGCACACGATTCACATGACAGCCACGCTGCCGCCAGCCCGCACGAGAGCGGCTTGCTCATCACCGTTCCGCTCATGATCCTTGCGGTGCTTGCACTCAGCTCGGGTTTCCTCAACGCCACACCATTTGGCGAAAAGTGGGAGCTCATCAAGAAATGGGTCGAGCCAAGTTCGGCCGTTGTGATGGAAACCGCACCAGGCGGCCCCGGCCACTCGGCAGCGCTCTCATTGCCTAAAGCCGAAGAAGGCCATCACGAATCACCTTGTGGCAGCGAGACTCCGGAAGAGGGCGTTTGTTACGCGCCTCAACTGCAGCACGCCAAGTTCAAGTGGTCGAAGGCAGCAATCTCGCTTGGCATTGTGTTCTTCGGCATGCTCAGCAGTTGGTTTGTCTGCGTGGCCTTGTACACCAAGAAAGACAAGCGCCTTGTTGGCCTCACGCAGCGCAATGGTGCATTGCGCGCTGGATACAAACTGCTCGACAACAAGTACTACCTGGACACGCTGTACGAGAACGTGATTGTTAAGGCAATAGCTGGCCCAATCGCCGCTGGCGCGTATTGGTTCAACAACAACATTTTGGATGGCATCTTGCACTTGGTTGCGCGCGTTTCGCGCACGGTGTCGGGCTGGGTTTACCGCAATATCGACCAACGCGTGGTCGACGGAACGGTTAACAATTCGGGCAGGGCAACGCGAGGCGTCGGTGGCATCTTGCAGCCTGTCCAATCAGGAAAAGTGAGTCAGTACGGCGCGCTGTTATTTAGCGCGGCTGCCGTTGCTGCTCTCGTACTCGTCATTATCAATTCGTAACTAAAGAGACCAAGGGAGACAACGCCATGGAAATGCTCCGTGACGAAAACTGGGTGCTGAGTGTTGGCACATTCCTACCGATGGTGGGCGTGCTATTGCTGCTCATCGTGCCGAAAGCAAACGACCAACTGATCAAGATGGTTGCACTGTTCACGTCTATTGCCACATTGGCAGTTGGTGTATTCACACTTTTCAAGTTCAACTTCGACCAGGCCGGATCAATGCAGTTCGTTGCCGAAAACAAGTGGATTCCGCTCATTAAGAGCAGCTACTTCATCGGCGTCGACGGCATCAGTTTGCCAATGTACGTATTGTCCATGGTCATCACATTGTTGGTGGTTATCTACAGCCTCAACCACATCCCATCGCCGGGCAACCCGAAAGCATTTTTCATCTTGATGCTGGTGTTGCAAACGGGTATGGCGGGCACATTCATTGCACAAGACCTCATCTTGTTCTTCGTGTTCTTTGAACTGGTCTTGTTGCCGATGTACTTCATGATTGGCGTGTGGGGTGGCGAAAACCGCCAGTACGCATCGCTCAAGTTCTTCTTATACACCATGTTCGGTTCGGCGCTCATGCTCGTTGCATTCCTTGCGCTGTTTTTCAAAACCGGTGCCGAGAGTTTCGCCATTCCATACCTCGTCGAGAACGGCGGCGCAATCGCACGCAACGTACAGATCTGGATCTTTGCGGGAATGTTTATTGGTTTCGCCGTAAAGGTGCCAATGTTCCCATTCCACACCTGGTTGCCCGACGCACACACGCAGGCGCCAACGCAAGGCTCGGTTATCTTGGCCGCCATTCTGCTGAAGTTGGGAACCTACGGCTTCATTCGCATTGCCATTCCGATTCTTCCCGAGGCAGCAAAGGCATGGGCTCCGTACATTGGCGGCCTCGCAGTCATCGGAATTATCTATGGTGCGCTCGGTTGCTTGGCTCAAACCGACATGAAGCGGCTCATTGCTTTTTCGTCAGTTGCACACATGGGTTACGTCATGCTTGGTGTTTCAACGCTCACCGATTTCGGTATGTCGGCAGCAATGTTCGGCATGGTTGCGCACGGCCTCATCACTGGCATGTTGTTCTTTCTTGCGGGCAGCATCAAAGAGCGCTACCACACACTCGAGATCAGTCGGCTTGGCGGCCTGCTTACGCAGATGCCTCGCATGGGCTGGATCTTGGGCATGGCCAGCATGGCTTCGCTTGGTTTACCAGGCCTTGCCGGTTTCTGGGGCGAGTTCCCTGCAATTCTCTCGGCCTATAACCCAGCAGATGGCCTCAATGTCACGGTCTTTCGTGTGTACATGGTGATTGCAGCGCTTGGCACAGTGCTTGCGGCCGCATACCTGTTGTGGCTCTTCCAACGCGTTGCCTTTGGCGAACCCAAAGCCGAATTTGCTGGCGGTGCGCATGGCGCCGACGATCATGGCAGCGGGCATGGCCATAGCCAGTTTGAAGACGTCAACAAGTTCGAATGGATTGCTTGGACGCCGTTGCTCATTGCAATCGTGGTCTTCGGTGTGGTTCCAAACTTGTTGTTCAGCATGATCGACCCAGCGGTGCATGGCATCCTCGCAGGCTTCAAGGGCTAATCACGTGCTGAACACTGTTGTCAACGCCGTCGCTCCGTGGGTCAATCCCGTAATTGACTATCACGCGCTTGCACCCGAGATGGTGCTTGCGGCTGGCCTATGCGTGGTGTTGCTCGCCGACTTGTTCATGGACGAGTCGCGCAAATGGATTCTTTCTTCGCTCGCTGGCTTCACACTGCTGGGTGCAATGTTGCCCGTGCTCACACTTGGTCTGCACGACACCGACGTTCGCAGCATGTTCGACGGCCGCTATGTAGTCGACAACTTCAGCCTCGTTGTCAAGGCCCTGTTCCTGCTTGCTGGCTACGTGGTGGTGTTGTTGTCTTCAAACCACGTTGAAGAAGACGAATACTGGCGTGGCGAGTATTACTTCTTGCTGCTCTCCAGCATTTTGGGCATGGTCATGATTTCGTCCTCGCGCGACCTCGTGTCCATCTTCGTTGCACTCGAGTTTTTGTCCATCCCCGCGTACATGCTTGCCGCATGGCGCAAGCGCGACATCAAGAGCAACGAAGCAGGAGTCAAATATTTCCTTTTGGGCGTGTTCGCCTCGGCAGTCATGTTGTACGGAATGTCGCTGTTGTACGGCGTAGCCAACAGCACGCTGTTGGTTGATTTGGGCAAGAGCATCACCGCCACCGGCAGCCTCAGCTCGCTGCATGCGCTTGGCATCGTGTTCGTCATTGTTGGTTTTGCCTTCAAGGTTTCGGCAGTTCCATTCCACACGTGGGCGCCAGACACCTACGAAGGTGCGCCAGCACCTATCACTGCGTTCTTGTCGGTGGCTTCTAAGGCAGCAGGCTTCATTGCTCTTGCAACACTGCTGTTCGTAGCGTTCCCGCAAGCTTCCGACGTGTGGCAGCCATTCATTTGGGTGCTTTCGGCACTCACCATGACTGTGGGCAACGTGGTGGCATTGCGCCAAACAAACATCGTTCGAATGATTGCGTACTCGTCGGTTAGCCAAGGCGGCTTCGTGCTCATGCCACTTGCTGTCGCTGGCATCAACAACGGCGGCGCATCGGCGCTGCGTGCAGTTGTGGTGTACATGCTCATTTACGCCGCAACCAACCTGGGTATGTTCGGCGTGATTATTGCTGTGTCGCGAAAAACACGAAGCGCCGAAATCTCCAGTTGGGGCGGCTTGTTCTCGTACGCACCCGGCCTTGGTGCACTTGCCACTATCTTCCTTGCATCACTTGCGGGCATTCCACCACTTGGCGGTTGGGTGGGCAAGTTCGCCGCGTTCCAGTCCATGCTTACATCGGTCTCGGGTTGGGGTTATTCACTCGCACTGATTGGCGCCGTCAACTCGGTGGTTGCGTTTGGTTACTACGGAAGTGTCATGCGTGAGATTTGGATGAAGCCCGTGCCCGACGGCGACACCACGCCAATTCGTATTCCGGGTTCACTGAAGTTGGCGCTCGTTTTCACCGCTGCAACAACGCTGGTTCTTGGCATCTTGCCGGGTGTTGCAATGCACTTCGGCGACATTGCACGACTGACCAGTGCCTTCGGCGGCTGATCAAGTTTCTGCCGCGATAGTCGCGGCTGGCGGGGCAATCCCATTCAATCAATTCATGCAACTTGCGTTGTATGGCGATGCGGGTTTTTACACCACAACGGGCCAAGCCGGTAGGCGCGGCGGCGATTTCATTACCAGCCCAGAAGTTGGCCCACTGTTTGGAACGGTCATTGCCGGGTATTTAGATGAGTGCTGGCAAAAGTTGGGATCACCCGCCAAGTTTGACGTGGTGGAGTGCGGCGCGGGCCCGGGCACGCTTGTACGCAGTATTTTGGCTGCGAAGCCACGTTGCTTTCAGGCAATGAATTATGTTGCGGTCGAAGTCTCTGCTGCACAACGTGCATTGCACCCAGAGGGTGTTGAGTCGCGAGAGGCAATGCCCGAACACGCGATTAATGGCGTGATTCTTGCTAACGAATTGCTTGACAATTTGCCGTTTCGGCTCTTTGTATTTGATGGCGCATGGCTGGAAGCATTCGTTGCTCAGACGCCAGACGGCGCGTTCGTGGAAGTGCTGCACAAACCATCATCCTTCCCGGCGGTGTTACCGCAAAATGCAGCACTTGGTTCACGTGTGCCAATTCAGGATGATGCTTCCACATGGGTCAATAATGCACTGTCCTCTATTGAACGTGGAAGCTTGCTGCTGTTCGACTACTGCACCGACAACACCGCAGAAGTTGCAGCAATGCCTTGGCGAGAGTGGCTGCGCACCTACAAAGACCACGAGCGTGGCGGGCACTACCTGCTTGCACCCGGTTCGCAGGACATCACTGCGCAAGCGGTGCTCGACCAACTTCCAGTTGGTTTCAATTCAATGACACAGGCACAGTTTTTGCAGCAATGGGGCATTGAAGAACTGGTGCTTGAAGGTAATGCGTATTGGGATAACTTGTCTGGCGCACCAGATGTTGCAGCAATCAAGATGCGAAGCAGGGCGACAGAAGCGCAGAGCCTGCTTGCGTTGGATGGCCTGGGTAGGTTTACTGCGCTGGAGTGGTCGAA
>CAMDJX010000047.1 GCA_945900735.1 Acidimicrobium ferrooxidans DSM 10331 | reverse complement strand
TTAATGCTCCCCATCATTTTGGATCTCAGGGGGCGCAAGGCCCTTGTTGTTGGCGGTGGTCGCATTGCGTACCGCAAGGCGAAGGCACTCGCCGACGAAGGCGCCCATGTCACTGTCGTTTCTCCGGTGTTTGTAGATGAGTTTTCAACCATGCCGAATGCAACCTTGGTGCAGCGAACTTACGAAGCGGGAGACACTGAAGGTTTCCAGTTAGTGATTACTGCAACAGGCAATCACGACGTAGATCAAATGATCTACAACGAAGGTGATGCGCGTGGCACATGGGTTAATTCGGCCGACGACCCAGACCGTTGTTCGTTTTATTTAGCCGCCACCCATCGCGATGGAAATGTAATTGTGGCCGTTTCAACAGAAGGCAAAAGCCCGGCACTTGCCTCGCACTTGCGCAACACCATTGCGGCCCAGCTTCCGAATAATTTGGCAGACATCGCAATCGAACTCGACCGTCAGCGCAGCGAGATTAAGGATCAGGGTGTGTCGACAGAGTCGATCAATTGGGGGCGCCGCATTCGCGAAGCGCTCTCGCCGAGCAAAGCTTCAACGACTCGTGTGAAGGCTTCAAGGTCGCGTTTATTCAAACCTTGAAATACAGCATTCATTTCTCCAGATAAACGCTCAATTGCAACATCTGCAGTTTTTGCACCTTTTGCCGTGAGACGAACAAGCGAACTTCTACGGTCAGTCGGGTCCATTTGACGGTCGATGTGGCCCATATTCTCTAAGCGAGTAAGACGGTTTGTGAGACCACTTGGTGAAATCATCGCTACACGTGAAATCTCTTTCGGAGTTAGGACACCACGTTTTCCGTTCCTGCGAAGTGTTGCAAGCACGTCAAACTCTCCCAACGTGATCCCAAGCGACTTAATGAGATTTCCATAAATCTCTGAGAATTGAGCAGTGACGACGTTGATGCCCAGGGCGACCCTCATTGCTCCGAAATCAAGGTCCGGCCTCTGCTCGCCCCAAGTCGAGACCGTTTCATCAATCAATTCATTGGCGTCCATATATTCACTGTATCCAGTTACTTTGACATCGAATAGTTTGATGTCGTACTATCTGCCCTATGCCATTCGTTTTGGGGAACGTTGGCGGCCGAGCTGTGCTCGTATCCGACCAGCATTATTTTGATATTGAACAACTGAGCAACGGTTCGCTCTCAAGCGACCCAATGCACGTCATCGCTGCTGGAAAACAATTACACGGACTGGCAGAACAACTTCCCAACGCCTCTCCCACCGGATTGATTAGCGAAGTGGTACTTGGTCCGCCCGTAACGACGCCGCGAAACTGTTATGCAGTTGGCCTGAACTACAAGAGCCACGCAGATGAAGCATCCATGCAGCTGCCCACCAACCCACTGGTGTTCACCAAATTTCCATCGTGCCTTGTTGGTCCAACATCAGAAATCGAAATGCGCTCCGACGGAGTTGACTACGAGGTTGAACTAGTTGTAGTCATCGGTACAGGCGGAAAGGACATCGACCGAGAAAACGCATGGAGCCATGTCGCTGGCGTGACAGTTGGCCAGGATATTTCAGATCGGTTTGCACAATTTGCAGCGCAGCCTCCCCACTTCGACTTAGGCAAGTCATTTGACACATTCGGGCCAATTGGTCCTTTTGTTTATTCAACGGATCACTTTGCAGATCTGAATGATTTTGTAATGGAAGCTCGTGTGAACGACGAAGTGAGACAAAGCGACTCCACCAAAAATCTCATCTTTGATGTTCCATTCCTCATTGAATACTTATCGCGCATCACCACACTTACTCCTGGTGACATCATTTTCACTGGCACACCGGATGGCATTGGTGCTACTCAAGGCAAGTTTCTTAAAGATGGCGATGTTGTCACCTCAACAATTAATGGAATTGGAACACTCACCAACGTTTGTCGCCGCATTAGCAACTACGAGAAAGCGAAGTAACCATGGCACTGAACGGGATACTCTCCATTGATCTCGCGGTGAAGAACCCGCAAGAGCTCAGCGAATTTTGGCAGCGACGCGGCCTCACTGCAGATGCTTCCGGAACTCTTGGTACTGCAGACCGCGACAAACAGATCACCATTGTTGAAGACGACTACCGACACCTTGCTGCGCTACATCTCAGTTGTGAAACCGAACAAGATCTTGCCGATATCTCAAAGCGCCTTCACGACATGGGTGTCGAATCAACTATTTCGGGAACCACTTTGACGTGCAAAGACCCAATCATTGATCATGCAATCAGCATCGAAGTCGGCGCTCCTGCACCACTCACACCTTCATCAGACCGCAGCCTCAATTCCTCTGGAAGAATCAACCGAGATGGTATGCGCGCAGATGCAATCACCGAATTGAAACCGCGCCCTCCGCGCCGCCTTGGTCACGTGGTCATTGGCACTCCTCACTTTGAGAAGGTCACTGATTTCTATGTAACGGGACTCGGATTCAAGGTTTCAGACCAAATTCTGAATGGAATTGCCACCTTCATGCGTGCGGAATCGGATCACCACAACTTGTTCATCCACCCAGGATTTACCAGCCACCTCAACCATTACGCATTAGAAGTTGACGACGTTGATGCAATTGGAAAGTTAGGTATGGAAGTACTTGCCGAACGACCAGATGCAAACGTGGTGGGTGTAGGCCGACACAATTTGGGCGCCAACATGTTTTGGTATCTCACCGACCCATCAGGAAACATGTTCGAGTTCTTTTCCGACATGGACCAAATCACCGATGATGACGACTGGGCCAGAAATCACCGCAAGCTCGATTGGGAAGGATCTGATGGCCCTGCCGGTTTTTCCGTATGGGGACCAAAAGAACCAGAGTCATTCATCAATCAGCCCGACCTATTTGAGATTGCGGCAGCGCGTGAAGCCCGCGGACTGATCTAGAACCGTCATGGATCTCGGAATCTCCGGACGCAACGCCATACTTCTCGCTTCGAGTCGCGGGCTTGGCTACGCATGTGCAGAAAGTTTGGCGAGAGAAGGCGTCAATGTTGTCATTAATGGACGAACAGCAGCCGACGTTGAAACAGCAGTGAGTGAATTGGCGACCAAATATTCGGTACTAGCCACTGGCGTAGTTGGCGATTCGTCTACTGACGAGGTTCAAGAAGAACTCATCAACGCCTGCCCAACACCAGACATCGTGTTATTAAACGGCGAAGGTCCATCGCCAAAAAGGTTTAGCAATATTTCGAACGCCGATATGACCGATTCAGTTCAGCGTTCACTTACAGCTCCTCTCATGTTTTTGCAGCGTGTAATTCCAGGCATGTGCGAGCGAAAGTTCGGTCGCATCATTGCAATCAGTTCTGCAATGGTGAAGTCACCCAACCCCGCAATGTCGCTTTCACACGGACCTCGTCTTGGTCTTACTGGAGTATTGAAGGGGCTGTCGAAAGACCTCGCGCGATTTAATGTCACCGTCAATCAATTGTTGCCTGAACGTTTTGACACATATCGACAGGAACAAATGGCGCAATTGGCTATGCAACTCCGCGGCATTACCTATGAAGAGGCTCGCGCAGAACAGGTGAAATCCATCAAGGCTGGTCGGCTTGGACAACCCAACGAGTTTGGCGATGCTTGTGCGTTTCTATGTTCTGCTCAGGCTGGGTACATCAGTGGACAAAACCTGCAACTCGATGGCGGTAGCTACGAAGGCGTGTTCTAGGCGACAACCATGAATGCAAAACCCGACATATTGATTGTTGGTGCAGGTCCAGTTGGTCTCACGAGCGCACTACTCGCCCACGAGCTGGGCCTTGAAGTTCGCATTATTGAACGTCGACCAAGTACACAGCGCGCACCAGCAGCACATGTCATTAATGCGCGCACATTTGAGATATGGCGTCAAATAGGTGTCGATGTTGACGAGCTGCGAAAACACGCGCAATCCCCCGACCGAGCGGGAAAGGTGCACTGGGTTACTCGACTTGGAGAACAAGTATTGGGCTCATTGAAGTACGAGCAGCAAGAAGACGACAATCTGAAATTCACCCCAACGCCACTGCGCAACCTTGCTCAGCATCACCTAGAGCCATTACTCGTAGATGAATTGGCCAAGCGAAATGTTCATGTTGAGTACTCCACCACCTGGCTAAGCCAGACACAGGACGAATACTCAGTCACATCCGCAATCGCCAATGGCGATAATCAAAGCATTGTGCAAAGCACATGGTTGCTCGCCTGCGATGGTTCTTCTAGTGCAGTGAGACAGTCCACCGAAATCTCCATGGATGGGCCGGACAATTTACAAAAGTTTGCCATGTTTCATTTCCGTGCCGACCTATCCACACTTGTTGGACAGCATCCCGGAATTCTGTACTGGATCTGTGACCCGCTTTCAGGCGGTGCACTGGTCAGTCATGGCGGAGACAACGAGTGGGTGTACATGCAACCAGTCACAGAAACTCCAACCGAGCCTCACTCTGATGAAGACTGCAAACGCATCATCAACAAAGTGCTTGCACCGAATGACATTCCCTTAACCATGTTGCGGCAGTCGGCATGGACCATGACGTCACAGCTGGCATCCGATTATTTGAGTGGTCGAGTGATTCTTGCTGGAGATGCTGCACACCGCTTTCCCCCCACTGGCGGAATGGGGCTCAATACGGGAGTCGCCGATGCTCACAACGTGCTGTGGAAGATTGATCACATCAAAAACGGAAAGGACAATACGTCCTCTCTCCACACATACACACAAGAACGCCGACCAGTCGCCGAACGCAACGCTCAAGCCAGCTTGGAAAACGCATTTAAAATGTTTGAAGTGTTTATGGCGCTAGGTGTCGATGCAGACCCAAACGTCTCTGCAACCAACATGGAAAAAGCGCTGCAATCCCCTGAGTCGCTCATGCATCTTGACGCCGCAATTAACAATCAGGCGACCCACTTCGACATGTTCGGTCTGCAAATCGGTTATCGCTATGTAATGCCACATTCGACTATGACAATTCCTCCGCTTACCGACGAAGTCATTCGAAATTATGCACCTTCACACGAACCAGGATCTCGATTGCCCCACGGCTGGCTGCAACGAGATGGTCATACCATTTCATCTCTTGATCTTGTTCCACTTGGCGACTACGTAGTCATTGCTGGTCCTGAATTTGTGAGCAGCGACCCATGCATGAAGGCTGGGCGCGAATTTAGCGACCCAACAAATTGGTTCGTTGAGACACTGGGGCTGGCTGCTCATCAAGCGGTGCTTGTACGCCCCGATCAACACATTGAAAAAATACTCTAAATATTTCCAACGACTGTTTTTCCGCCGCAGATAACTAAGGCTTTACAGAAAGTAAATCTCCTCTTCACTATTTCGGTGAATAACCTCGCTTCGGTCTAGTCTGAGAAAGTGACGCAGCAGCCATCTCCAGTCGTGTGTGTCGTAATGGGCTCGACTTCCGATTGGCCCGTGATGTCAAAAACAGTGGAGATGTTGAACCACTTTCAGGTTCCACACGAAGTACAAGTTCTCTCGGCGCATCGGATGCCCGATGAATTGTTTGCCTATGCAGAAACGGCATCAACCCGTGGAATCCGGGCGATCATCGCTGGTGCTGGCGGTGCGGCCCATCTTCCTGGCATGCTCGCAGCAAAGACAAGCGTTCCCGTGCTCGGCGTACCTATTCCGACAACCCATTTGGCTGGGGCAGATTCGTTGTACTCCATTGTGCAAATGCCTGCTGGAATTCCTGTGGCTACTTTTGCAATTGGTGAGGCAGGCGCAACAAACGCTGCACTGTTTGCCATCCACATGCTGGCCCATGAAGACAAACAACTTCACGCTGCCCTTCTTGAATATCGCCGGACACGCCACGATGAAGCAGTGTCGAGCGTTCTCCCGCCTGCTTAATGACAGCAATGCTGGGTGTTCTTGGTGGTGGCCAACTCGGAAACTTCTTCGTACTTGCTGCCAAAAAGATGGGTTACCAAACAGCGGTTCTGGATCCTGATCCACACTCACCTGCGGGCTTCAACGCAGACATCCATATTGTTGCCCCGTTCGACGACATTGACGCGCTCAACCAGCTTGCATCAATGTGCAGTGCAGTCACCATTGAGTTTGAAAATCCACCTGTGACGGCACTTGAGCACCTCGCGCAACAGGTAACCGTACGCCCATCCCCTTCAGCAGTTGCAATTGCTCAAAATCGTCGTGAAGAAAAACAGTTTTGTCAATCCATCGGGTTATCTGTTGCGCCATACGAAGTACTTGAAACACGCGAGGATCTCGCAAGAATTACCAGCAATGGAGTTGCCGAGACGCATCTCGATCCGTTCAGTGTTCCACTGATCATGAAAACGTGTCGCAATGGCTACGACGGCAAAGGGCAACAAATAGTCAAACAACTTTCCAACATCTTGGATCACTGGAATGAACTTGGAAATGTTCCTTGCATCGTTGAACAAAAAATCGCTCTTGACGCGGAGTTTTCTATCATCGTCTCCCGCAGCGAACAAGGCCAGATTGCGCTGTTCGCACCAACACAAAATATTCACTTGGACGGCGTCCTGGATATCAGTACAGCACCGTCACAACTCGATTCCCAAATGCTGGATCAAGGCAAGTTGGCAGCAACCAAGATTGCTGAAAAACTTGACTACGTCGGCGTACTTGCCGTGGAGTTCTTTGTTTCCGACAACAGACTCTTCATCAATGAACTTGCACCTCGCCCGCACAACAGCGGCCACTGGACACTTGATGCGGCGAATACCAGCCAATTTGAACAGCAAGTGAGAGCTCTTGTTGGCGAGCCTCTCGGAGATCCGTCCATGACCTGCTCCGCCGTAGCAATGGTCAATCTTCTCGGAGATCGTTGGGCCAACGGAGAGCCGCTCTTTGAACTTACCAATACCGATTCTTGCGCCCATCTATATCTGTACGGCAAGAAAGATGCTCGCGCGGGACGCAAAATGGGGCACCTCACCATGACGGGCGACCATGTTGAGGCCGCAACTAACAGCGCAATCTCACTGCGCAACGCGATAACTCGCTAAAGAGTTCCTACAACCGTCTTTCCGCTACGGATAACCGCGCTCACCTGCTGCACACCTGGCCTGTACGCCAAGTGAATGTGGCTTTGCGCATCGAGCACCACCATGTCGGCCCGTGAGCCAACACGAAGGTTTCCCACGTCGGTTCGGCGCAATGCTTGCGCTCCACCAGCAGTTGCAGCCCATACTGCTTCGTCGCATGTCATGCCCATGTTGATCACGGCAAGCGCGATTACAAGCGGCATTGAAGACGTGTAGGAAGAGCCTGGGTTGCAATCCGATGCCAGGGCAACGGTGACACCTGCATCGATCAGTGTGCGTGCATCGGGAAATGGTGAACGCGTGCACAACTCGGCTGTTGGCAACAACGTGGCAACCGTGGTTGCACTAGCGCCGGCAAGGGCTTCTATATCCAGTTGCGACAAATGTGTGCAGTGGTCGCACGAGGCAACGCCCAACTCCACCCCAAGCTGCACCCCTCCGCCCTGCTGTAACTGATTGGCATGAATGCGGGTGCCCAACCCTGCAGCCGCACCGCTTTGCAATATTGCACGGGCCTGATCCACATCGAACGCGCCGCGGTCGCAAAACACGTCGATCCATTTGGCATGGCCCTTGCAAGCCTGAAGCATCTCGCCTTGAACCAACGCCACATAGTCGTCGGCGTTGGTATCGGGCGGTACAACGTGAGCACCCAAGAATGTTGTTTCCGTCGTTGCAGTTTTTGCAGCAACAAGGGAGCGAGCCTCATCGCGAACTGACAAGCCGTAACCAGACTTCACCTCGAGTGTGGTGGTTCCAGAAGCAAGCGCCTCGCTGGCCAAGCGTGCGACATTTGCGGCAAGTGCGTCGTCGGATGCAGCACGTGTAGCGGCCATGGTGGTTTTGATGCCGCCTGCCGCATAGGGCTTGCCCTGCATGCGCGATTCGAACTCCAGCGCGCGGTCGCCTGCAAATACCAAGTGCGTATGGCTGTCGACAAAACCAGGAATGACTGCTCGGCCGCCAACATCTTTCGGCTTGCCATCGAAGTGGCTGGCTAACTCGGTTTGCTTGCCCACCCACGAGATGTTTCCTGCATCGTCGGCGACAACTGCAGCATCGTTGAGTACGCCAAGTTTGCCCTGGCCAACAGTTTCATCGTTCGTAACTAAATGACCAATACCGGTCAGTGCAAACATTACGAACCGTGTTTAGCAACCAGCGCTTTTGCACGCGCGACAAATGCGTCGTGGTGAAACTGGTTGAACGAGTCCCATGTGGTGAGGGTGCCCGGGTCGGTCACTTTGTCGAGGAACAACAAGCCATCCAAGTGATCGAACTCGTGCTGGTAAGTGCAGGCGGTGAGGCCACGCACTTCGGTGTCAATGTCGTTTCCATTGCGGTCCCACGCCTTCACATGAATGCGAGTGTTTCGGGCGACCTGGCCGCGGATGCCTGGAACGGACAAGCAGCCCTCCATGTTGTCAAACTTGTCGTCATCGAGGAATGTGATGACTGGGTTGACCAAGATGGTGAGAGGTACGCGTGGCTTGTACGGGTAGCGCGGGTTGTTTTCTACTTCAACGGCGCAAATGCGCTGGTGGCGAAGTACTTGCGTTGCTGCAAGGCCCGCACCGTTGGCGTGACGCATAGTTTCTACAAGATCATCGATGAATTGCTGCACCTCGGCAGAGGCAAGCTCTTCGCGAGTGACTTCCTTGGCGACAATTTTGAGTTCTGGATGACCGACGGTTGCGATTGGGAGAATAGCCATAGTGCTTACAGTGTAACGACAGCCTGGATAGCGCTGCGAAGCCCACCAATGACATCGCTCAATTCGGTGTGTCGATGATCGGCAACTACTTGGCGCCCACCCATCCACACATCACGAACATCGGCCGGCGACGCGCTGTGCACAATGTGGGCAGCGGCTTGGCGCGGATCAAAAGATGCGAGACGAACCGACATCAGTGACAGCGCAATGAAATCGGCAGGCGCACCCGGCTGAATGCCATGTGCACCCCAACCAAGTGATGTTGCACCGCCCGAGGTAGCAGCGGCCAACAGGCTGGCCGAAGAATGCAAACCGCGCTTGCCCGACACCAATCGTTCGTTGAGCTCCACTGCGCGCGACTCTTCAAACATGTCGATCAACGCGTTCGAATCGGTACCGAATGAAAGCGAAGCGCCAGCCGCAACAAGTGCAGACGCAGGGCCCACACCGTCGGCCAAATCGCGTTCGGTAGTTGGGCAGAAACATACGTTGGTATGCGTTGTACCAAGAAGTGAAATGTCGTTATCAGTGAGGTGCGTTGCGTGCACCGCAGTAGTGAACGAACCAAGCAAACCAACATCATTAAGAACCTGCGTAGGTGTCTTGCCGGTTGCGGCAATGCATGCAGCATTCTCTGCTGGCTGCTCTGAAACGTGTAGGTGCACCACTTTGCCGTGGCGGTTTGCGACGATCTCATCCAGTTCGTGCGGGTGCACTGCACGAACACTGTGCGGCGCCATGCCCACTGTCCAGTTGGCGCCGCCTTCACCAAGCGCATCAAGCCGGTCGAGCCATCCATCAATGGAGCCGTCGGAGAAACGCTTCTGTTCGGCCAGCGGCTCGGGCTTGTCGAGTGCGGCGTGCAAGTAAGCAACGTCGAGCAACGCAAGCCGAACGCCTGCATGCTTGGCTGCATCAACCATGGCCAAACCCATCTCATTTGGGTTGGTATACGGCGTGCCGTCTTGCTGATGGTGAATGTAATGAAACTCGCCCACCCCAGTAATGCCAGCAAGTGCCATCTCAGCAAAGGTCATCATGGCTAATTGTCGATAGGTGTCTGGCGTGAGATTGTTGGCAATCTCGTACATGGGTGTTCGCCACGACCAGAAATCGCCAGCGCCAGAGTGCGTGCGCCCGCGTAGCGCGCGGTGAAACGCATGGCTATGGGCATTCACCAAACCTGGCAGAACCACGCCATGGATACTGACGTCGTTGGCTTGCGCCGCAACGCCATCCTCTACGGATGTGATGACACCCTGTGAGACCGTGAACCGAACGTTGGCAACTGCCGAATCTCCCCCACGCCATGCCCACTGTGCATGAAACGATTGGACGTCGGACATGCTTGTTATTGCTCCAACATCGGAATGCGCACACCACGTTCTTTAGCAACGTCAATCGCGCGTTCGTAACCAGCGTCCGCATGACGAATGACGCCCATGCCCGGGTCGGCCAACAACACTCGAGACAACTTCTGCGCGGCCAAATCGGTGCCGTCGGCAACGCACACCATTCCGGCGTGAATACTGCGGCCAATGCCTACGCCGCCACCGTGGTGGATGCTGACCCACGTTGCGCCGCTTGCCGTGTTGACCAGTGCATTCAACAAAGGCCAGTCGGCAATGGCATCCGAGCCGTCGATCATTGCTTCGGTCTCGCGATATGGCGAAGCCACCGAGCCCGAGTCCAGATGGTCGCGACCAATCACGATTGGCCCCTTCAACTGGCCCTTACGAACCATTTCGTTGAAGCGCAGGCCAAGTCGGTGACGCTCGCCGTAACCCAACCAACAAATGCGCGCTGGCAAACCTTGGAAAGCAACACGTTCTTGCGCCAACTTGATCCACTTATGCAAGCCATCGTCATCGGGGAATTCCTCAAGGACTGCTGCGTCGGTAGCTGCAATGTCGGCTGGGTCTCCCGAGAGTGCAACCCAACGGAATGGGCCCTTGCCTTCGCAGAATAACGGACGAATATATGCAGGCAGAAAGCCTGGGTAGTCGAATGCGCGGTCGTATCCGCCAAGCTGCGCTTCTCGTCGAAGCGAGTTGCCGTAGTCGAATACTTCAGCACCAGCATCCATGAAGCCAACCATCGCCTGGCAGTGTGCGGCCATTGCTGCACGTGATCGACGAATAAATTCTTCAGGATTTTTTTTCAACATGGCCTGTGCCGCATCTTCGCTGAGATCGTTTGGCAAGTACGAAAGCGGGTCGTGGGCACTCGTCTGGTCGGTCACGATGTCGGCAGCGAAACCCATCTGCAACAGTTTTGGAAACATGTCGGCAGCATTGCCAACGACACCAACCGAAAGCCTGCGTTTTTCGGCCTTCGCTTTTTCACACCGTGCAACTGCGTCTTCAAGCGAGTCGGCAACTTCGTCTAGGTATCGGGTTTCTACTCGGCGATTAACTCGCCAAGCATCTACATCGATACACAACGCAACGCCATCGTTCATTGTGACGGCAAGCGGTTGTGCACCACCCATACCGCCAAGGCCCGCAGTCAATGTGATGGTGCCCGCGAGTGTGCCATTAAATTTGCGTCGGGCAATTTCGGCGAAGCACTCGTACGTTCCCTGCAAAATTCCCTGAGTGCCAATGTAAATCCACGAACCTGCCGTCATCTGGCCATACATCGTGAGGCCCGCGGCCTCTAGCCTGCGAAACTCGTCCCAGTTGGCCCAGTCGCCAACAAGGTTGCTGTTTGCAAGCAACACGCGTGGCGCCCATTCGTGCGTTTGGAAGACACCTACTGGCTTACCCGATTGCACCAACATGGTCTCGTCTGGTTTCAGGCGTTGCAACGTGCGCAACATGGCGTCGTACGCATCCCAACTGCGCGCTGCCCTGCCAGTGCCGCCGTACACCACCAAGTCGTCCGGGCGTTCAGCAACGTCTGGGTCGAGGTTGTTCTGAAGCATTCGATACGGGGCTTCGATCTGCCAATTGGCGCAAGATAACTGAGTCCCTATTGGTGA
>CAMDJX010000046.1 GCA_945900735.1 Acidimicrobium ferrooxidans DSM 10331 | reverse complement strand
ACTGCGCCGCTAGACGCAATGGCGTCGCGCAACGAAGCGTCATTCACAACAAGTTCGTAGTCGTCAATCCATCCAGAAGCCACGCTGCCAAGCGCCCTAATTTCTGGCGTGTCAATGCATGGCTGCACATGGATTTCGGTTACACCCGGCTGCAAGTTGGCAAACGATTTCAGCACACGCTCGCGGCTGCCTTCGCGCCAGTCGTGATCGAAGTGATCGGGAAACACCACGCCTTCTTCTGCGGCAAGTTTCCTAAACGGAAACCCTGCTTGCGCTTCGGTGATGGTGGACGGCAGGCGGATGGGCAATTGAAACTCGGCGGCAAGTTCCAGGTACACATCAAAAAATTGCGGTCGCACCGTAATCGCAGTGAGGTGCGGCGCAAGGTGAGTTACATCGATACCCCATTCGATAGCGCGCGAAACTTGTGTGCGGCATTCGCGCAATACTTCGGCCGAGTCTGCGTGTTCCCACAAGTCGTCCACCGTGCGTGGGAAACCGCCTTCGCCGGATTGCAGGCTTGGCGCATACGTCAGCGGGCCCCATCGATACATCTCGTGTTCGCTATTGACGGTGAGGTGCACGCCAATGTCTTCGCCGCTGTAATTGAGCACCGCATGTTTTGCCCACGGCGCCGGCACCATCAACGAGGCACATGTTGCAACACCTTTACGAAGCGCGTCGTACACGCCCACATTGGCGGCATGAAATGCGCCAAGGTCGTCGCAACTAAGAATGACCAATTTCGCATCGGCTGCGTATCCCAGTCGTTCTGCAAGTGTTGGCGTGCTCACTTCCTAAACGCTACTAGCGACAGGCCTTCCATAGCCCCAGTTTGTTTGTTCGTGCTTGCGCAACCGCCCTCGAGAAATCCGAGCGATGCATGATGTTGGGCTCGATCGAAAGCGTGTCGGCATAACCCTGCGCCGCCAGCTCGTAGTTGACAAACAGGTTGTCAGGCATGCGATACACGTACAACAGCAATCGGCCATAGCGGTCGCGGGCCTCAACATCGCGCTCCAACCGAACGGTGGTTCCTTCGGGAAGCAATTCGTGCATGAACTGGCTTGCCTCGGGGCCAAAGCATTGCACCGGCTTGGTGGGGTGTTTCGTTTCGGGTGTGTCGATGCCAATGAGTCGTATCGATTCGGTCTTGCCTCCAATGCGTATCTCTATGGTGTCGCCGTCAATGACTTGTTCGACTGTTGCGCTGCTCGGGTCGAGCGGAGTTGCGGGTGCACACGCCGAGGCGACCAAACACCAGCAAACGAGCCACAGGTTTTTCCGCACACTGCAATGTGTACCACCGCTGTTATTGCCTGCGTCGTTAGAAGCCAAGCACCCGCTTTTGCAGCTTTCGCATTCCTGCAAGCCAACGATCCCGCTCGGTTGCCTTCAGCACCATGTACTGAGCAACTTCGGGGTGGGGAAGAATGAGGAAGGTTTCGTCGCGGATCACTTGCACGCAAACGTCGGCAACTTCGGCTGGTTCCAACACGGCTCCCGCAACTCGCACCACGTTTCCCGATGGCCCGTCGTTCGAAACGTCGGCGCCTTTCAACATGTTGGTGTTGACACCTTGCGGGCACAGGCAACTGACTTTGATGCCGCGGGCACCGTAGGTAAGCGAAAGCCATTCGGCGAATGCAACGGCCGAGTGTTTAGTGACGGTGTAGGGGGCGGAACCAATCTGGGAGAGCAAGCCTGCAGCCGATGCGGTGCTGCAGAAATATCCGTCTCCGCGTGCCAACCATTCGGGCAGCAAATATTTTGCGGCCCACCGGTGAGCATTGAAGTTGATGTTGAATGCGGTTTCCCATACATCTTCGGGTGTGGATAAGTCGCTACCCGAGCCGACGCCGGCGTTTGCAAAAAATAAATCAACGGTGCCGAAGGTGTCGATTGCTGTTTTCACAAGTGCGGCGTTTGCTGCTTCGGTGCCCAAGTTGGCAGCAAAAACCAGAGCGCTATCGGGGCGCTTGGAGTTCAGCGGGCCGGCAACCAATTGCAATGCGGCTTCGTCCAGGTCGGCGAGCACTACCCGCGCACCTTCTTGGTGAAATTTCTCGGCAAGGGCCTTACCAATTCCGCCCGCCGCACCCGTAACAACTGTGACTTTTCCCACTAGTTCCATTTATGTGATGTTACGCACAGAGTCACTAATTCACGTCACCGGTGGGGTATGGTGACGATATGACCGAAGCACGCGATACAGCAGTCATCACCGAAGCCCTCAGCGTTATCGACAAAGCATTGAGCGACATGCTCAACCGCGAGTTGGTACGAACCGAAGAGGTAGCCGACTTGTTGCTCGACGTGCGGCTGTTGCTTACCGCAAACGCAGCTTCTTCAGCCACCGCGTAACTCGCGGGTTTGGCGGTGCGGGTATGCCCGCCTTAATTGTTGGTGCATAGTCCATTAGCTCGTGCAAACTTTTTTGTATGCACTGTTGCAACCGTTCTGGTTCCGCAATTGCGGCCGTATCGATGTTCAGTCCCATATCCAAGCTGTGGTTGTAACTGAGCATGGTCAGGTTGAAGGCCACGCCGCCTAGCGGCCCAATCGGATAGTTCTCCAACACCAGTGCGCCGCAGATGTACAGAGGGATGCCAGCGCCACGCACGTTGGATGTTGCGAAGTCGACTGTTTGGCTTTGTGCGCGCGCAATGCGTGTGAGTACCGAAGTTGGCAGCAGCGACGACATGGTGGCAAGCGTGTCGAGCGAAGCATTTTTAGATTGTTCGCGTGCTTGCGAGACCGCTTCATTGATTGCAGCAAAGCGTTCGGCAATGGGCATTGGGCCAGTTGGCACCAACATGCGCGCAAGGGTGAATGCGTTGCCGCCACTTTCTTCCGAACGGGTGCTGATGGCCATGGATGTGCGCAAAGTTTCTACGGGCATGCCAAGTTGGCGGTGATATTCGCCTGCCGCATCGGCCGCTGCAGCAAGAAACGCGGTGTTGAGTTTGCCGCCCAGCGCGCGCGATGCTTCGAGCATTGGTCGGTATGGAGCGCGCAATGTTTCGCAACGGCGCTGAATGGAACGTTGTGTCCATAGTGGCGAGCGCGCGCCATCTACGTCGTTCAGTTCGGCAAGCAAACCTCTTACGGTTGCGGTTGCCTGCGCACCAAGTCCGGGCAGTTGCGTCGGGTCGCTTAACAACTCGCGCACTTGGCGCAATGCCCCAAGTGGCGCGCGCATGGCGTCGGCAAATGTTGACGACAGCAAGTCGGTGGTGCTGTTGCTTTCGGGGGCTTGCGGTACTTCTTTTGGCAGCGGTGGTGGCGGCGGGCTGTTGCGCTCCATGTCAAGAAACTGCATTGATAGCGCCACGCCGCCTTGGCCATCGGTGACGGTGTGATGCAGTTTTTGGATTAATGCAGATTTGCCGCCGGCGAGGCCATCGACAATGACAAATTGCCACAGTGGGCGAGCACGATCGAATGCGTCGGCAGTAATCAGTGACGCTAAGTCGAGCAGTTGTCGCATGGTGCCGGGCGCTGGCAGTGCCATATAACGAACATGGTGTCGAATGTTGAATTCGGTGTCTCGCACCCACGTTGGTGCACCAACGGTTGCTGGCGCTGGTTGCACACGTTGTCGCAGCCGGGGAATTACGCGCGAGGCGCGGTCCATTCGTTGCACGAAGGCTTCAAAGTTTGGCCGCGAATCAAGCACGGTGATGTTGGCAAACGTGGAGGTGAGAAATGGGTCTTTCTCAACGCGCCACATCAACGCTTCCGCGTCGCTCATCCGGTTATCGAAGCGAGGCAGGTCGTGTTGCATACGTGTTAGATAGCCAGTGTATTCAGCACCACAAGCCCGATGATTCCCATCAGGGTTCCGACGATGGCACCGCCGATGACGTCGCTTGCGTGGTGAATGCGCACGCCAACACGGCTGGTGGCAATGATCAAGGCGAAACCGTAAAACAGAAATGCCCACGGCCATGTGGTGAAGTACGTGAGCACGAGAGCCGAAAAGAATGCCGATGAGGCATGGCCGCTAGGGAAGCTGGACGTGCGCGGCTTGCGCAATGCAAAGCGTTCGTCGCCACGTTCGGTTGGGCGGCTGCGGCGAAAGAGTCGCTTAATTCCTTGGTTGAGAATCAGGCTTTCGATGCCAATCATCAACGAAAAGAAGAATGCTTGGCTCAGCCTGTCCATGCTGCCAATTGATCGCAACAAACCAATGATGTGCCAGAGCAGACCAAAGTCGCCAACTGCGCTGGCAATGGAAAACACGATTACGACAAGTTTGTGATCTCGAATGTGTTCGAGCGCATTGTCAACCTGTCGGTCAAACTTCTCGAACCAGGCCGCGCTTTTCATGCTGCTGGCCTTGGGTATGCAATGGGCGCTTCCTCTGCTGCTTTGTCTGGGTTTCCACCAAACTCTGGGCACCAGCGTTGAAAGTTGCAAAAGAAACACAGGCTGCTCTTGTTGGTTGGAAACGTCGTAGTGGTGCAGGCTTTTTCAATTGCCTTATATAAGGCGTTGGTTCGTGTGACAACGAAGCGCATGGTTTGCTCGGTTGGGGTGCGGGTGTGGCGCACGCCGTCTTTGATGTACAGCAGTTGAATAGACGCGGGCATCTCGCCGCGCATGTCGTTCAGCATGTATGCGTACATATGCAGTTGCGTCATCTTGCTGTCCACATCATTCGCACGGGGGGCCTTGCCCGTTTTGTAGTCGCTAATAACGATGCCGCCGTTTGCATCACGCTCTACTCGGTCGATAAACCCGCGCAACAGGAAACCTTGCAGCGGGGCAGTTACCCAAAGTTCTACATCGATGTTGTTGATGGTCTGCGGGTCTTCCATCTGCAAGTACTTGTCGACAAGCACGGTGCATTCGGCCCAAAACTTTGCGGCTTCTGCCTCCGACAAGTTGAGGCCCGTGATGTCGTAGGTGGGTTCAAATTCGGTTTTTGCTTGTGCCAAAAAATCGTGCGCGGCCTGCGCGGTGCGGCTTGGTGCATCTAGGCCAAACAGCAACTCGAGTGCACGGTGAACGACGTTGCCCTTCACCGCTGCAGCGCTTGGTGGCTGCGGCAGTTTCTGAATGTTTTGAAATCGAAACTGCAGTGGGCAGGTTTGAAACGTGCTGGTGCTGGAGGGAGAAAGCGAGTCGGGGACTACGAACGTTTCGCTCATTGCACGTTTGCGCTCACAAGGCGGATGAGGTCGGCAAATCGTTTGCTGTTTTGCATGGGGCCGAAGTGGCCGAGGTCGTTCCATTGCACATAGGTAGAGCCGTTGACGCAGTTAGAAATCATTTCGGTAAACGAAGAAGGTGAGTGCTCGATGAATGCGCCCGAAACAAACCACGACGGCACTTGCAGCTTGCCCAAGTCTTCCCATGTCTCATGGATGCCGCCGGTCTCAAACGTGCGCGCTTCGTGTTCTGGCGCGCACTTCAGCGTGGCCGAACCGTCCGGTTGCACGTTGAAACCGTAATCAACGTATGCGCGAAGCGAATCAGGTTGGAAAATGCTGAGCGGTGGCTTCGACGCATAGTTGTCGTAGGCCGCATCTAGTGAAGGGAATGTTGCTCGGCGTCTGCGCGCGCCTTCAACCAACGGGCTTGGGCCCTGGCCGCTGGTGCGAGCAGTGTCTGGAAAAATGATTGGCTCAAACAACACAAGAGCACGAAACAGTTGCGGCTCGCGAATTGCCGCCATCACCAGTGCGGCGCCACCCATGCTGTGGCCCGCAGCTACAACGGGGCCACGTGCGGCAGCAACTCGTGCAACTGCAAGAACGTCGTCGCCATAGGCGTTCCATCGCACTTGCCAGTCGGAAGAAATAACCGAGTCGCCGTGGCCGCGGTAATCAAAGGCAATGCAGTGATTGGTTGGTGCAAGGTGTTGCGCGATGGGTTCGAAGCAACGCCCATGAAAACCCGTTGCGTGCGACAGCAGCACTGTTGGCAAAGTCGAATTTGGTTCGTAGTCGTACACCGCAATATCTACGTTGTCTGTTGAAGCAACCTTCGACTGTGAGGGCATAGTGTCGCGTGTTACTTCAGGTACGGCATGAACATTGCCGTTTCTTCGCTGATGTTTGCGGGCACGATGTAGCCCTCTTCGTTGCGAATTTGTTCGAAGTTGTTGCGAACGTCTTCCATAGTCAGGTTGGCATTGAAATAGCCAGGGGTCTCACCAATAAACACGCGTGCAACACGGCCGCCACCAACGCTGTACACCTCGCCGCTCACTGGGCAATCCTCGTGCGCCAAGAAAGCAACGATTGGTGAGATCAACTCTGGCTGCAGTTTCTCGGCCATTGCGCCGCTGAACAGACTCTCGGTCATACGTGTAAGTGCAAGTGGGGCAATGGAGTTTGCCTTGATGTTGTACTTCGCGCCTTCAACAGCCAACACGCGCATGAAACCAACAAGGCCCATTTTTGCTGCGCCGTAGTTTGCTTGGCCGAAGTTGCCAAACACGCCGGCAGCCGATGAAGTTGAAATGATTCGGCCGTAACCCTGCTCGCGCATCAATACGAATGCGGGCTGCGTTACGTGAAACGCGCCCTTCAGGTGCACGTCGAACACGGGGTTCATCAAGTCGGGTGTCAGGTTGTGGAAACTCTTGTCGCGCAAGATGCCCGCATTGTTGATCACAATGTCGACACGGCCGTAAGCGTCAACAGCCGACTTCACGATGGCTGCGCCGCCCTCTGGGGTGGAAACGCTGTTGGTGTCGGCAACGGCAACGCCGCCCAAGGCAACTATTTCGTCCACCACTTTTTGCGCTGCGCCCTTGTCGCTGCCGCTTCCGTCCAGTGCGCCGCCCAAGTCGTTGACCACCACAAGTGCCCCGCGGGAAGCCAGCAACAGCGCGTGCTGTCGGCCAAGCCCACCACCAGCGCCCGTAATAATGGCTACTTTGCCGTCAAATCCCAATTCTGCTGCGCTCATAAAAAGTGACCCCGCTCTTGTGTCGAATTGGGCTAAAGACTAGTTTCTCCCAGATGGGGAATGACATTCGAAACATCGCAGGCATCGTCCGCACGCACGCTGCCTCTCAGCCAACCAACGTTGCCCTCGTGCAAGGCGACAAAACCCAATCGTGGGCGCAGTTATACGAGCGCTCGTGCAAGGTTGCAAATGCACTGAAGGCTGCAGGCGTTGGCCCGCAAGACCGCGTTGCATTCTTGGACAAGAACGGCATCGATCACTTCGAAGTGTTTTATGCGTGTGGCTTGCTCAATGCGGTCAGCGTTGACATCAACTGGCGACTTGCTCCACCAGAGGTTGCATACATCGTGAACGACTCGGCCGCCAAGGTGCTCATCGTTGGGCCCGACTTCGTTCCAGTGCTTGATGCAATTGCGGCCGATATTCCAAACGTCAAGTCCATCGTTGTCATCGGTGGCCACAGCAAGTATCCGTCGTACGAAGATTTCTCGGGGTCTGGTGCATCAACCGATCCCGGTGTCGAGTCGGCGCCTGGCGACGTTGCGTTTCAGTTGTACTCAAGCGGCACAACGGGCAGGCCGAAGGGTGTCATGCTCACCAACAACAACTTCTTTGCACTCATTCCGTTTGCTGCAGATATTTGGAAGTTCACCGATCGCACGGTCAACCTTGTTGCAATGCCGCTCTTCCACATTGGTGGCGGCGGTTGGGCAACAGCAGGCATGGCGCTTGGTTGCAAGTCGATCATTATTCGCGACGTGAACCCAGCCGAAATTGTCACGCTCATTGGCAAGCACCGCATCACGCACGGCTTCTTGGTGCCGGTGCTCTTGCAGTTCATGCTCATGGTGCCAGACGTCGACAAGGCCGACTACTCGAGCCTCGAGTTGATTGCCTACGGTGCATCACCAATTTCTGAAGAAGTGCTTGCATCGTCGATGAAGACATTCAAGACCAACTTCATGCAGGTGTATGGCCTCACTGAAACAACTGGTGCGACCACCATCTTGATGCCGGAAGATCACGATCTCGAAGGGCCGAAGCGAAAGCTGTTGCGTTCGTGCGGAAAGATTGTGCCTGGCATGCAACTTCGTGTGGTCGATTCCGACACCGGAAAAGATGTTCCGGTTGGTGAAGTGGGCGAGATTTGGGTGAAGGGTGGCCAAGTGATGTTGGGCTACTGGAACATGCCCGAAGAAACCGCAAAGTCCATCAACCCAGAAGGCTGGTTCAAAACTGGCGACGCTGCGTATCAAGACGAGGACGGCTACGTCTACATCTACGACCGCGTCAAAGACATGATTGTCTCTGGTGGCGAAAACGTTTACCCGGCCGAAGTTGAAAACGCATTGATGGGTCACCCGGCAATTGCCGACGTGGCGGTCATTGGTATCCCCGACGAAAAGTGGGGCGAAATACCAATGGCAATCGTGGTGCGCAAGGCCGACGTTGCGGTAACCGAGGACGAGATCATCGCCTTTGCCAAGGAGCGCCTGGCTGGGTTCAAGTGCCCCAAGTCGGTGGCGTGGATCGATGCGCTTCCGCGCAACCCAAGCGGCAAAATCCTCAAGAAGGACTTGCGCGCCCCTTACTGGGAAGGCCGAACTCGTAAAGTCAACTAAGCCCGATCTAGTCTCATCATCATGAAACTTTCCATGATGATCAACTACATCTCCGACTTTCAATCCTCGGCACAGCAAGTTGTCGAGTTGGAAAAGGTGGGGCTCGACATGGTGTGGGTGGCAGAGGCGTACTCGTACGACTCCATTTCCCAAATCGGTTATCTCGCTGCGGTAACTAATCGCATCGAAATTGGTACTGGCATCATCAACGTGTATTCGCGCACGCCTGCGCTTGTTGCAATGACCGCAGCAGGTTGTGACTACGTGAGCAACGGTCGTTTCATTCTTGGCCTCGGCGCATCGGGTGCTCAGGTCATCGAAGGTTTTCATGGCATGGCATACGACAAGCCAATGCAACGCACCAAGGAATACATCGACATTTGTCGCGAAGTGTGGAAGCGCGAGAAGCCGTTGTCGTACCAAGGCAAGACAGTGGAGGTTCCACTTCCGCAAGGCCAGGGCACAGGCTTGGGCAAGGCGCTCAAATTGATCAATCATCCGGTGCGCAAGGACATCCCCATCTGGTGGGCGTCACTCATGGGCAAGAGCGTTGAAGCAACCGCCGAAATTGCCGATGGCTGGATGCCAATTTTCTTTTACCCAGAAAGGTTTCAGCAGGTGTGGGGCGACGCACTGAAAGCCGGTTACGCGAAGCGTGATGCATCGCGCCCACCAATGGACATTTCTGCAGGCGGCATGTTGGCCATCGACGAGTCGCTCACTGGCGAAGACCAGCAAAAAGTGCTCGACTTCGCACGCCCAAGCACCGCGTTGTACGTGGGCGGCATGGGTGCTCGCGGCAAAAACTTCTACAACGACATCTGCAAGTCGTACGGCTTCGAGCAAGAAGCTGTCGAAATTCAAGACTTGTACCTCGACGGTAAAAAAGATGAGGCTGCAGCAAAGGTTCCTTCCGAGTGGCTGCTTAATTCGCACTTGGTTGGCCCAAAGAACTTCGTGAAAGAGCGCTTGGCCGCGTTCAAGGAAGCCGGTGTCACAGTTATTTCTGTGAACCCCATCGGCCCCAACGCTGTACAACAAGTCGAATTGCTTCGAAGCCTCATAGACGACGTTCGCTAGTCGTGCCATTCGACGGTTTTGTTGCCGACGGATGGTCGGACGTAGCCGACGCATTGGCAAACAACATCGACAACCGTGATGACGTTGGCGCAGGCGTGTCGGTGTTTCACAAGGGAAAGTGCGTAGTCGATATTGCCGGTGGCTTTTTTGATAAAGAAGCAACTAAGCCGTACACACTCGACACGCTGCAACTGGTGTTCAGCAGCACCAAGGGTGTGGTTGCAACAGCAGTGGCTATGTGTGTTCAGCGAGGTTTGTTGTCGTACGAAGATCCGGTTTCACAAATTTGGCCCGAGTTCGCTGCACACGGGAAAGAGAACGTAACGGTTGCGCAATTGTTGTCGCACCAGGCTGGCCTGTACACGGTGGATGGCCCACTGACATTTGAAGAAGTGCTCGATTGGAACACGATGGTGACCCGATTGGCAAACACTGCACCGCTCTTTCCAGTTGGCTCTACGCACGGTTATCACGCCTTCACCTTTGGCTGGTTGGCGGGGCATTTGGTTCGGCTTGTGGACGGCCGCAGCATCGGCCGTTTCATTCGCGAAGAAATTGCAAACCCAATGGGTGGCGAGATCTATGTTGGCCTGCCCGAGCACCTTGAACATCGCGTTTCACCGGTGAACACTGGCTGGCCGCGCGAAACGGTCACGCAACAAGTTTTGCCACCGGAAGGTAATTCTGTTTCAGAAACTGTTCGGTCATTTACATTGAATGGCGCACTCAATGTGAAGGGCGCATTTAATCGCGCAGACATGCATGCCGCAGAAGTGCCGGGCGCAAACGGAATTACAAACGCTCGCAGTCTGGCCGCGATGTATTCGGCAACGTTCACCGAAACCGAGACCCCGAATGGCCCAGTGCGATTACTGAACGATGAAACGCGAAAAAAGATGACTGTGCAGCAGACAAAAACAGGCGTAATCGATGTGTGCTTGCAGAACAAGCGAGCCTTTGCGATGGGCTTTGTAGTCCCCAGCGAAAAACTGGCCTTTGATGCACCAGGAAGTTATGGGCACGCAGGTGCCGGCGGTTCTGTTTCGTTTGCAGACCCAAACAGGAACATGAGTTTCAGTTTCGTTATGAATCGAATGAGCAGCGGTCTGTTCACAGACCCACGTGCGGTCAGGCTGGTTGTTGCAGCATCTCGCTGCGCAGACGCTTGCGCATCCCAATAGTCCCGAACAGGTAAGCGGTCGATGCCACGCCGCAAATAACCGCGATTAATGCAATGGCGATACGGATAGGGAATATCTCGCCAAGAACGCCAGCAACAACGCTGCTGATACCCATGACGAGCGTGGCAAAACCCATGTCGCCAGCCAGCACGCGCCCGCGAATGTAATCGGGCGTCACCATTTGCAAACCGTAGTTAGACATCATCCATTGCGCGCCGCCGCCCAGGTGCGCAACTCCAATCAATGCTGCAGCAAGCCACAGCGTTGGGCTGGCTGAAGCAAACAAATACAGGCCACTCCACACCAAGCCTGCCAGGCCACAGAGGAACAACAACCTCGGCATGTTGCCGTGTACAAATCGCATTAATAAGAACGGGCCAACCGACGAGCCAACACCGCGCGCGGCAAGTAACAACCCGCTGCCGCCGTCGCCCGTGCCAAACGCGTCGATGGCCAGCACCGCAAGTTGGCTGACGGCGCCGGCGCTTACCGCAAACGTGGTTTTGGATGCCATCAACGCCAAGATCACATTGTTTTCTTTTGCGTAATTAAATGCTTCGCGCATGTCGGCGATGGGGCGCACTCGCTCGCGCTTTTCGGTCGTGCGATTTTCTTGCATCGGAATGCGAATCATGACGACTAGGGCACCGCAGATGAGGAAGGTTGCAATGTCGGCACCAAATGTTGCCGTGCGGCCAAATGTTGCAGAGAAGATGCCGCCAATGGCGGAGCCCAGAAACACCATGGCGCCCCAACTAGAACCAAACAACACGTTGGCCTGTCGCAGTTCTTCGTCGTTGTTCACCAAGTTGGGGAGCGCCGCACCAAATGCGGGAAGGATGGCAACGGAAAGCGACGAGATAATGATTTGTGCCAAGAATGCAAGCCAAATTCTGGATTCGTTTGCAAACAAGAAACCAACACCAGTGGCTGCTTGCAGCAGCGAAATCAGAATGATGGTTTTGCGACGATCAAACCTGTCCACGATTGGGCCAGCAATTGGTGAGAGTAAAAACGACGGCAACACATATGCCGCGTAAATCAACGAAACAAGAAACGTGGAATCGGTTGCATCTTTCACCAAGCCAACAAGCGCAACGTAGGTGAAATAGTCGCCCATCACCGAGACGTTCTCGGCAATAAACATATTGCGGACGTTCTTATTCGATCGAAGAACACCCATGGTTGGGTTTACTGCTGACGCAATGTGTGAATGCGGTCGATCGAACGCTCGGCTTCTTCCATCATGCTGTGCACCAAGTCGGCCGCGTGAACAATGCTGGTGATTGCGCCAACGCCCTGGCCTGCTGGCATAAATTCTTGTTCTACATCCACCTTGGTGCCAACGGGGTAGCCCAAGTGGTTAACGCCTGCCTGCATCGAGGCGATTGCTTGCTGCGGAAACCCTTGCAA
>CAMDJX010000045.1 GCA_945900735.1 Acidimicrobium ferrooxidans DSM 10331 | reverse complement strand
GTTGTCGGCTCGTCCTTGGTTGGCACATACAACACCAAGTCGGTGTCTTCCTTGCCAATCTTTTCTAGCAACGCATCGTTGCCCGTAAAAAACTCGTCAACGATGTACACAACTCGATCGTCGACAATGCCCGGCAATGTTCTGCGAGCTTCGACATGCGTTGCAACATCGGCAACTGCACCCCGACCGAAGTTGAAACTGCCGACGTTTCGAACCAGCTTGATGCCAGTATCTAAAATGTTGATTGCGGCCGGCTTGGTCACAAGTTCAGCGTACTTCCGATAGGTGCTGCGAAATTGACAACATGCATCTGCATTGGCAGCCCCAACGGGATTCGAACCCGTGCCGCTACCTTGAGAGGGTAGTGTCCTAGGCCACTAGACGATGGGGCCAAGTAGCGATTCAAGGCTACCAATCGGTCTATCAATTTCGCCCAAACAGCCTCAAGGGCACCGTTGTGCCCGCCTGTTTGGCTGTTATGACATCGTCACGATTCGAGAAACGACCGTGTATGCCTTCGACCAGTTTCGATCAAGAATTCCAGGTCGGCCTGCTCGAGATCAAAGGTAGTCGTGCCCACATAGTCGGTATTGATGGGGACTGTTCTTTGTCGATCGATCGATTGATAATTTGCTCGAGTTAAGTCTCGGCTAACTGCTTCCAGCATATTCAACGCGAAATCCAGAACCGTTTTGGGGTGTCGGGCGGGAAAACCCACCAACTGAGTCGTTACGTCAACACCAATTGATTCCAGGAAATTAATCACTTCTGAGAAATCAATTTTCCCATCAGCGTCCTTATCGATACTCGAGAAAATCTCCTTCGAATCGGTTGATTTGAAAACAGCGAGCAACTCAGAGTCACTAATTCCCGACTTTGTAATTGCTACAGCCAACTCGTCCGAGTCGATTCGACCGTCAAGATCGATGTCAACTTTGTCGAGGTATGAAATCAAATTTTGAATGGGTTCATGAGTGGAGCTCAACTCTTGCCTGCTCTGCTCCTCCACTGTTCTCCGATTGGCCGCTGGCGTCTTCGGCCTAGAAGGCATCGTCAGATCCTCGTGCACCCATGATCGAGTTATGTCGGCTTCCGACTCCGAGAAAAGTGTGAAACCCAATGTCTTACTGTTGGGAGGGCTAAATCTCGCCGAGCGTGGATAATGCTCACTTGCATCGGACAACGGATTGATTCGACGGAAGAAGGAATCCGCTTTGTCCAGAGAGAGCCACCAGCCATCAAAAACGTGTGTCGGGTTATTGCACAGCAAACCTCCGTCGACGTAAATGTCATCCTGAACGTCAATTGCCGATATCGCACGCTGTTGGTGAATGGATACTGGCTCCAACAACACTGGCAACGACATTGATGTTCTTGCTGCAAGACGAACAGACATGTTGGGCGTCGTCTTGGGATGACAGTACTCAGTCATCATCCGTGTCACGTTTGTGATGGGGATACAAAGTTCGCGATTATATTTTTCTAAAATTTGTGCAAACGTTATGTCTCTATTGCCTGTTTGCTCTTGCAACACATCGCCTAAAAACTCGTACAACCGATGACCCGGGTGCATTCCTCGTGCCTTTGCCGCGCGAGCGAAAGACCTGATTCGCCCCCCAGAGCCGTCTTTGGCCAAAACCTGAAAGTCTTTGGGAAAAATGGAAACCATGTATTCGGATGAGCATCCGATTGAAACCAGAACCGCGAACAGGCTGCCAATGCTTGTTCCTGCGACTCGCTTAATTTGTTGCGGATAAATCTGGTGTTGCTCCAAACATTGGATCGCACCGACATACGCGTACCCTTTCGCGCCTCCACCTTCGAATGAGAGGTTTTCCCAATCCATAAACGGGTACTAAATTTGCCAGTCTTCGCGATATGCCCAAAGTACAAAAAGTGCAACTGTTGAAATCAGGGTCGCGGTAAGCGCTGGGAAATACACCACGATGTCAAAAGTGATTCCGATTCGTGGCGCACCGGGCAACAAGCTTCGCACGCTGATCAGCCCCAAAGCATTTGCTGCCGCCCACACCAGCACCTGCATGCTTGGTGGTCGATTTCTGCGAACGATCTCAATCGTCATGTAGCACAGCGTGAAGGCAATGATCAAACAAAATATTGCGACGAGTAATGCGATCATTTTTACGGCAAAACTGCGATTCACAATTACTGTGGTCATCGTCAAGCCGCCCATCCGCTGCTCGATTGCGCTTTCCACCAGCGGGAAATCCTCAGGCCGACCATCCTCAGAGTAGAACGACTCGTCATGTTCTTTTGCTAGTTCCACTTGGAAGCCAGGAACGGCAGTCGTGTATGAATCTTCGAAAGCAGGAATCTCAACCAATTCTTCTTCGTCGTTGACTTCCCCAACTTGTGTGTACAACGTGAAGGAATACTGGTCAAAAGGATAAAACGAGTCGATGCTGCGGCTCAGATCATATGGATTGGTCGCATCGACATTCATTTCTATTCCACCAATTGCACTTCCAATTGGATAGTCATACATGCCACCGTTGCCACCACCTACTTCATCAACGAAAACCGAGAGGTTGATATCGGTAATTGTCGAACTACTAAATGGCGTTGCAATGTCTGGCGATGGCCAAACGTATGCGGTTACTTTGGCCTGTTGTCGTTCGGCATCAAAGGAAGTAATTTGATAAAAAACGTTGGCGTAATGCTCATCTACGCCGGCGGCTTCGGCCGTGATCTTCTCCCAGTTATCGTCGGTTTGAATGGACGCTCCGCTACCCGAATTATCAAATACCAAGATCATCAGAGAAGATGCAAGCGAAAGCACAACAAAACCAACGATCGCGGAAACGGTTACCCACCTCGGTGTGGTCTTTCGGCTGATGGTTTCAGCCTGCACTTCGTTGTTCACACCCAAAGACTAGTCAGTGACATAGGTGTCTCTTTCGACCGATTTCTTGTTGGGGAGCAAGGAATCGAACCCTGAATAACAGAACCAGAATCTGCTGTGTTGCCAGTTACACCACTCCCCAGAGTGATCAACACAGGATATCGGGGAGAGTAAATCAACAACACCGTTATTTGGTGTAGCGCTCCAAGTTGGCGAAGCCAATGAAGTGGCTGAGCGCCACGCCGGCCGCCTCGCGCACGTGGCGAGAAACTGCACTTGCCCCCTGCAGCGGCGAGGTGCGGGTGGGCGAAACATATGCGACCATGCCCAAATCTTGTGCGATTAAACGCGCACGCAGCGCATGATACGGATCGGTCACGATGAGAATGCTGGTGAGTCCGCGTTCGTTAACAATGTCGCGCACCCCCATCAACGACTCTCTTGTTGTCGATCCAGAATTCTCCTGAATGATCACTTCGGTTGGCACGGCGCCTTCAACTAAAAAGTTTGCCGACGCCTCGGCCTCCGTGAACCGATCACCCGGCTGGTTTCCCCCCGTTGTGATTATTCGAGGTGCGATGCCGTCGGCCCACAGCGCAAGCGCGTGTTCTAGGCGGGCCCTCAATTGGGGCGAAGGCTTGCCGTCGTATTGCGCAACACCAAGAACAACGATTGCATCAACATTGCGCGCCTGATCGGTGCCACCCACTCGCCAGACTTGCACCACGTTGACGCACGCGTACAGCACCGCAACTACTACAACAACAAGGAACGTTTTTAGGGCGCGTCGCACGTTGTGCCTACTTGCGCGAAAGTGCGGCGCGAATTCGTCGCAACGACTCGTCACGGCCAAGCAATTCGATTGGTTCGAACAGCGGTGGGCCAACTGAGCGTCCGGTGATTGCAATGCGCAGCGGGCCCTGCAATTTGCCCAACTTCACTTCGTGCTCTGTGCCCACGGCTTCAACGGCTTGCTTAATGCTCTCGGCATTCCACTCGATTGTTTCGAAAGCGGTGGCAATTTGCGTCAAGGTTGGAATGGCGAAGTCGGCACTGAATGCTTTCGTGAATGCCGCATCGTCGATGGGCGGCTCTGCCATGAACAGGAAGTCGACCATGTCCACCACTTCGGCCATCACTGCAACTCGTGTTTGCACGAGTGGTGCCATGGCGGCAAACACTTCGGGCTTGTAACGCTCGGCAGGCCATGTTGCAGCCGCGCTGGTGAGAATGTTGTTGGCAGCTACAACGAAATCCGCCAGCGGCATTTTGCGAATGTATTCGCCGTTAAACGCCTGCAGCTTTTTGATATCGAAGAAGGCCGGCGAGTGATTGACACTCTCTAACGAGAACTCCTGAACGATTTGTTCCCAAGGGACAATTTCGGTGTCGCCGATAGGCGCCCAACCAAGCGTCATCAAATAGTTGACCATTGCCTCGGGCAAGATTCCCTCTTCGCGGTATTGCTCGACGGCCACCTTGTCACGGCGCTTCGACAACTTCTTGCGTTGCTCGTTTACCAACACGGGCACATGCGCCCACACTGGCGGGGTTACACCAAGCGCGTCCCACAGCATCTGCTGTTTGGGTGTGTTTGGCAGGTGTTCTTCTGCGCGCACAACATGTGTGATGTTCATGGTCATGTCATCCACAACGTTGGCAATAAGAAACACAGGGGTGCCGTTGCCGCGCAACAACACAAAGTCCTCGATTGTCGAGTTGTCAAACTCCACCTCGCCACGAACGGTGTCGTGCACAATCGTTTTGCCAGCAGGCACTTTAAAACGCAACACATGGCCTGGCCCAGCGGCAAGGCCGCGGTCGCGCGAGTAGCCGTCGTAACCATTCAGCCCTGCAGCCTTAGCGCGTTCCTGGATCTGTTCGGTGGTCAAGTCGCAGTAGTACGCGTGGCCGGCAGCAAACAGTTTGTGCGCAGCGGCAACGTGGGCTTCGGCGTTGGTGGATTGAAAGTATGGACCTTCGAAATGGGGGTCGTTGCTGTCGATGCCAATCCATGCAAGTGCGTCGATGATGCCCTGCGTCCATTGCGGCTGATTGCGCGATTCGTCGGTGTCCTCAATGCGCAACACAAAAGTGCCATTGTTCTTCAGCGCGAGCAGCCAGTTGTACAACGCGGTACGAGCACCACCCACATGGAAATATCCGGTTGGTGATGGTGCAAAGCGATATCGCGGCGTGGCAGTTGACATTGATATTCAGGCTATCTGAGTAGCCCATGCACAACGGGTGAGCACTATCGTGATGACTACTTCGCTATGACACAAACCAACCAAACCAACATTTATGGTGAACCACTCACCACGTGCTGCACGTCTCCGATGACAGGCTTCTTTCGCACGGGCTGCTGTGAAACAAGTGGCGACGACACTGGCGTGCACACAGTGTGTGCAGTGATGACCGACGACTTTTTAGCGTTTTCAAAAGCAGCCGGCAACGACTTGTCGACGCCGATGCCTCAATATGGTTTCGCTGGTTTGAAGGCCGGAGATCACTGGTGTCTCTGCGCAATGCGTTGGCAAGAAGCACTAGACGCGGGCAAAGCGCCAAAGGTGAATTTGCATGCAACACATATTCGATCACTCGAATTTGTAGACCTCAGCGACCTAGAAGCCCACGCTCTGTAGCAAGTGGTTACGCGCCAGTGAGCGCACGCCACGACATAGGTGTCGAGGCAGTCAACTGATCGATTGACAACTGAAATGTTGTGTCGGGCACCATGTCGACAAGTTCTCGGCACTCGTAATAGTGGTGTGCATCGCGAAGGCCGGCAAACACGGTGCGACGCTTTGTCAGCAAGTCGGCTGGAGGGGTTTCTACAAACCAACCCCAAATAGTGAGGGCAAAGGTGAGGTCGTGCATGACAGGTGCGCGGCCGTACATCGATGCGCGCTTCAACGCAATGCCAATGGTGCCGCGAATTGCGTCTTCCAGATTTTCGCCTTCTTGCACTTTGATCTTGTCCTTGACACGGTTGGCCAACAACAAGATGTAACCCTGGTCGGGGCCTTGATGACCAAGCTTCGCTCCCTGTGGCTGCCGACCAAGAATCTCTGCAGGCCGATCCTTCACCCAACCATCAGGAACGTGGTTCGGCGATTCGTACGCGCGAGGCGCGTCGGTTGGGTCTACTCGTGTGTGCTTTGGTGCGGCCATACGCAAGCGAGCCTAGTTGCCCGAGGTGTGCAGCAGCCCGAATACAAGCGACTCTTCTAGTGCGCGCCACGACGCCTCAATGATGTTTGGCGACACACCAATGGTCGTCCATGATTTATCACCGTTTGTGGCATCGATGAGCACTCGCGTTACTGCACCAGTTGCAGAACCCGAATCTAAAATTCGCACTTTGTAGTCGGTGAGGTGCACTTTTGAGAGTTGCGGGTAGTTCTTCGACAGCGCAGAGCGCAATGCGGTGTCGATTGCGTTAACGGGGCCATTGCCCTCCGCCGTGCGAACCTCTCTGCTGTCGCCCACTGTTACTTTCACTGTTGCTTCAGTGGTGAAGGTGCTGTCTGCAGCCTCGTCGGTGATGACTCGCATCGATTCCACACTGAAGAAGTCCTGCTTCCAACCAGTTGCCCTGCGCATCAACATTTCTAGCGATGCGTCGGCTGCTTCAAAGTGGTAGCCCTCGTTCTCGAGGCGCTTTAGGTCTTCGATCACGCTGTTGATTGCTGGGCCGTCAAGGCTCAGGCCCAACTCGTCGGCCTTCATACTGACAGTTGCTTTGCCGGCCATTTCCGAGACGAGAAACCTTGTGCCGTTACCAACCAACTCTGGCGCAACATGCTCGTACGCGTCTTTCGCGCGAGCCATTGCCGACACATGCAAACCGGCCTTGTGCGCGAAGGCCGACGTGCCAACGTAAGGCGCTTGCGGGTTCATTGGCCTGTTCAATATCTCGGCGACAAAGTTGCTTACTTGTGTCAAACGCTCTAGTCGGCCGTCGGGTAGGCACGCGTAGTTCATTTTCAATTGCAAGTTTGGAATGACGGTGGTCAAGTTGGTGTTACCTGTTCGCTCGCCCAGGCCATTGAGTGTGCCTTGCACATGACGAGCACCACCTTGCACGGCAGCCAACGAGTTGGCAACTGCGCAACCCGTGTCGTCGTGACAATGAATGCCGATCGTTGCGTCGTTACCAATGTGCTTCTTCACTGCAGCAACAATGTCGAGCACCTCGTGCGGAAGCGATCCGCCATTCGTGTCACACAACACCAAGTGCGTTGCGCCGTTGATGATTGCGGCTTCAAGTGCTCGAAGCGAAAACTCGGGGTTGGCTTTGTAGCCGTCGAAGAAGTGCTCCATGTCCACAAGCACTCGCCGGCTGTTGCCATGCAAAAACTTGACCGAGTCGGCGATCATGGCAATGCCCTCTTCAAGTGTTGTCTGCAATGCCTGCGTGACGTGGTAGTCCCACGCTTTTGCCACGATGCACACGGCCGAAGTCTCTGCGTCGAGCAAGTTGCGAAGCGTTGCGTCGTCGTCAACTTTTCCAAGTGGTCGGCGCGTCGAACCGAATGCAACCAACGTTGATGTCGACAGCGTCAGTTCTTTCTTTGCGCGCGCGAAAAACTCGATGTCCTTGGGGTTGGCTCCAGGCCATCCGCCCTCGATGAAGTGCACGCCCAAGTAATCCAGATGCTCGGCAATGCGCAGCTTGTCCTCGACGCTTGCTGATACGCCCTCAACTTGCAGGCCGTCGCGCAATGTTGTGTCGAACACTTCAACTGTTTCTTGGCTACTCATGGTCTTCTCGTTTCACTGTCGTTCTGATTGGTTCTAGGAATGAAAAAAGCCGCCCAGTTGGGCGGCTTGGGCGTACGTCGAATGACGCACGCCTAACAAATAATGGTGATCGCGATGCTTGTGGCGGTTGCTCCGTAGGTGTTCACGGTCTCCAGTCTCACAACCAAATGGCCGTTTGACAACCAGCGGCCAGCCAGTTTGTGGACGAACTGTGGATAACCCTGGACGGACAACCCTCCGACTGTGGAAATACGTGTGCACAGGCCTGTGGACAGAGGTGGGGATAAACCCCTTTTTCACGCCAAGCCTGTTATTTGGTGTATTCCAACCAGTCGACGTAGCGGGGGTCTTGCCCGCGCACGGCCTTGGCATAGGTGGCGGCAATGGCCCTGGTCATTGGCCCAGGGCACGGCACCGGACGGTCGTCGACGGAGCTGACCGAGCCAACTTCTGCTGCAGTACCGCAGGCGAAGATTTCTTCGGCGATGTACAAGTCGCTGCGCGCAATGTTGTCGACGCGAACCTCAAAGCCCAAGTCGCGCGCAATGCGCGTGACGCTGTTTTGCGTGATGCCCTCAAGTGCGCCTGCCGATGTTGGCGGGGTGAGGATGATGCCGTTGCGAACAACGAACAAGTTCTCGCCAGTGCATTCTGCAACGAGGCCGTTTGGCGCGAGCATGATTGCTTCGTCGTAGCCGGCCTTGAGTGCCTCTACTTTTGCAAGCGACGAGTTGACATAGTTGCCAACTGTTTTTGCTGCAGGCGGCATGGTGTTGTGATCGTGACGCGTCCATGAAGAAATCTTCATGCGCACGCCCTTCTCTACGGCATCGTCGCCAAGGTATGCGCCCCATGGCCAGCAGGCAATTGCAACGTCGGTAGAGCAAGGCGTGGTGTTGAGGCCCATTTCGCCGTAGCCGTAATACGCGATTGGTCGCACGTAACAGGCTGGCAAGCCAGTGGAAGCCACGGTGTCTTTTACACCCTGCACCAATTGCTCGAGCGTGTATGGCATTGGCATGCCAAGAATTTTCGCGGAGTTGATGAAACGCTGCATGTGCTCGGTGAGGCGAAACACTGCTGGACCTTTGCTGGTTTCGTATGCGCGGATGCCTTCAAACACTCCCGTGCCGTAGTGCAGCGTGTGCGTGAGCACATGCACTTGCGCCTTGTCCCAATCGACAAGCGTGCCGTTCATCCAAATCTTTGGTGTGGTGGTTATTGGCATGGCTTCCCCTTGCTGGAAATGTTGTACAGAACTTAGCGGGTCTATTTCGCAACTCTTCGGGCAATTTCCGAACCGATTTCGCTGGTCGAGCCTGCAACTGGCGTTTCGCACGCCTTTCGCAACTTGGCAGCGGCATCATCTTCGCCCAAGAACTGCAAGAGATGCGCGGCGGACAAGATTGCCGCGACTGGGTTTGCTTTGCCGGTTCCCACAATGTCGGGTGCCGAACCGTGTACCGGTTCGAACATCGACGGGCCTGTGCGTGCAGGGTTGAGGTTGGCCGACGACGCAACACCAATGCCGCCGCTGACTGCGCCGCCCAAGTCGGTGAGGATGTCGCCAAACAAGTTGTCGGTGACGATCACGTCATAGCGATGCGGGTCTTGCACGAAATAAATGCATGCGGCATCAACATGGTTGTAAGCAGTTGCAACTTGTGGAAAGTCTTTGGCAACTTGGTTGAAGGTGCGCTGCCACAAATCGCCGGCAAACGTGAGCACGTTGGTTTTGTGCACCAGCGTCAGGTGCTTGCGCGTGCGTGCGGCTGCAAGTTCGAATGCGTAACGCACACAACGCTCTACGCCGCGCGCAGTGTTCACACTTCCCTGTGTCGCAACTTCGTGCGGTGTCCCCTTGCGCAACACGCCGCCTTCGCCCGCGTACGAACCTTCTGTGTTTTCGCGAATCACAACAAACTCGTGCGGCGTGGTGTGGCCCGGCGCAGTTCCGGCGAACGGGCGCTGATTGATGTACAAGTCCAATTCGAAACGCATCTTCAACAACAACCCGCGTTCGATAACACCAGGCGGCACATCGGGGGTGCCAACAGCGCCCAACAAAATCGCATCAAACTGGCGAAGCTGATCGAGCGTTGCGTCCGACAACACTTCGCCGTCGCGCAAATACCGCGCACCACCCAAATCAAACGAAGTGAGATCCAACTTCACGCCGGCAGCTTCAATAACTTTCAGCGCCTCGGCGACAACTTCTGGCCCAATTCCATCGCCACCAACTACGGCAACACGATGTCCCTTTTTCGACGACGTATTCATAGGTATCCATCGTAGGGGTCGAATTTGCGCAGATAGCCTTTGACGGCATGGCAAAGCACCAACTCTCAAAAGCCACGTATGAGCGCCTGAAGGCCGAATTTGCCGACCTCACCACGCGCGGACGCATCGAAGTAGCCGACAAAATCGAACGCGCGCGCGAACTTGGCGACCTTAAGGAAAATGGCGACTACCACGCTGCCAAGGACGAGCAAGGCCACATGGAAGGCCGCATTCGCCAGATCGAATCGTTCCTCGAAGACGTCGAAATCATCCCGCCATCCCCTGAGGGCGTTGTCGGCCTCGGCACCATCGTCGCCATCGTCTACGAAGGCGACTCGGAAGATGCAGCAGAGCATTATTTGATTGGGCACGTTGAAGAAAAGCCAGACAAAGATCACATCAGCGTGATGAGCCCGTCCTCACCACTTGGTTCCGCACTGCTTGGCGCAACAGTTGGCGCAACCGTCAGTTACGACGCGCCCAATGGCAAGTTGCAAGTGACAGTGCTCCTCACTAGGACTCAGGGGTAAATGGCGCTACCACCAGGACGCAGCATCGACCTTCCCGGTCGTGGTCAAACATTTATTCGTGAAGTTGCAGGGCCGCCCGATGCCCCAACGTTGATGTTGTTGCATGGTTGGACAGCAACTGCCGACCTCAACTGGTTCACCACATTCGAATTGCTGGGACAACACTTCCGAATCATTGCGCCAGACCATCGAGGCCACGGCCAAGGCATCCGATTGAAGGGCTCGTTTCGTTTAGAAGATTGCGCCGACGACGTTGCAGCTATTGCCGACATACTCGGCATTAATACATTCATTCCCGTTGGCTATTCCATGGGCGGCACGATTGCGCAACTGATCTGGCAACGCCACGAGTCGCGCGTTCGCGGATTGGTGCTGTGTTCAACAGCCCCACAGTTCACTACTTCGCGCGAAGAACGTTTGGGTTTCCTCGGGCTCACCGGCCTTGCTGCACTTTCACGTTTAACTCCAACCCAAACTCGCGATTGGCTCACAGAACAGATTTACCTACAACGCAAAAGCGAAGGCGTGGAACCGTGGGCAATTGCCCAAATGGCAACACACGACTGGCGACACATACTTGAAGCTGGCAGCGCAATAGGCAACTTCAACAGTTTGGATTGGTTGCCAGGTGTTGACGTGCCAACTTCGGTAGTGCTCACCACGCAAGACACCGTTGTTCCACTCGAGCGTCAGAAACGATTAATCGAAACCATTCCTGGCGCTCAGTCGTTTGAAGTGAGCGCAGGACACAACGCTGTTTACGCGCAACACGAGACATATCTGCCTGTTTTGCTTGAGGCTTGCTTAAGCGTGCACCACAGGTCAGTCGCGTAGCAACAGTTACACAACCGCTTGCATGTCGAGGCCAATATCAAGCACCGACGATGAATGTGTGAGGGCACCAACAGAGATGTAACGAACGCCAGTCGCGGCAACATCTGCGGCATTATCGAGCGTTAGTCCACCGCTTGCTTCCAAAATGACCGACTTGCCCGTAGTTGCCCGATGCGCCTCGGCAATAAGCACCGCATCGCGAAGTACGGCTGGCGACATGTTGTCGAGCAACACCAAGTCGGCGCCGGCGCCAAGCGCAACGTGCAACTGCTCGAGTGTGTCCACTTCAATTTCAACTGCAATCTTTGGCGCCGCAGCACGCACAGCAGCGAATGCTTGGGCTACCCCACCCGCTGCAACGATGTGGTTGTCCTTCACCAATGCGGCATCCGACAAAGACATCCGGTGATTCACCCCGCCGCCGCAACGAACCGCATACTTTTCCAACGCTCGTAATCCAGGTGTTGTCTTTCGCGTGTCGCGCACCTCAGCCCCGCTTGCAGCAATCGCATCTGCCCACTTGCGCGTTGCAGATGCAATGCCTGAAAGATGACCGAGCAAGTTGAGTGCAGTGCGCTCGGCGGTAAGCAGCCCGCGCGTCGGCGCTGTCACGTGCATCAATACTCGGCCGGGCACTACGCGGTCTGCGTCGCTGGCTTTTTTCTCCACCAGCACATTCTTTGGCCCACACACCATTTCTAAAACTGCAACGGCGATGTCGATGCCTGCAATGCAGCCCGCCGACCTAGTTGCAAACACCGCCTTGCTTCGCTGATCTTTGGGCACGGTGGACTGCGTTGTTACGTCGGGGCCTGCACCCAAGTCTTCGCGCAAGGATTCCTTAATCACGCGTTGCACATCATTTACCTGCAGGCCGGCACCCGCAAGTGCGGTGGCAGTGGCAGAGGAAAGTTTGTGCGTGCGCATGTTTAACCCTCCGAAGGAATTCCGGCGATCAACAATGATGCGCCATCAATCGACACCGAAAGATGGCGCTTCCATACGTCGCGCTGATCTGGCGTATCGGTGCGCCGATGACACCCGCGGCTTTCGGTGCGAGC
>CAMDJX010000044.1 GCA_945900735.1 Acidimicrobium ferrooxidans DSM 10331 | reverse complement strand
CGGCACGCACTCAGCAGTACAACTGCAAGGAGTGCCGTAACAGAAAGTGCGATGCGACGCAAGACGCCGTTTTGCCGCAAGTGCAAAATCACTCGGTGGCAGTTGGTGTGCCGTCGCCGGCGCCTGCAAGTTCGATCGCTGCTGGTGGCTGGAAGCCTTCAACCGCTTTGAATGTCATGCGCTCCTCGTTCGGCGCTTCTGGGTCGGGCTCGGTGCCCACCACAATGATCTGGCCCGCGGAGAAATCTTTATTCAGCAACTTCTCCGATAGTGGGTCTTCAATCAGACGTTGCAGTGCACGACGCAGTGGGCGAGCGCCCAGCTGTGGGTCGTAACCGCGCTTGGCCAGCAATTCTTTTGCAGGCTGTGTCAGTTCGAGCCCAAGGCCTAGGCCTTCCAATTGCGAGATCACGCGCTTGCTCATCAAGTCGACCATCTGCACCACTTCGGGCATGCCCAACTCGTGGAACACAATGACTTCGTCGATGCGGTTGAGAAACTCGGGGCGGAAGTGGCCCTTCAATGCTTCGTTCACCTTGTCGCGCATGCGCTGATAGGACAGTGCCTCGTCGTTCTTGCCGAAGCCAACGTTGGCCTTGCGCAAATCTTGCGTGCCCAAGTTGGAAGTCATGATCAAGACGGTGTTACGGAAATCGGTGCTGCGGCCTTGGGCGTCGGTGAGACGACCCTCTTCAAGAATCTGCAGCAAGGTGTTGAACACGTCGGGGTGTGCTTTTTCGATTTCGTCAAACAGCACCACGGAGAATGGCTTGCGACGCACTGCCTCGGTGAGTTGGCCACCTTCTTCGTAGCCCACGTATCCAGGAGGCGAGCCAACCAAACGGCTGACGGTGTGCTTCTCCATGTATTCACTCATGTCGAGTGAAATGAGTGCATCGTCGTCACCAAACAAGAAGTTGGCAAGTGTCTTTGCAAGTTCGGTTTTACCAACACCGGTTGGGCCAAGGAAGATGAACGAACCGCTTGGGCGCTTCGGGTCTTTCAGGCCTGCACGTGTGCGGCGAATGCTCTGGCTGACGGACTTGATCGCATCGTTTTGCGAAATAATTCGCTTGTGCAACTCGGCTTCCATGTTCAGCAACTTGGCCGTTTCTTCTTCGGTCAGTTTGTACACGGGAATGCCTGTCCACATGCTGAGCACTTCGGCAATTGCTTCTTCGTCTACTTCGTCGAACAAGTCGATGCCGCTTGCTTTGATGGCGGATTCTTTTTCAACACGCTCTTCAAGTAGTGCACGCTCTTGGTCGCGCAAGCGGCCGGCTTCTTCGAAGCGCTGTTCTTCTACAGCCTTCTTCTTTGCCTCTTGTACGTCGTTGATCTTGTTCTCGATCTCTTTCAAGTCGGGAGGTGTAGCCATGCGCTTGATGCGCAGACGGCTGCCGGCTTCGTCGATGAGGTCGATTGCCTTGTCGGGCAAGAAGCGATCGGCGATGTAGCGGTCGGCAAGATTGGCCGCAGCAACAAGTGCCTGATCGGTGATGGTTACGCGGTGGTGCGACTCGTATTTGTCGCGCAAACCCTTCAAGATTTCGATGGTGTGAGCAACTTCTGGCTCTTCCACCTTGACGGGCTGGAAGCGACGCTCGAGTGCAGCATCTTTTTCGAAGTGTTTGCGGAATTCGTCCAATGTTGTTGCACCGATGGTTTGCAATTCGCCACGGGCAAGCATTGGCTTCAAAATGGATGCAGCATCAATTGCGCCTTCTGCAGCACCAGCACCAACGAGCGTGTGAATCTCGTCGATGAACAAAATGATGTCGCCGCGTGTCTTGATTTCCTTCAGCACTTTCTTGAGGCGCTCTTCAAAGTCGCCGCGGTAACGGCTGCCTGCAACAAGTGAGCCCAAGTCCAATGTGTACAGCTGCTTGTTCGTCAGCGTTTCTGGCACGTCGTTGCGCACAATTTTTTGCGCAAGGCCTTCGATGATTGCAGTTTTGCCAACACCTGGCTCGCCAATGAGTACGGGGTTGTTCTTGGTGCGACGCGACAAGATTTGCATCACGCGCTCCATCTCTTTTGTTCGACCAATCACTGGATCAAGTTTGTTGTCGCGTGCGAGTTGTGTGAGGTTGCGACCGAACTGATCGAGAATTTGGCTGCCACCTTTTTCTTGCGGCTCATCTTTGGTGCCAGCAGGTGTGCCTTCACCTTTGCCAGCGGGGCCCTGGTAGCCAGACAACAGCTGAATGACTTGTTGACGAACGCGGCTTAAGTCGGCGCCCAACTTCACTAGTACTTGTGCGGCAACACCTTCGCCCTCGCGAATGAGGCCGAGCAAGATGTGTTCGGTGCCGATGTAGTTGTGTCCAAGTTGCAGTGCTTCACGAAGCGAAAGCTCGAGCACCTTCTTGGCGCGCGGCGTAAATGGAATGTGACCAGATGGCGACGAACCGCCTTGACCGATGATCTCTTCTACCTGCGCGCGCACTGCCTCGAGCGAGATGTTGAGCGACTCGAGTGCTTTGGCTGCGACGCCTTCGCCTTCATGAATGAGGCCGAGCAAAATATGCTCTGTGCCGATGTATGAATGATTGAGTAAACGAGCCTCTTCTTGAGCCAGTACTACGACCCTGCGAGCCCTATCTGTAAACCGTTCGAACACTTGGCAGACCGCCTTTTTTCACGTGTAGATGAATATTGCGAACCTTTTGGAAAGTGTATCCGTGGTTGGTAGCCCCTTTGTGGTGTGACTGTCGGCGCTTCGTTCGCCATTTCACAAGCCAAAATGCCTAGCCTTACGGAATGGCACTTGCCTCACCCCTCCTTGAGTTGCCGCTCATGGACGCCGACCGCGACCGCGTGGAATCGGCGCTGCTCACCTCGGTGCGCACCCGTGATGCGTACCTCACGGAAATCGCCTCGCACCTCATTGTTGCGGGTGGCAAACGCCTGCGCCCGGTGATGACAATTGCTGCAGCCCAAGTGGGCAGCAACGTACCCGTGTCCGACAATGTCATTTTGGGTGGCATCTCGTGCGAACTCGTGCACCTCGGTTCGTTGTACCACGACGACGTGATGGACGAAGGCACCACACGCCGCGGCGTCGAAACCGTGAATGCAAAGTGGGGCAACCTGCAGGCGATTTTGGCCGGCGATTTCTTGCTCAGCCGCGCTTCAGAGATTGCCGCCTCGCTGGGCAACGACATTGCCGGCTTGTTGGCGCGCACTATTGGCCAACTATGTGAAGGACAAATCGAAGAGTTGCGCCATACCTACGACTTGTCGCGCACCGTACCGTCTTACCTCGTCAGCATTGAAGGCAAAACCGCTTCGCTGTTTTCAACTTCGGCTCGCATTGGTTCCATTGTTGCGGGCCACGATGCAACAACCATCGACGCGCTCACCAATTACGGCACGTCGTTCGGCATGGTCTTCCAAATTGTGGACGACTTGCTCGACATCATGGCAACCGACGAAGAACTTGGCAAGCCTGCCGGCCACGACATGGAAGAAGGCGTGTACACGCTGCCCGTGTTGCTCACACTCGCAGAAGGCGACGCCACCGCCGACCAACTTCGTGCACTACTTGGCAAACCACTCTCGCAAGACGAGCGCGCACACGCGTTGTCGTTAGTGCGCGCGCACCCAGGTGTGCAAAGTGCAATTGATAGCGCCCGCAACTATGTGCAAATGGCCGAGGCCGAGTGCAATCGCATGCCGCAAGGTGCGGCAACCGATGCGTTGCGCAATGCGCCCGGCGCCTTGCTCGCTTCAGTTATTCGCTAAGCGCTTTCGCAGCCGTAAGGCCCGACAACGCGGCACCCTCTACCTTCGGTCCACCAAAGGCGTCGCCCGCCAACACCAACTGCTCATTATGCCAACAGCGATCGGGCCAAATGGTTGCGGGTGTCGCAAAACGCCAGCGTTTCACTTGGCTTTCCACAATGTTTGCCGTGCCAAGCCACGGCTTTGCTCGCTCGATCAGCATCGCGTGAATTTCGTCTGGCGGGTAGTCCCAATACTGCAAACTGAATGCATTGTTCGCGTTCAGCGTTATTGCGGGTGATATCGACAAGCCCTTTGCCTGATTGTCGGCGACAAACGAAAAAGTGTCGTCTGGGTCTTGCATGCCGCCAGGCGATCCAACATTTGGTGGTGCATCCAACGTGGCCAGCAACCCAAGCGTGCGGTGATATTCGGTTGCTAACAATTCATCTGGCGGCTGCACGTTTGCGGTTACCAACAGTGCGTAAGCCTGCGGTATTGGGCATGTAACAATCAGCGCATCTGCATCAATGAAAGAACCATCGTCAATTTTTAGGCGCCAGGCAGTTGTAGCGCCACGCTCGATTGCAAACGCAAGCGTGTTGCAGCGCACTTCAAGCGAGGTTGCCAGGTGCTTTGCAATTGCATTCATTCCACCAACACCCACGAAACGCGAATGGCCGTCGGCTGTAGCAAACCCCTTGCACCATTCGCGCACCACGCCTTGTTGAAGCCACGCATCCACGTGCTTGGCAAACTCTTCGCTTCGCACGGTAAAAAACTGTGCTCCATGGTCCAGCGTTGCAGTGCCAATTCGCCGTGTTGCCAACCGGCCACCTGGAGAACGTCCTTTGTCCACCACCAGCACATTGTGGCCTTGCGCTTGTAATGACTGCGCCGCCATCAACCCTGAGAGCCCGGCACCAATGACAACGACGTTCATTGCGTTAAGGACAGTGCGCGCGCTGTTTCCGACCGATGCAAGAAGTCGATCAGGATTCCGTTGAATGTGCTTGCGTGCTCAAACATCAAACCATGTGCCGCACCCGAGATAACGACAAGCTCGGCATGTGCAATTCGCTCGGCCAATTCTTCCGAATCGCCGCGCGGCGTCAGCACATCTTGGTTGCCAACCACAATCAACGTTGGGGCAGTAATCGTTGATAGCGCATCGACCATCGCTTCGTCGGTGTCCAAAATTGCATTGACTTGGGCAACAAATGACTGACGCGGGCGAAGCACGGAGAGCGGGCCCATCCAACCCATTGCGGGAAGCAAGCGCCTAAACGACCTTGGGCTCATTACCCACGGCGCGGTGTGCTTGCCCAGCGCCAACAGCCCATCGTTTTGCGCTGTTGTTGCCCACGACTGCAACAACTCGTGGCGCCACGGGTGGTTTCTGCACGCGGTGCACACCAACGACAACGAGCGAACTCGTTCGGGGTATTTAACCGCAATGATCTGGCTGATTACGCCGCCCATCGACGCGCCAACGATGTGCGCGTCTTCGACACCGGCAGCATCCAGCACCGCAATTGCATCGTCGGCCATTTGTTCAAGTGTGAAGGCTGCAGTTGGTTTATCGCTGCGCCCCGCACCGCGGTTGTCGAGCGCAATAATGCGAAAGCGCGTTGCCATTGCTGCACGCTGCAAGTTCCAACCGTTCTTACTGGCGCCCAACCCCTGAATCATCAGTACCGGCGTTGCACCTGGCCTGCCCGTCACTTCGTAGTGAATGCGCGTGTTATCGGCGGTGGTTACAAACGGCATCGCTACGCAACCTGTTTTTGCGGTGCAATCCGAATGACGCTTGGCCACTCGTACAACGAATTGATCACGTCGTGGGTGGAGTACTCGGGTACAAAGTTCAATAACTCTTCTGTTCGCCCTGGTTGCGCAGAGCGTCCGTGCATCAGCAACTGCACGATGTGGTCTGGCATCGGCGCACCCGCAAGCCCAGACAACGACTTTGCAAACCACCATGCTGGGCCAATCGTTGGCAACGTAATGCGCCGGCCAATTGATGCAGCCTGCGGAATAGAAATTGAACCTGGCGCAACAACATTGATTGCGCCGTGAGGTTGATGTTTTGCAGCCGCAACAAATGCGCGCGCCGCATCGTTGTCTTGAATCACGCTGAACTGTGGCGAACCAAACGGGTTGAATGGCACCGCCGGCAAACGCAGCAACCTTCCAAGTGGGCTTGGCACGTGCTTGCCCACAACTGACGCCAACCGAAGCATGGCAATTGAAGTTCCGCGTTCCATTGCCAACTCGGCTGCACGATGTTCGAGCGCCAGCAACATATGCCCAAACTCGGATTCGGGTTCTAATGCTTGATGTTCATTTGGTTGATGCGGCCAGTGGGCGAGTGAGCCATATACCTCTATACCGCTGCGCAACACCAGCGACTCGAGCGCGGGTAAACCATGCGCGGTTTCAAACACGGCTTCACCCAACTGCTCGGTATGCAGCCTGGCGTCGGCAGTGTTCAAACGGGCGTGTGGCTCCCACACACCCAAGTGAATGATTACGTGCGGGTTGGCGTCGTTAATAATGGTGCTGATGCGGTCGCGGTCGCTGGATTCCACCAAGTGAAACGCACTTCGCTTCAAACGCCGGCGTGGCGGATTGGTATCAATACCAACTATTTCGCCAATGGACGAATCCTCTTCAAGCAGCGAGCCAACAAGCGAGCCAAGTTCACCACCCAAGCCGGTGACAACAATTCGACGTCCGCTCATGGCCCCTACCTTACGCCTACGGCCTAAATCGGCGCTTAATCAGCGCAGTTCGTGAACGCGCAAAATCAACTCGCGCGAGTCAGGGTCCAGCTGCCGGCCGCCGATGCGCTCTGTCAGCATCACTGCTTGCTGAGTGTCATCTACAAGACCAGACCAGCGAATGTATCCACCCATCAAACCAACCAGGCGGTCGCTTACTTCTTCTGCATGCACGATTACTTTGCTGTTGGTTTTCAACATCTCGTGAATGTCGCTATAAAACACGCGCAACCAATTATCAATGTCGTCGTAGGTTGCCAACGGGCGATGCTTGTAAGGCATGTTCAACTCGTCGTAATTATGCAAGTTGTGCGGCGCCCCAATGATTGAAATAACGCAGGCAAAATCGTTTTCTCGAAGCCAAATGATCTCTTCTTGGCGGCGCACCCGGCGATGGTTTACCCCAAAGCCGCCAGGCCTCTCGCAGATTGCCAGTTTGTCCTTAATAATCCAGGTGAGATTGCGAGGCGTAATGCCAAGCGCCCACTTACCACGCAGTTTTGGAGGCACTAGTTACAGCCTTCGTTTGGGCGCATTTGCGCTGTATTCAACATCAGGCGAGACGATACACCAAGAAAATCGGTCGGTGTTTCAGAAACCCAACAAATTTAGGGTGTTTTACAACTCAACGATCCGAAGTTGTTGCTGGCTGCGGCGAACCTGACGCCCTAAACCAATGTCACATCCCGTTGCCTCACCCCGCGCCACGCTCAACACGCGCTCGACGGTGGCGCCATCGGGTGGATACGGGTGCGCAAGCCATGCCCGCACTGCTCGCCGAGCGAGGGCAACTGGTGCCGCGGACAACATTTGTGCATCAGTTGGGTCGATCGCCATTGCAAGTTCGTTCAAGAGATTTTCGTCGTCGCGCAACAATTCGGCTTGGCGCGCTAACACCGGCACCATGTCGCGCTGCGAAATGGCATCAAGAAGCGGCACCAATTGCTGACGAATCTTGTTGCGTTGAAACCTGTCGTCATCATTGGATGAATCGTGCACCAACTGAAGGCCCAGTTGGCTACACAAGTCGTGTGTCTCGCTTCTTCGCAACTGCAAAATCGGATGGTTTGGCCCAGCTTGTATTCCAGCAAGGCCACGCGTTGCCGACCCGCGCAACAAATTGATGAGCACTGTTTCTGCTTGGTCGTCTGCCGTATGCCCAGTCAGCACGCCTTCAGGTAATGCATCAAACCGTGTCGCCCGCGCCCGCGCCTCTAAGTTGCTGCCTTGCTCAACATGTACCGTTCGCGACTCGAAATTGGCCCCAAGTTGTTCGGCAACGTTTCGCACCAATGTTGCTTCCGAGGCCGACTCTGGCCTTAAGCCGTGGTCTACATGCCACGCCGTTACCTGGAAACCTTGCGCACATGCCAACACCAACAACGCCATCGAATCAGGCCCACCCGAAACCGCGCAATCCACCGAAGTGGCAGACGAATCGAAGGTGCATTTGGCCAGCAACTGGGCCACAAGCGGATGCGACCGAAAGTTAGACAGGGGCGAAGGCATCAGCCCCGCGCAATTACTTCTGTGCGTTGCGCTGGCGACGATTTGGGTATTTCATTGCCGAAACTTTGGCAACATAGCCAACTACCAATTGCACAACGGCAAGGCCGCCAACAACGAGAAGAATCAAACCCAACCAAAAGTGCCATACGACTGCGATCATGCCTTCAATCGTAGCGAGCACGGATGCCACAGTCGGAATCCCCAGTAGATTTAACGAAATATGGGAAACAACGTGATCATCAATGAGCGCGGTATGACCGCCCAAGACGTCATTTCTATTGCGCGACACGGCGAACAAGTGCAACTTTCCGATTCCGCAATTGCCGCAATGGCCACATCACGAGCCCACATCGACGCACTAGTTGCATCATCTGAACCCGTTTACGGCGTTTCCACAGGCTTCGGCGCACTTGCAAACCGATACGTATCAGTGGAGCAGCGCGCCCAATTGCAGCGCTCCCTCATTCGCTCACACGCAGCAGGCGTTGGCGCACCAGTAGAGCGTGAAGTGGTTCGCGCACTGATGACACTTCGCCTGAAAACACTTGCATCGGGCCGCACGGGCGTGCGTCCTGTTGTAGCCACAACAATGGCAGCAGTATTGAACGCCGGCATCACACCAGTGGTTCGCGAGTTCGGTTCGCTCGGCTGCAGTGGCGACTTGGCGCCACTTTCTCACTGCGCACTTGTCCTGATGGGCGAGGGCGAAGCAGTTGATGCTGGCGGCAACATGCGCCCCGTGCACGAGTTACTTTCTGAATCCGGTATCGAGCCAATCGAGTTGCAAGAAAAAGAAGGCCTCGCGCTCATCAACGGCACCGACGGCATGCTCGGCATGTTGTTGCTTGCCATCGAAGACATTTCACTCATTCTCAACTCAGTCGATGTGATTGCCGCAATGAGCGTTGAAGCACTGCTTGGCACCGACGCAGTGTTCAAACCCGAACTACACGAACCGCTTCGCCCTCACCCCGGGCAAACCACTAGCGCCGCCAACATGCTTCACGCGCTGCAAGGCTCTCCGATAGTTGCTTCACACACCGAAAACGACGATCGGGTGCAAGACGCATACTCGCTTCGCTGCGCACCTCAAGTAACTGGTGCCGTTCGCGACACACTTGCGCACGCCATCACCGTTGCAACGCGCGAACTTGCTGCAACCATCGACAACCCAGTTGTCTTGCCAAACGGAACGGTCAGCTCTAACGGAAACTTTCATGGAGCACCCGTTGCTTACGTTCTCGACTTCCTTGCAATCGCTCTTGCCGATCTTGGCTCCATGTCCGAACGCCGCACCGACCGCATGCTCGACAAAGCCCGCTCTGCTGGCCTTCCTGCATTTCTTGCCGACGACCCAGGCGTCGACTCCGGTCTCATGATCGCGCAGTACACGCAAGCCGCACTCGTTTCCGAAAACAAACGCCTTGCATTTCCTGCCAGCGTCGACTCGATCCCAAGTTCGGCCATGCAAGAAGACCACGTTTCAATGGGCTGGAGCGCTGCACGCAAATTACGTCAGTCCGTCACCAACACTCAGCGCATTGCAGCAATCGAACTACTTACTGCCGCACGAGCACTCGATTTACGCGCCCCACTACAACCATCCAAAGTGACCGGAGCTGTTAAAGAGCGTTTGCGAAAAACAGTTACAGGCCCCGGCCCCGACCGCTTTCTCTCACCAGAACTTGAGGCCGCCGTGCTCTTCGTTCAGCAGGGGCAAGTTCTTTAAGTAGATTCATAGATGGGCTTGGTTCGAATCATGATTATTTGAACAAAATGAAAGCGAACAAAATTTTGTGATTGAAGAAAATATTGCGAAAAATTTCAACAGAGTATTTTTCGCGAATTCACTTTTTCTCATCGTCCTTATTCGTGTGCTCTCAAGCATTGAGGACGCTTTAGGTACACGAGAAAAATTAGAGCAATTAGCTACTTTGGTTCCACTCGTAGTTGTGACTGCATCTATTTTTGTCACTTTAAGTTTCAAAATCCACGAAAGACTGATTCTGCTCTTGGATTTTACGATCGGCTTGATAGTGTTTTTAGAAATTCTTGCATTCATAGCAATGCGGCACCCGTACGCCAATATTCCAAACGCGTGGAGTGGGTTCGGAAGACCATACGCACTTGTTTTGGTCATTGCTCTATTCGTTTCTTTTTCTCTCCCAGTACTGCTTTCAAAAAATGTTTTTGGCCTGAGAACGTATCTGCTGGTCAAGCAAATTATTGGAGCACTATGTATTTTCGTAGCGGTTCTATACATGCCAAGCTTGATACAGGTGCCTAATGGGTTTACTAACTTTGGTGACTCAACGTATTTCGTATTGGAAGAGTCACTTGCGCAAACTGTTGGATTTATTCCCTAGGGTACTTCGGTATTCTTGGAAACTCGACAGAGCTTGTTTTTGGCGTTGAAAACTACATGGGAATTTCATCCCTGGAGTCTTTATATGTCAATACAGTTGGGCGTGATTTGGGTTGTGCGCCATTACAAAAAGAAAAGCCGGAAATGCTGATTGTTGCTTGGACGAGTTTCCCGTGTTCTGGATACGTATTAATTGAGGATGACACGACGGGTGAAGTGAAGGTTTTCCGTCGTCAGCGTTGACTGAAAAAATCAATTAAAAATGAATCTAAGGGTAAACAAATCGTCCAACTAAATCGTCAAACATCTAATGGTTCCAAATGACCACTTTCGACGTGGTAGAGCGCTCCAGCCACTGACACCCCGCGCTGCAACAGCGGGTATTGCCTAATTCGATTCACATCTATTTCAAGGGCCATGCGCTGATCTGAAACTGTTTGAAACTCCAAGCTTCTGGTGTCCACCCCAAATTGCTCCTCAATGGTGGCGTGGATTGTCGCTTCGTCATCACGAGCCATTCGGCAGTCGGTATGCGGCATAACAAGTACCCGATTCACACCAAGCAAGTAGGAGGCCAAGACCAGCGTTCGTAATACGTCGTCAGTTACGCGGGCACCAGCATTTCGCAAAATCTTTGCATCGCCTGCTTGCATGCCCACAACTGCAAGCGGACTGATGCGCGAATCCATGCAAGTTACAATTGCCAAACCCCTGCGTGCGGTTCCGGTGAGTTCTGAATGCTGAAAGCCCTTAACAAACATTTCGTTGGCTGAAACAACGTCTGAAAAAATATCATGATTAAACTCAGTCATTTACGCTGTCCTCGCATTCTTTGTTGGATTGCTGATTCCAAAAAACTACGAATCGCAACATGGGCCGGTTTGTGTAAATCATATGAAATCGAACTATACGTTTCTTGCGCAGTTAATTCAAGATATGCACTTTGATCCATCGAGACAAGATTTTGGTACCTCTCTTCAAACTGCATATACGTCGGTTTATTCATTCGGTTGATGGCATGAACTGGTAAATCAAGAAGTGCAGTATCAGTAAAATTGAGAGAAATTATCCTGTTTCCGCGCCCCAACGCCTCAATTAGAGAAGTAGAAACATCTCCTATCGAAACTTTTGAAGAATCAATAGCTCTGTAGGTGCCAAATTCGTCGTTCGATTCCACAAACGAAATATTCGAGTCCAAACGTTGTTGAAACCATTGGCGAATAAGTTCTTGATTGTTTGATTTGCTCAGTGCAACAATAATACGCAGTTTATTTCTCGAAACGAGCTCATTTACGAATTCTACAATTTTCAACCAATTTGCCAAACGAATCTGATTAAACTTCTTCTCCGGGTTGATTTCAATCGCAGCTTCAACGATGCACAAGTCGAAAATGTCAACAGGTGATTTAAATTGAAAAGACCTATAAATGGAGTCATTCAAGCTTCCAACTGGAATAATCCTAGAATGTATATTCCCCCATCGTCGATAATTGATCAAATCGTAATTACCAAGTGAAAAAAGTATTACATCGGATTCTCTGGCTTTCGTCCAGGCCTCACGGATCTGCTCATTCTCTGGTTGCGCGATGTATAAACCGTGCATTATCGCAACAACCTCGACCTCGGGCAACATGTTTTTTACTGCATTTAATTGCGAAATTGCATCTGTGCTTAGAATCACTTTTGTCCGACAAGTTTTTGCTGTTGCGTAAATATAACGAACCAAGCGGTCGTCAGTTTTGATTTGGAGAAAGTGATAAATAAACTTTGGTGTTAAAAAAATTGGGCAGGAAACAGGATTAAACAGTAAGAATCTCAGTCCTTCAACTAGTGTCAGAAGACCCAAACCATTTCGAGAGACGATTACTAAGACATCAGAATTCTGATTGCGACGAAGACGACTGAACAGAGTAGTTCCAGCTTGTCCATATTTTTTAAACATCACAATAAGCTGCTCTCTAGTGATTAGCGATGAAGCAACGCCATTTCTATACCTCGATCGAAGCATCGTTCATAATCTAATTCAATACTGCCGCTTCAACTTTGATACCTTAAATGAAATTCAGTAATGCCACTATAGAAATCAAGCTCAGTTGAGTGCACTAAAGACTATTTAGGTCGCCAGTGGCCTCGTCGTAGTCGTCGGCGGATTTCAAAGTCCAATCTGGACCCAAAGGATTTGGCGTGCTTAACGATTGAGTCAGATTGAGTAATGTCTAATTCGGTTAACCGCAACAATGGGTTGTCTGGCCTGGTCAAAAAGACAGCAAAACTGTTGAGCCCTGTTTTGGTAAGCCACTGTATTTCAAAGTTATGTGAAAGCTTTGTGAGCCACCAAGAAATCGGTCGTTGAAGAATGTGTGCATTGCGTCCATCAGCCAGTACCTTTCCGGACTCCGCGCAATGAACTGTAAAGAACCCATATTTCACAGTGATGCTGGCGAGTTCTTCGAGCACGGTATCAATGTGATCAGGCTCAATGTGCTCTAGGACTTCGATACAGCACACGAGATCTGCTGGTGTAGCTACGCCGTATTCTGGGAACGCAGGGTCATAAGGAAAATAGTCAAATTTAAGAGCAAATTCCTTTCGCAAAACCTCTGCTAATCGCATTTTTCCAGCGCCGTAATCTGA
>CAMDJX010000043.1 GCA_945900735.1 Acidimicrobium ferrooxidans DSM 10331 | reverse complement strand
CTCGCAAATTTTTTCGATGCAACGCGGTGTGATTGCAGTTGCTCCAACACCACGTTCTCTCGGCCGATAAACGTGTTGCGCGTCGCCTGCGCATCGGCCAACCCGCACAAGGTTGCAGAAATATTCGATCTCATGGGCGGCATTATCGACTTGCAGCCGCGCCCGGCAGGCCTTGCTGATGTTGTCGAAGATGCAGACACACTCGTTGGCAACGCCCGGCTAAAGGCAATAGCGGTTTGTGTTGCCACGGGCATGCCGGCGCTTGCTGACGATACGGGCCTGGAAGTGGATGCTCTCGATGGTGCGCCTGGTGTGCGAACTGCACGATTTGCCGGCGAGCACGCAACAGATGCCGACAATAGACAGAAGATGTTGCGAGAGGTGGCGGGCAAAGAGCGCACGTGCAGGTTTAGAACTGTCGCGCTGTTGCGGTTTCCTGATGGCAGGGAACTGATTGCAGAGGGTGTGTGCGAAGGGATACTTTCGCAAGAGGAGATTGGCGAAAGAGGTTTCGGCTACGACCCGTTGTTCATTGCAGCAGACGGGGACGGGCGCACGTTTGCTCAAATGTCGGTGGAAGAAAAACATGCTCTTTCGCATCGTGGCAAAGCATTTCGCGCTCTTGCTAAAATGTTGTAGTTGGCTACCAGCTGCGTAGGTCTATTTCCCATCGCTCAACGATTGCGTCGCCACTAGTTATCCAGGCGGCGTCGTGCATTGCAACAGTGGGGTCGATATGGGCCGGAGTAACACGAAGTCGTGTACCAACCTTCGGCGGCTCTCCCTCGATGGGCGAAAATGTTGTGTGCTCGTCGGAGCAGAACCACACCGCGTGGCCATCAATTGTTGGATTGCCGTGATCCATACCGAGCGACTTCAGACCAACATCAATCACCGCCCATTTTGAACTAGACGAAATTACTGTGCCAACAACCCATGCGGCTTGATTAAACGGCGAACTGAGTTGTGCGTATTGAGTGTCCATCAACGAGTATGAACCGGCTTGAATCTCGGTGACTCCGGTGTTGGCGTGCATGTTGTACGTGCCTGTGCCGCCGGCAGAAATAATGTCTCCGCCAACGTCTCTTGCGGCGTCACGGAGTAGCGCCATGCATGCTTCTACTTTTTCTAATTTTTCACTTTCCGTAGTCACCATCATCAGGTGCCCTTCGTAGCCCATTACGCCACGAACGAGTAAGCCAAGTGCGCGGGCTTTGTCGGCAAGGGAACCAGCATGCTGAGGCTCAATTCCGCAGCGAGGCAAACCAACGTTGACATCGATCAGTACGTGCTGAATTCCCGCTTTGTGTGCGGCGCGCAGGGTTTCTTCGGAGTCGATTGCGACGGTGATCATTGCGCTGTCTTGCAGCGCGGCCATAGATGCCAAACGATCGTGGTCAACCGTCTCGTTGGCGAGTAACAAATCTTGTCCAAGCCCGGCATGAGCCATCCCAACCATTTCGCGCGGTGTTGCACAAGTGAATGATGTGTGTCCAACACGAACCTGTTCGCGTGCAAGCGATGTGCATTTGGTCGCCTTCATGTGCGGGCGAAGGCGAGTGCCTGGTATCAGGCCGGCCATTTTCTGAACATTGCCGCGCAGCAGGTCTAGATCGAAGACGAGTGCAGGGGACTGTAGATCTCTAATGGTGTTTGGCGAAGAACCCATGGTGCCGACGGAGAGATTCGAACTCTCACTGACAGCATCCTAAGTGCTGTGCCTCTGCCATTGGGCTACGTCGGCTAATGACCATCAGGGTAGTGGTATTGCCCCGGAACTTGACAGAATGTAAAGCGTGAACCCAACAGTTACCGCCACTCCAGACATTCAAGCGCTCCAAAGTCAGCTCGGCTTGGCCGACACTATTGTCGACGAGGGTGCGCTGGCGGAGAGCATTCGCAAATGTGCCGCAAATAATGTGGTGTTGCCCACGTTTGCTCAACTTGCCAACCCAGCGCTCATTGCGAAAGACGTGGCAAATGGGGTTGATAAGAATTCCCCAGATGCGCGCAACTTGTTTCGCGTGCATTGGTTCAACGACATGGACGGCAACCGCGTAAACGTGCCCGACCACGTGGTTCTTCCAAAGTCACTCACGGGCGTAGACAGCCCAATCATCGTGATGTTCGGCGATCGTTTCCCCATGATCACGGCGCACAAGGTGTTGGCGGCGTACTCGTGTCTTGCTCCTCGCGTGATCACCGGCCAGTTCAACCCCACAGCGCAACGCGCGGTGTGGCCGTCAACTGGCAACTATGCGCGCGGTGGTGTTGCCATCAGCAAAATCATGGGTGCTCGCGGCGTTGCTGTTTTGCCGGCAGGAATGTCGCAGGAACGTTTTGATTGGCTCGACAAGTGGACGAGCGATCCGAGCGACATCATTCGAACTCCAGGAACAGAGAGCAACGTTAAAGAAATTTATGACGCTTGCAATGAAATGAAAAAAGACGTCAAGAATTTCATCTTCAATCAGTTCTGCGAGTTTGGCAATTACCTCGGTCACTACGAAGTAACCGGCATGGCGCTGTCCACTGTGTTTGAGCATGTTGCAAAGACAAGCAACAATCCGAGCATGCGACTTGCTGCATTCACTAGCGCAACTGGTTCGGCAGGAACCATTGGTGCGGGCGACCATTTGAAAGATAAGTACGGAACAAAGATCGTTGCGGTTGAGGCCCTCGAATGCCCAACCATGCTGGAGAACGGTTTTGGCGAACACAACATTCAGGGCATCGGCGACAAGCACATTCCGCTCATTCACAACGTCATGAACACCGACGTGGTGGCTGCGGTTTCCGATCGTGTCACCGACGAATTGGACGTGTTGTTCAACACAAAGGCTGGTCATGATTACTTGGTGCAGCGCAAACATGTTCCGCAGCACGTTGTCGACACGTTGCCGCACTTCGGGTTCTCCGCAATCTGCAACACGATCGCCGCAATCAAGACGGCCAAGTTGCTCAACCTTGGGCCAGACGATGCTTTGATCACCATTGCGACCGATGGCGCCGACTTGTACCCGAGCGAGCGCGTCAAGACAATGGCGCGTCGATTTAACAACTCATTTGGCGAAGTCGAGGCAGCGGAAATATTTGCCGAGCATTTGGGCACGGTGCAGACCGACAGCATGATCGATTGCAGTGCTCAGGATCGCAACCGAATTTTCAACCTCGGTTATTACACCTGGGTAGAGCAGCAGGGCACACCGCTTTCCGTATTCGAGGCGCGTCGTTCACAGTCGTTCTGGCGCAATTTACGCTTGCACGTTCCGGTGTGGGATGCAATGATCACCGAGTTCAACGAACGCGTTGCCCGGACAAAGTAGCTTGCATTTCGCATGACCATTGTTTCTTTGAATAAGGAAATGTGGAAATGCGCGGCATGCGGCGAGCGAGTTCCGGTAACCGAACCGTTGTCGTGGCGCTGTCCTAGCTCACAAGAAGACGACCGGCATCACGTACTTTTGCTGGAGCAACCTTTGGCTCCACTGCGGGGTACGGGCGAGGCAAACCCATTTCTTGCATACCGAAAATATCTAGCTTGGGATACTTTCGCGCAATCGCTTGGTCTTAGCGAAGCCGATCGCGTGTCGATTATCGAAACATCCGACGCTGCAATTGCCGCAGTGGACGGCACTGGGTTCCACACCACGCCGTTCGGGCGTAACGATGCGTTGTCCGACGCACTTGGGTTCAATGCAAACGGCGGCGTGTGGGTAAAAGACGAGACCAAAAGTGTTGGCGGTTCGCATAAGGCCCGCCACATTTATACCGAGTTGCTACACCTTCTTGCCCTAGAGCGATCGGGTCGTGCGCCTTGGGTCGAGCGTCCGCCACTAGCCATTGCCTCATGTGGCAATGCAGCATTCGCTGCGTCAACGCTTGCTCACTCGGTGCAATGGCCGATCAAAGTGTTTGTTCCGGATCTTGTTTCAACCGAACTCACCGACTTGCTGCAATCGGTGAATGCAGGAATAGTTCGTTGTCCTCGTTTGTCAACCGACCCGCCAGGCGACCCAACGGTGCATCGATTCCGTGAAGCCGTGAAATCTGGTGCAATTCCTTTCGGCGTGCAAGGCACCGAGAACGCTTGGTGTTTGGATGGCGGTCGCACTATTGGTTGGGAAATTGCCGACGCGCAGGAACGCGAGAGCGGCCCACCACTCGACAGGCTGTTTGTGCAAGTCGGTGGTGGTGCATTCGCAGCGTGTCTCGCAACTGGTGTTTATGCAGGCGGTTTACGACCAGCGCTGCACGCGGTGCAAACCGCTGGCTGTGCACCGTTGCAACGCGCATGGGTCAACGCTCTTGCTGGAGGCGGTTCACGCAACGCGGGTGGTCGATGGTCCGAATGCATGTGGCCTTGGGAGAACGTCGAGTCTTCACTCGCCGACGGAATTCTTGATGATGAAACTTACGACTGGGTTGGCGTGTGTAATGCCATGGCGGATAGCGGCGGCTCGCCAGTTGTGTGCACAGAGCAGCACATTGTCGATGCGTATGCACTTGCTCACAAAGTGACCACCATCAATGTCAGCCCAACCGGCTCGGCCGGGCTTGCCGGAGTGTTGGCAATGCGGCCGAATATTGCAGACGATGAGCGTGTTGTAGTGGTGTTCAGCGGGGTACGGCGGCAATTTATGCCACTTCCAAAGTGATTTCCAACACGGCATGGCCAACAAATCGGGTAGTAGCCTGACCGCATGACGTTTGATCCAGCAATGACGAATCTGCACGTGCCCGCAGTCAATCTTGAAGGTGGCGCCGAGTCACAAAGCAACATTTTCTTGCGCCTCTTGAAGAGCCGTGTGATCATGTTGGGAAGTGATGTGAATGATGACGTTGCCAACCAGATTTGTGCGCAGCTGTTGTTTTTGGAAGGCGAAGATCCGAAGTCGGATGTGTGGCTCTACATCAACAGTCCAGGTGGATCAATCACTGCAGGAATGGCAATTTACGACACGATGCAATTCATTAGCTGCGACGTTGCAACGGTGTGTCTCGGCTTGGCTGCATCCATGGGCCAGTTCTTGCTTACCGCCGGCACTGCGGGCAAGCGGTACACACTGCCAAACGCTCGCATCATGATGCATCAGCCGCTTGCGGGTTTGCGTGGTCAGGCATCCGACATCGCAATTCAGGCCGAGCAGCTGAAATTTACAAAGAACCGAATGGCTGAGCTCACAGCTTTTCACTCGGGGCAAAAGATCGAACAGATTCAGGCCGACTCCGAGCGCGACCGTTGGTTCACGCCTGCTCAGGCCAAAGAATATGGTCTCGTTGACAAAGTAATTGTTAAGCGCGGCGAAATTCGCTGATTGCGCTACGGCGCACTCGGCGCAATGCCGAGGGATAAATCAACTCCACACGTAGCAAGCACCCAGGCGGAAGATGCGAGCGCGTCTTTTTCGCTTGAATATGTCAACTCCACCAATGCTTGAACGCTTGCAGGGTCGGCAGCATCTACATCGCGGGCGGCGCGCATCAGTGCAGTGAGCGAGTCGAACTCTTTTTCTATTTCCAGTGGGGCAACGTCAAGCAGTCTTTCGTAGCGCTTCACCGCATCGGTTATCTGTTCGTCGGTTGCAGGCAGATTGGCGATTTCGGGAAGCTCATCTGCAAGTTGCCGACAAAAATTTGTTGCGGTTCGGGCAGGGGAGGAACAAGCACCGATGAACACGACGCAGGCCGAAGTAACCGCCACACGCCAAAACTGTTGCTGCCAAGCCATGCACCATTCTCTCAGGAATGAAGAGGCCGATGGTGGGATTGCTCGCTGCTTCCATGTACTCAATCTGCCGTACACATCATCGTTATGGCATTTGCTTCAGTTCGTTCTGCAACGTTGTTTGGGGTGCAAGGCTGCCCGGTCGATATTGAAATTCATGTTGGCATGGGGTTGCCCGGTTTCACTATCGTCGGCCAACCAGATGAGGCGTGCCGCGAATCTCGAGATCGAGTTCGTGCTGCTTTGTTGTCGTGCGATCTTCCGTGGCCCAACAGGCGCATCACCGTAAATTTGGCAACAGCAGTGCACGAGCGCAAAGGCGGAGCCGGCCTCGATGCTGCGATTGCCGTTGGCTTGCTGGTGGTGCAAGAAGTCATTCCTGCTGAAGCAATTGCGCATTTAGCTTTTGTTGCAGAACTTGGGCTTGACGGCACGTTGCGCAATGTTGCCGGCATCGTTCCGCTCGTCGCATCAATTACCGATCGAGCAGTCGTGGTGTCTCGACAATGCGAGCACGAGGCGCGCATTGCTACGCGAAATGATGTCGTAGCCGTAGCGACGCTGGCCGAGTTAGTGCAGTGCGTCACGGGCGAGCAGCAGTGGGTTCGCAATACATCTATGCATCTAGTTGTCGCAGCTGTCGACGAACCCGACATGTGCGACGTGCGCGGCCAGATGGCTGCTCGGCAGGCTCTCGAAATTGCGGCAGCGGGCGCGCATCACTTGTTGTTTGTTGGCCCGCCTGGTGCTGGCAAGTCGATGCTTGCAAAACGACTTCCGGGCATTTTGCCCCCGTTGGAACCGCAAGATGCAGTTACAACCACCATCGTGCATTCTGCCGCACACGAAAAATTGCCTCCAAATGGCATCGTGACTACGCCACCTTTCCGTGCGCCACATCATTCAACTTCACTTGTTGCAATGGTTGGAGGTGGAAGCGCAGCAATGCGCCCTGGCGAAATATCAATGGCAACAAACGGTGTGCTGTTTTTGGACGAGCTTGGCGAATTTGCACCAACCGTGCTCGACGCGTTGCGACAACCACTGGAAGATGGGGTAGTACGACTTGCACGGGCAAAGTCATCTGTCACCATGCCTGCCAAGTTTCTGTTGATTGCGGCAACTAACCCATGCCCGTGTGGTGAAGGCGCGCCGGGTGTCTGCGTATGTGACGAGCGCGCCAAGCAGCGGTACTTGAAGCGTTTCTCTGGACCATTGCTCGATCGTTTCGATTTACGTGTTGCCGTTATGCGGCCACAAGCCGATGAGATGTTGTCCACAATCAAGGCAGAGTCATCAGCGCTCATCGCTAAACGTGTTGCACTTGCACGTTCGGTTGCAATCGAAAGAAGCGCGTGCCTGAATTCGGCATTGAACGCCGAATTACTCGAGGCATTTGCTCCACTATCAAGTGAAGCAAAAGTGCTGCTTCGCCATCAACTTGAGCGCGGTCGGTTGTCGGGCAGGGGCTATCACCGAGTTAGGCGCGTCGCGAGAACGATTGCCGACTTGCGAGGCGACATTGGCCAAATTGAAGAGGCCCACATTGCCGCGGCACTTTCATTGCGCGTTGGTGTGCATCCGCAATTCACCGGAGATCGCGCATGACCACAGCTGAGATCATCGGTACGAACTTGCATCTCGACGATGAATGCATCTTTGCGGCGGCACTGTGCGCCTTGCCCAAAATGGCTCCAAAGCGTCTCAAACAATTGCTCGCTCATGGTTTGCCAAGCAGCGTGTGGAACGACGTGCGCAACGAAGCTCCTGGGGTCGACCATGTGGAGCGAACGGCCAAGAAAATTCAAACGGCGAACATGGGCGCAACGTTCATTGGTCATCATTTGTATCCACAGTTGCTGCTCGACGACGTCACATCACCAGCAGTGTTGTTTTGGCAAGGCAGTTTGGCTGCACTTAATCAGCGGCGTATCGGAATTGTTGGCACACGAGCCGCAACTGCCGCAGGCCGATACATGGCTTCACATCTAGCGTTCGATTTGGCAGAGCATGGTGTTTCCACTGTCTCGGGGCTTGCCCGCGGCATCGATGCGTGGGCACACAAAGGTGTGGTTACTGCATGCGAGCGCGGGGTCGCACGTCCGCAACGGCGTTCCCAATCTGTTGCTGCAATCGGCCTGCCAATTGGTGTGGTTGCTTCAGGTCTCGATGTCGTTTACCCACGAGAAAATGCTGATCTATGGAAATTTGTAGGAGAGCAAGGTTTGCTTCTGAGCGAGTCGCCACCTGGCACTATGCCCGAGGCCTTTCGTTTCCCGATGCGTAATCGCATACTTGCAGCACTCAGTGAGGTGCTTGTTGTCGTCGAATCAAGAACGAGTGGTGGCTCGATGATCACCGTCGAGGAGGCACAAAAGCGTGACATCACCGTGATGGCGGTTCCGGGTTCGCCACGCAACACGTCGTCTGCCGGAACCAACCTGTTGCTGCAACAGGGTTGTGCTCCAGTTGTAGACGTGCAAGATGTTTTGGTTGCACTTGGTCTCGACAGCCGCGGCCGCCATCCGCGTGTATTCGATATTCGGCGGCATCCCAGTGCCCACGACCTGGCAGTGCTTAATGCAATGTGGGGCGAGGCACTCACGCTCGATCAAGTGTTAATGCGTACCCAAGGCGACTTGGTCGCAACAGCGCTTGCACTTGGCCGATTGGAATCTGATGGCTGGGTAGTAAACAACTCGGGTTGGTGGGAGGTGCTCGGTACGCTTCCCGCGGCAGGGTACGGTGAAAGCAGCCGCTAATTATTAAGCGCGACCGTTGGAGAAGAGCCAAATGGAAACCGATGCATGGCGAATTCAGCAATTCGGCGTCTCGTTAACTGCTGCTTCTCCTCACACCATCTCGGCCTACCTCAGCGATGTCAATTTGTTTATCGAATGGGTGGGCCGCCAAAGCATTGTCACTCCGGATGTAGTGACTAAAGACGTCGTTCGGCAGTACATCGGTTTTCTCACCACGATGAAGATGGCTAAGCGCACAACGGGTCGCAAGCTTGCAGCGTTGCGCAGGTACTTCGGGTGGTTGGCAAGAAACCAACAAATTGCGGTCGACCCGACAATTGGTGTGCGTACTCCAAGCGACACTGGTCGTCTGCCCAAGGTGCTCACTAATGAGCAACTTGGCGCTTTGCTCCATACTGACGACACCGATCAACCAGATTGGAAAATTGCTCGCGACACCGCGGTCATCGAAATGCTGTACGGAAGTGGCCTTCGTGTGAGTGAGCTTTGTTCGCTTGATATTGACAGCATCAATGTCAAGCAACTTGCAGTTTCTGTCATGGGTAAAGGTGGGAAAGAGCGTCGTGTTCCAGTGGGCGAGCCCTCGCTTGTTGCATTGAAACAGTGGGTGGCGTTGCGGTCGGAAGTGGTTACCAACGCGTCGACCGTTGCGTTGTTCGTCAATTCGCGCGGCACTCGGCTTGGAACCCGCGATGTGCGACGCATCATCGACGCACGTTCTCTCGCACCCACGCATCCGCATGCGTTACGCCACACGTATGCCACTCATTTGCTGGACAACGGGGCGGACCTACGCGCGGTGCAAGAACTGCTTGGCCACGCCGATGTGGCAACAACTCAGCGTTATACGCATGTCAGCAAAGAGCGCCTGAAGTCGGCCTACGGGACGTCTCATCCACGGGCCTGATTCTGAGGGCATAATAAGCAGGCATGAATGCTCTGCCGATTCGCCTGACGATTGACAAGGCTTGGCAGCAGTGGCACGAGGATAAGGACCCAATAGCTCGCGAGTGGCTGGTGGTGCACTACGCATCGCTCATCAAGTTCGTGGCCGGTCGTCTTGCCGCAGGTTTGCCAAAGCGTGTGGACACAGGCGATCTCATTTCTGCCGGCGTGTTTGGGCTGATGAATGCAATAGACCGTTTCGACCCGCTGCAAGGTTTCACATTTGAAACGTACGCCGTTCCCCGAATCAGGGGAGCGATTCTCGACAGTCTGCGCGCGCTCGATTGGGTTCCACGTTCAGTTCGTTCACACTCTCGCGCAATTGAAACAGCCATCGCGGAACTTGAGCATTCACTAAAACGCGCACCGAGCGATGAAGAAATTGCCGCAAAGCTTGAGATCAGTGACGAAGAGTTTCAGAAACGTTTGGCCAATATTGCCGCCAGTTCGGTGGGTCCTCTCGACCACATCGTTGCCGACAGCACGCCGACAAGTACACATTCGGATATGCACAAAGCAACAAGCCCGGACGCGGTTGTTGAAGCCGAAGAATTGCGCAAAGTGATGCGCCAGGAAATTAAAAAGCTTCCCGATCGTGAGCGAACTGTGTTGGTGTTGTACTACGAGGAGAACCTCACACTGAGCGAAATTGGGGAAGTGCTTGGCGTAACCGAGAGTCGGGTTTCTCAGATACATACCAAGGCAGTGTTGCAGTTGCGCTCGCGCATGCATCTTGCCGATGTCGTCTAATCGTTTTCCACTCAATTTCCCGCTGTGGTTGATATCGGCTGTGTGTTTGGTATTTACTCAAACTCCTCAGGCCTGTGCGCTCTCGCTACCATCGCATCTCGAAATAATTGACGATTTTCGCGCACCAAATTGTGTCTGGTGCGAAGGCAATAGGGGCATCGAATACCGGACGAGCCCCGGCGGTTCGGTCGCTTCGGTAGTCGACGGAGTGGTCAGTTTCGTTGGCGTGGTTGCCAACACCATGTATGTAGTGGTGCGCACAAAAGGTGGCCTATTGGTTACCCACGGCCGCTTGCGTTCGGCACAGGTGGCATTGGGCGAGTCGGTTCTGGTCGGTCAGGGGCTAGGTGCGCCAGGAGCAACCCTGTATATAGGTGTTCGTCGAGGTAGCAATTACCTCAACCCGTCAACCTGCACTCGGCGGGTGCGGGCGGTGTTGCTCTAACGGCCTGCCGATACACTCACAGCGGTCACAAATCCGTGTCCGGCAATGAAAATATGTGAGTCCCACCCTGTGGTCGCTTCGGCGCAAGGGCCTCATGTTCGTTAACCACAGGAGAGGAGAAAGTTATGTCAATCGTCAGCATGCGCCAAATGCTTGAAGCAGGCGTTCACTTCGGTCACCAGACCCATCGCTGGAACCCACGAATGAAGCGTTTCATTTTTGGAGAGCGAAACGGTATCTACATCATCGATCTCGAGCAAACTCTCGATCGCGTAGAGACGTCATACAAGTTTGTTCGCGACATGGTCGCAAACGGTGGAAGCATTTTGTTCATCGGCACCAAGAAGCAAGCGCAAGATCCAATCAAGTTCTTCGCTGAGAAGTGCGGAATGCCGTACATCAACGAGCGTTGGTTGGGTGGCATGCTCACCAACTTCGACACCATCGCAAAGCGTGTCAGCAAGATGCAGGATTACGAGCGCATGCGCGACACCGGCGAGTTTGAATTGATGCCAAAGAAAGAAGCGCTGCTCATTTCTCGTGAACTCGAAAAACTGCAGAAGAACTTGTCGGGCATTCGCAACATGTCCCGCCTCCCAACGGCAGTTTTTATCCTTGACACCGTGAAGGAAAGCATTGCTGTTACCGAAGCCAACAAGCTCGGACTTCCAGTCATTGCTGTCGTCGACACCAACGTCAACCCAGACCTCATCACGTACCCAATTCCTGGCAACGATGACGCCATCAGGGCCAACGAATTGATGTGCCGCATGATTTGCGAAGCAGTGACCGAAGGTCGCTTCATCGCGGAAAAGACAACTGGCCGCGCATCGGCTCCATCATCGGCACCTGCAGCACCCGTGGCTCGTAGCGCTGCAGAACAAGCCGAGTTTGAGCTTCAGCAAGATGCCGCTCGCAAGGCTGCAACAGAAGCACAAGCAGCCCGAGATGCACGCGTTGCATCCGCAGGCGAAGCAACCCCGGAGGCGTAAGCAACATGTCGTTCACAGCAAAAGATGTTCAGGCACTGCGCCAATCAAGTGGCGCAGGAATGATGGATTGTAAAAAGGCTCTTGAAGAAAATGGTGGCGACATCGAAGCCGCTAAGCAGTGGTTGCGTGAGAAAGGTTTGGCCGCAAGCGCCAAGCGTGACGACCGCGACAGTGCGCAGGGCATTGTTGCCTTGCAGATCAAGGGCAATGTTGGTGCAATCGTCAAACTGAAGTGCGAAACCGACTTTGTTGCTGCAAGCGAGCACTTTCTTGCCGAGTCAACAGCGCTCGTCGAGCTCGTCATTGCTAAGGGCGAGGCCGCAGTAGCCGAACGCTCGGCACAACTTGAAGACTTGAAAATTCTGTTGAAGGAAAAGATCGAACTCGGAGACATCGTGCGGTTCGAAGCCTCTAGTGGCAACGTGCTTGATTCATACATTCACATCCAGGGTGGGCGTGGCGTCAACGGTGTTCTTGTTGAAATGAGTGGTGCAACGCAGGAACTCGCGCACGACATCGCCGTTCACATCGCTTTTGCCCGACCAAAGTATTTGCAAAAGTCCGATGTCCCAGAGTCGGTAATCGCAGCCGAGCGGGCAACCCTCGAAACGGTTACACGAAATGAGGGCAAGCCGGAAGCCGCCATCGGCAAGATCGTGGAGGGCCGAGTGCAGGGCTTTTTCAAGGACATCGCATTGCTCGAGCAGCCCTATGCCAAGGACGACAAGCAATCCGTTGCCCAAGTCATTGGCAAGGCAACCATCGTTCGTTTCTCGCAAGTCGAAATCGGTTAGGTTCAACGCTTAGATATGTCTTCCAAAGTCAACCCACAGGCACGCTGGAGTCGCATCGTCCTGAAGTTGTCTGGTGAAGCGTTGGCAGAAAAAACTGGATTCGGTCTCGACAGCGACGTGCTGCATCAAGTTGCTACCGAGCTTTTCGAAACGCGTCAAGAACTTGGTGTCGACATTGCTGTTGTTGTCGGTGGTGGAAACTTCTGGCGCGGTTTGAAGGGTGCAGGGCAAGGCATGGATCAGGCGCAAGCCGACTACATGGGAATGCTCGCAACCGTGATGAACGCTCTGGCATTCCAAGACGCACTCGAACGAGTCGGGCAATCTTCGCGCGTGATGTCCGCAGTAGAGATGCCGAAAGTTGCCGAGCCATATATTCGGCGCCGTGCAGAGCGCCACCTAGAAAAAGGACGCGTTGTTATTTTGGCCGGTGGTACTGGCAATCCATTTTTCACTACCGATACCGCGGCGGCTTTGCGTGCTGCAGAGATATCGGCGCAAGCCATTTTGAAGGGAACGCACTCTGGTGTCGATGGTGTGTACACCGCCGACCCAAAACTCGACCCGACAGCCACCAAGTACACGCACATTTCTCATCTTGATGTGATCAATAAGGGCCTCAAAGTCATGGACTCCACGGC
>CAMDJX010000042.1 GCA_945900735.1 Acidimicrobium ferrooxidans DSM 10331 | reverse complement strand
CCACGATGTGTTGGCACTCAAATATGTCCTGACCCGAAGCCAGGAAGGCCGCGGCAGGTTCGCAGATGTCATCAAGACGACTGACGTATTCAATCCGCATCGACATTGGCACTAACGGTAGTTCGTGGGTGCCACACTCAATCAGCCAGCAGGGCGCTCGTCTCTCAAGTTCTGCCTACGTATCACTACCGTTGTCGCCAGCACCGCAATAGCAACGATCAATAGTTGCCCAAGCATGGCCGGCAAGCCAACCCAATCGGCCAGAAGCGATCCCCAATTTCGTAGGCCGTCGCGGGGCGAATAAGCCTTCTTGCCTACGAGCATGCCCGCAATACCGATGATGAGTAGTACGGCTGCATTCATTGCAAGCACCTCAAACCAGCTTGAAATGGCCGATGACTTGCGAATGATTTTGCCAGTCTTGGCTACTTTGCCAATCTTGACCAGTTTGGCCACCTTCGAAATTTTGAGCAACCGTGGAATGATCAACAACGGCGATGCCGTTAACACATTGTCGCCCTCGTTGATCAGCAACGTGACTGGTGATGAAGCAAGCACAATGATTACTTCAAGCTTGTGCCCAAGTAGCCATTGCCGTTTCTTTTCGGCCAGCCAAGTGAGTATGGCTACCTCAAACAAGAAGAAAAGCCAAATAACTACTCCAGCAATTTCGGCATAGATCAGTAAGTCATGATTCTTTGACGACTGAATGTAGACAACTGGGATTGCAGCCAGTGCAGCAATAAGCGCACCAAATTGCAGACGCTTCTCTAAAGGCGAATAGTTATCCGAGCTTGCCATGGCTTTTCCTCAAACTGGTAGTTGTACCAACACGAGAATACTCTGAGGCGCTAAAAATCACCTTCGTCGGATGACTCGAAGGCATCATGCAAAATCCGAAGCGCTGATGTACCAGTGAGTAATGATCTAGCCTGAGGACAGCAACGTTGCTGAAAGGGGAATGTATGACAATGGCGTCATATAAGAACTACTCGGCGCTCGAAGCAGCCGAACTCCGTGTTCGCGAGGCTGGCGAGTGGCTGAGATTGGAAGACGGCTTGATCGAAACGATCGTCGCCCCGCGAAGAATTATTGAAGTTGCAATTCCATTTCGCCGCGATGATGGAAGCCGAGACCAACTCACTGGTTGGCGAGTGCACCACAACACCACGCGCGGGCCGGCAAAGGGCGGTATCCGTTATCACCATGAAGTGAACCGCGAAGAAGTAATTGCTCTCGCTATTGGTATGTCACTGAAAACCGCCATTGCAAACCTTCCATTGGGTGGCGCGAAGGGCGGTGTGTGCTTCGACCCGAAGCAATATTCAATTGGCGAAATTGAGCGCATCACACGGCGGTACGTGTCCGAGATTGCTTCCTTCCTTGGGCCCGACCGCGACGTGCCAGCGCCAGACGTTGGCACCAATGCGCAGATCATGGCGTGGATTATGGATCAGTACTCCACTGGTGTTGGCCACGCCACACCAGGTGTAGTGACGGGTAAGCCAATCGAATTGGGTGGCTCGCTTGGCCGCGAATCGGCAACTGGCCGAGGCGTTGTCGAGGCAGCGGCATTGATGCTTGGCAAAATGGGCACTTCACTCGAAGGCAAACGCATTGCTATTCAGGGTTACGGTCAGGTGGGTTCGTGGGCTGCACGTCTTGCTGCAGCACGTGGCGCACTCATCGTTGGGTTGTCCGACGTTGGTGGCACCATCTACGACGCCAAAGGCCTCGACTTAAAGGCAATTGATCAGGCCTACCGTGACGGCGCGAAGAGTGTTGTTGATACGGGCGTAGGCGATGTGGTTGCCCGTGGCGTTGCTGGTTCAACAGCTGTATTTGGTTTGGACTGCGATGTGGTGATGCCGTGTGCACTTGGAGATGCAGTTGGCGAGACTGAGGCGAACAGCATGAAGGCAAAGCTGGTGGTGGAAGGCGCAAACGGTCCGCTCACCCCCACTGCCGACTTGATCCTTGCCGAAAAAGGCATCGTGATCATTCCAGACGTATATGCAAACGCCGGTGGTGTCACGTGTTCTTATCTTGAACAGTGCCAAAACTTTGCACACCTTACGTGGGATGAAGACGAAGTTAATGCCCGCGTTATCGATTTGATGCGGGCTGCCTTCGAGCGGTTCTATGCCTTCTCACAGGAATCAAAGCTGCCAAATCGTTTGGCGGCAACTGTTCTGGGCGTTAAGACAATCGCTGACGCGCACCGCATGCGCGGACTGCATCCTTAGAACTTCACTAAGTCGATAAAACAAAAAGGGCGGGCCGCCGAAGCGACCCGCCCTTTTTTTGAACTGATTTAAATCAGTTGCCACCTTCAAGGAGGGTGACAGTGATTGGTGCAAATGCGCTACCAGTGGTGTCGACACCCATGTCGGCAAGAAGTGCCAACGCTGCGGTGACGATGTCATTGGTGTGTGCCTCTGCATCAGGTGCTGCGGTCAATACGGTGCCACCTTCGAGGTTCTTCGCTTCGAGCGAAAGAGCCACGGTGCGGTCCCATGCTGCCGAGTCAATCATGCCTGCGCCCATCGAGGCTGGCCAGATCAACTTGTTGACTTCGTTCATCTGCCACAACTGGTGGCTAGCTCCGAGCTTCGAGCCCTTTGCTACAACGATGTCGGTGCATGCCTGTGTGTTGTCACGGCAGAATGCCCAACCTTGGATGGATGCTGCAACGAACTTCGTTGCGGTGTCAACGTATGCAGGATCGGAGAGACGTGAACCGTCTGCCCAAATTGCGTCCTGCAACATACCAACACCTTCATCTTCGTATGAAACGACGTTGAAGTCTTCTGCTGTGTAGAGCGCGCCGGTGTCTGGGTTAACTGCTTCCAAAACCTGTGCGTACTCGTTGTAGGTCATTGCTTCTGCAGCGTCAATGTCGCCAGCGAGCAAGCCCGCCATGTCGAATTGCTGCTGAACAAGTGTTACGTCCTTGGCTGGGTCGAGACCGGCCTTGGTGAGTGCAGCAAAGATTTCGAATTCGTTGCCGTATCCCCAGTTACCGATGTTCTTGCCCTTGAAGTCTGCTGCTGTAGTGATGTTCTTATCTTTGAACGACACTTGCAGTGTTCCTGAGCGCTGGAAGATTTGTGCGATGTCTACGATGTTTGCTCCGCCTTCACGACCAGCAAGTGCCTTGGATACCCAAGAGATTGCGAAGTCTGATTCGCCGTTCGCAAGAACGACGTGTGGTGCAATGTCTACTGCACCTTCCAAGATGGTGACATCGAGGCACATTGCTTCGTAGAAGCCCTGGTCCTGTGCGGCGTAGTAGCCAGCGAACTGAGCTTGTGTGAACCACTGCAATTGCAGTTTGACTGGTGTCAGTTCGGCACACTCTGCTGCTGCTGCTGCGGTTGTGTCTGTTGCGGCATCATCTGAGCCACCGCATGCTGCGGTGAACAGTGACAACGCAGCAATACCCGCAACTGCGAGTTTGATGCTTGACTTCCTCATTGTTGGTACTCCCCCGAGAACCTGGGTTCTCTACTTGTTTTTGTTGTTGTTATTGGTGTTGTCGGCTACGCCGCCCCGTGAGGCAACGTTCTCCAGCACGATGGAGATGATGTAGAAGATTAGCCCAAGCAAACACGCCCCGAGAACGTAAGCCCAGGCGGCCGCGTTCTTGGAATTGGCGATATTGCTGGTGATCCGGCTGCCCAGTCCGTTCTGCGCGCCACCGAAATATTCGGAAACGAATGCAGTAATGACCGATGCCGGAGCGGCAATCTTCAGAGCTGTAAATAGATATGGGACCGCGTTTGGTACCCGCACCTTTCTTAAAATCTCGATCTCGCTTGCTGCGTAGGAGCGCATGATTTCAACGTGCGTAGAGCGAACTTGGGTGAGGCCCTTTGCCACGTTGACCAGCACGATGAAATAGACCACCAACGTCACCATGAAACGACGCGGAATTTCGCTGGTGATGGAGTACATGTTGTTGAGAACAGCAACCAGAACAAAAATGGGGATGGCGTTCAGTGCAATAGCCAACGGAGTAATCAGCTGATTAAGGAAACCGAAGCGGCTGAGAATAAAACTCATTGCAATGCCAAAGATTGTGCCGACAATGAGACCAACGAGCGCATTTGTGCCAGACACCGAAGCGGCCTCAAGGATTCGGGAAGCATTCTTCACAAACTGCTCGGCTATCTTCGAAGGTGCTGCAAGAAAGTACGGCTTCAAATCGAAACCTCTCACTGCCGATTCCCACAGCGCAACAAAGACAACGCCAAACACCATCGGCGGTGCAACTCGTTGAATGCGGGTGGAGGTTGTCATGATCAGCGGTCTTCAACTCCGCGCACGGCACCAGCGTTTGCGTGATCGGCATGCGTGCCACGAAGTGCTTCACGAACGGCGGTAATGCCTTTGAAGAATTCGTCGGCGCCACGGGTGTCTTCGGTTCGGTTGCTACCAAGGCTGACATTGATGACCTCGGTAATGCGGCCTGGGCGCGGCGACATCACTACTACGCGGTTCGACAAGTAAACGGCTTCGGGAATGGAGTGCGTCACGAATACCACGGTGGTGTGTGTTTCGGAACAGATGCGCAGCAACTCGCCTTGCATGTACTCCCGGGTCATTTCATCAAGCGCGCCGAATGGTTCGTCCATCAACAACAGCGGTGGGTGTGCGGCAAGCGCACGGGCAATGGCAATGCGCTGTTGCATGCCACCCGACAGTTGCCATGGGTACATGTCGGCAAACTCGGGAAGCTTCACCAACTCCAGCATTTCCGTTGCTCGCGCTGCGCGCTTTGCTTTGTCCCAGCCCTTGAGTTCAAGAGGCAACTCGATGTTCTTGGCGACTGTGCGCCAGTCGAACAAGCCAGCCTGCTGAAACGCCATGCCATAGTCCTGATCAAGCCGCGACTGGCTTGCTGTCTTGCTGTTTACAGTGATCTCGCCTGTTGTTGGCTCTAACAAGTTTGCAATGAGGCGAAGCAACGTTGATTTACCACAACCCGAAGGCCCAATCAGCGAGACAAACTCGCCTGGTTCCACCGTGAGGTTGACATCAACAAGTGCATCCACCTGCTTCGGTGTCCCCTGGTTGAATATTTTGCTTGCACCCTGAACATTGACCGCACTCATGTGGTGGTCTCCTTTGGTCGATTACGCATCAACAACACATCTGAAATTGCAACAAAGCCCGCCATTGCCAAACCAAGTGCGGCGGCGCCAAACACGGCGGTAAACACTTTGGCCGGGTCACCAGTTGCTTCGCGCGCGTACTCAATGATCAAACGACCAATGCCACCTTTAAGGCCAGTGGAGATCTCGGCAACAACAACACCTACAACTGCACCGGAAGCACCAAGTTTGAAAGCAGGAACCATGAACGGGATCGCTGCAGGAAAACGCAACTTGAACAGTGTCTGTTTCCACGAGGCCGCGTAGCTACTCATCAATTCGAGCGATGCGCTTGGTGCGCTAGCAAGCCCACGCAATGTGCCAACTGCAATTGGAAAGAACGCGAGAAACGCCCCGAGAACTGCGGCCGACAGCCACTTCGGCCAAGTGAAGCCGAAAATGTTTACCTTGCCGCCCCAAGACACGATGAGCGGAGCAAGCGCAATAAGCGGAACTGTTTGAGAAACAACTAGGTATGGCAGCAACCCGCGCTCCACCATTTTGAAACGAGCCATCAATACCGACAAGCCCACGCCGATAGTGGCGCCAATGGCGAAGCCGGCAACCGACAACCTGAATGAGAACCACGCACCGGCAAGCACGACAGACCAAATCTGTCTGTCGGAGCCGCGCACTTCGGGGCGGCCGTAACGGCTGAGCATCGACCAGATGTGCGGCATGGCTGTGTCATTAGAACGAGGCAGAACTGCGGCACCAAACAACTTGCCGCCGTCTTCTGGGCCAATCAGTTTGTACAACTCCCACAGCACGCCAACGAGCACAACCGACAGCACAAACATGCTGGTTCGGTAAATGCTGCGTCGTGCTAGAGGGCTCATTGTTTAGCTTTGCCCAAATCCTGCATGGCGGGAAGAATGGTTTCGCCATACGCCTGCAATGTCGAATCCTTGCCATCGTGTTGCAAATACACGGCAAATTGATCGACGCCAAGTTCCTTCAATTCGGTGAGGCGACGAATGTGTTCTTTTTCGTCTCCCAGAATGCAGAATCGATCAATGATTTCGTCTGGCACGAACGACGTGTGGCTATTACCAACACGACCGTGCTCGTTGTAGTCGTAACTCTCGCGGCCCTTGATGTAGTCGGTTAGTGCCTTCGGCACTGCCGAGTTGTCGCCGTAACGCTCGACAATGTCGGCTACGTGGTTGCCCACCATGCCACCGAACCAGCGGCACTGGTCGCGCATGTATGCAATGTCATTACCAACATACGCAGGAGCGGCAACACAGATCTTGACGCTCTTCGGGTCGCGACCGGCAGCCTTTGCGGCATCGCGAACGGCCTTAATGGTCCATTCGGCAATGCTCAAGTCGGCAAGTTGCAAAATGAAACCGTCACCCACTTCACCGGTAAGTGCAAGTGCCTTCGGGCCGTACGCAGCAACCCACACTTCGAGTTCACTTTTTGCGGCCCAAGGAAACTTGATGGTGGAGCCGTTGTAATCAACCCCGCGTCCGCATCCAAGTTCGCGAATGACATGAATGCTTTCGCGCAGTGTCGCCAAGTTTGTTGGCTTGCCGTTGGTAACGCGCACGGCAGAGTCGCCACGACCAATGCCGCACACGGTGCGATTGCCGTACATCTCGTTCAACGTTGCATACGTGCTGGCCGTAACTGTCCAGTCGCGTGTTGCCGGGTTGGTCACCATTGGGCCAACGATGACGTTGCGTGTTTCGGCCAGGATCTGGCTGAAAATCACATACGGCTCCTGCCACAAAATGTGACTGTCAAACGTCCAGACGTGGGAAAAGCCAAACATGTCGGCTTTCTTGGCTAGGTCAATCACTCGCGCCGATGGCGGAGTGGTCTGCAATACAACACCGATGTCCATTGCTCTCCCCTATGTATATGTGTGGCTATTTAGCGTGCTGACGGAAATCCGAGATCAATCTTCGATGTGCGTGGGTCTGGCCAACGTGATGTGACCACCTTGCCGCGCGTAAAGAAGTTGATGCCTTCTGGGCCGTACATGTGTTGGTCACCGAAAAGCGAAGCTTTCCAACCACCGAATGAGTAGTACGACACTGGCACGGGGATTGGCACGTTGATGCCAACCATGCCAACCTGCACATCAAATTGGAACTGGCGAGCAACGCCACCGTCACGGGTGAAGATTGCGGTGCCGTTACCAAACTGATTGCTATTGATGGTGTCGAGGCCTTCTTGGTAGCTCTTCACTCGCATCACTGTCAGTATTGGCCCAAAGATTTCTTCGTCGTAGCACTTCATGCCCGGCTTCACTTTGTCGATCAAGCTTGGGTTGAGGAAGAAGCCTGCATCCTTTGCCTTGTCGGTGCCGTCGATAACAACACTTGCGCCTTCACCATTTGCGTTGGTGATGTAGCTAGCAACTTTGTCGCGGTGCTCACGAGTGATCAATGGGCCCATTTCTGCAGTTGGGTCGGTGCCGGGGCCAACCTTGATCTTTGGCACGCGAGTCTTCAACTTCTCTACCAACTCATCGGCAATGGTGTCTACTGCAAGAACCACAGAGATGGCCATGCAACGCTCGCCAGCAGAACCAAACGCGGCACTTACTGCTGCGTCGGCTGCCATGTCGAGGTCGGCATCTGGCAACACCAGCATGTGGTTCTTTGCACCACCAAGTGCTTGCACGCGCTTGCCGTTCTTGGTTCCTGTCTCGTATACATACTTAGCAATTGGTGTTGAACCAACGAACGAAACAGACGCGATGTCTGGGTGGGACAGAATGCGATCAACCGCAATCTTGTCGCCATGAACAACGTTGAATACGCCGTCTGGCAAGCCAGCCTGGCGCAACAGTTCGGCAATGAACATTGGTGCGGATGGGTCTTTTTCGGATGGCTTCAATACGAAGGTGTTACCGCACATGATGGCGTTAGCGAACATCCACATTGGCACCATCGCAGGAAAGTTGAACGGCGTAATGCCGGCAACTACGCCGAGTGGCTGACGAATTGAGTAAACGTCTACGCCAGTTGATGCCTGCTCGGAGTATCCGCCCTTCAACAATGCTGGAATACCGCAAGCAAACTCCACGTTTTCGATGCCGCGGGAAATTTCGCCCATTGCATCGCTTGGCACTTTGCCGTGTTCAAGCGAAAGCACGTTGGCAAGCTCGTTCTTGTTTGCAACAACAAGCTCACGGAAGCGGAACATGATCTCGGCACGGCGCGAAAGGTTTGACGACCTCCATTCGAGGCCTGCCTTTTTTGCTGCTGCAATAACCGCGTCAACTTCGGCGATGCTTGCCAAGTCAACTTCGGACTGCTGCTCGCCCGTTGCTGGGTTGTATACCTTGCCTGTGTTGCCCGATGTGCCGGCAACAACTTTGTTGTTAACCCAGTGACTAATGCGTTGCATAACTTCTCCTAATTGTGATGTTGAGGGGGTGAGTGTGATGTTGTTTAGTTGAGGTACTGGCACAAGCCGCGGCGAATGAACTTGCCGTGTCCCTTGGTGCCCGTAAATTTGTCGTTCTCGACAACGATTTTGCCGCGCGACAATACGGTGTCAACTTTGCCGTCCACTTTGAAACCTTCCCACGAAGAGTGGTCCATGTTCATGTGGTGCTTGTCATTAATGCCGATCGTTGTCTTGCCGTTCGGATCCCAGACCAGAATGTCGGCATCCGAACCCGGAGCAATGATGCCCTTTTGCGGGTACATGCCAAACATGCGCGCTGGTGATGTGCTGCAGGTTTCTACCCATCGCTCGAGCGAGATTTCGCCTTGCACAACGCCCTGATAAATCAGTTCCATACGGTGCTCGACTGAGCCCATGCCGTTAGGAATCTTGGAGAAGTTGCCAATTCCAAGTTCCTTTTGGTCTTTCATGCAGAACGGGCAGTGGTCGGTTGAGACAACGGCCAACTCGTTCATGCGCAAGCCCTTCCACAAGTCGGCATGGTGATTGTGCTTGTCGTGCTTGCTTCTAATTGGTGGCGAGCAAACGTACTTCGCACCTTCGAAGCCCGGCTTGGCAAGATGATCTTCCAACGTCATGTACAAATACTGCGGGCAGGTTTCAGCAAACACGTTGAGCCCCTCATGGCGAGCCTCGGCCAACGCATTGAGCGCTTCCGAAGCCGACATGTGCACGATGTACAACGGCACGTTGCCCGCAACTTTGGACAACACAATTGCGCGGCTGGTTGCTTCACCCTCCAGCAAGCTTGGTCGGCTGTAGCTGTGGTATTTCGGGTCGGTTTCGCCGCGCGCGATGTGCTGTTGCACCAATACGTCAATAGCAATGCCGTTTTCGGCGTGCATCATGATGGTGGAACCGTTGTTGCTCGCCTGCTGCATTGCTCGCAAGATTTGGCCGTCGTCCGAATAGAACACGCCCGGGTACGCCATAAACAATTTGAATGACGTAATTCCCTCGTTCTTTACGAGGTAATCCATGTCGGCAAGCGCCTGTTCGTCGATACCACCGATGATTTGGTGGAACGAATAGTCAATCGAGCAATTACCTTCGGCCTTTTTGTGCCACGTTGCCAATGACTCCTGAACGTTTTCTCCGTATCGCTGCACAGCAAAGTCGACGATGGTGGTGACACCGCCCCATGCGGCTGCAGTAGTGCCGGTTTCAAATGTGTCGCTTGCATTGGTGCCACCGAATGGCAACTCCATGTGCGGGTGCACATCGATGCCGCCGGGAATGACGTACTTACCCTTTGCATCAATCACTTTGTCGGCAGTGATATTCAACGAGTCGGCTTTGCCCCGATCGAGCAACGCCAAAATTGTTTCGCCCTCAATCAGCACATCAACTTCGTGCCGACCAGTTGGGCTAACGACTGTTCCGTTCTTGATAAGTGTTCGTGCCATGGTTCCCCCTGATGACCGTTTCTTTTATCGTTCCGAAATTTCGTGGTATGCGTCTGGACGACGATCGCGGTAGAACGGCCAACGATCGCGCACCATGCGGATCTTGTCCATGTCCAAATCGCGAACGATGAGTTCGTGCTTGAACGCATCGCCAACTTCGCCAACAAACTTGCCTTCTGGGTCTACGAAGTAGCTCTGGCCGTAGAAGTCGTCCGTGCCATAGTCCTTTTCAATGCCAACGCGATTGATTGCGCCCACGTAGTACATGTTGGCAACGGCAGCAGCTGGCTGCTCGATCTTCCAGATGTACTCGGACAAACCACGGCTGGTTGCCGATGGGTTGAACACAATTTCTGCACCGTTCAAACCGAGTGAACGCCAACCTTCTGGGAAGTGGCGGTCGTAACAGATGTACACGCCAACTTTTCCTACAGCGGTTTCGAAGATTGGATAGCCACCAGTTCCTGGCGTGAAGTAATACTTCTCCCAGAAACCCGGAACTTGCGGAATGTGTTGCTTGCGATACTTTCCGAGATAACGACCATCGGCGTCGATCACCGCTGCGGTGTTGTAGTACAAACCTGGTTGCACGATTTCGTACATCGGCAACACCAACACCATTCCCAATTCTTTTGCAAGTGCTTGGAAGCGCTTGGTGGTTGGACCATCAGGAATTGGCTCGGTGTAAGAGAAATACTTTGGGTCTTGCTCTTGGCAGAAATACGGGCCATAGAACAACTCTTGGAAGCACATCACTTGTGCGCCCTGTTTTGTAGCTTCACGGGCGGCTGCCTCGTGCTTGTCGATCATCGACTCTTTGTCGCCCGTCCAGTCCGTCTGAAGCAACGCAGCTTTTACGATTCTTGCCATGATGGCTCTCCCCTTTGAACGCCTATGTAAGAAGAATCAGGCTACTTGCGGGGCCAGCCAGTAGTAAAGCCGCGAGGGCCTTTGGGTCAGCCGATTGAAACGGGTTCGGCACGTCTTGCAGGCAGAAATTTCCATGCGAACAAGGCACCGGCAAGTGCCACCCCCGCGCCCGTAAAGCACGCGGTATGGAACCCATGCATGAATGCCTGGCTTACCACTTGCCTTACAGCTTCGGCGGCCTCGGGTGTTGGGGCTCGCTCCGCAACCATGAAACCGGCGCCTGCCGATTCTTTGGCTAGCGCCACAATTTCGCTATCCAAATTGAACGGTGTCAATAGTTCGCCAAGTTTTGGGCTGTACAACGAAGCGAAAACCGAACCGCTGATTGCAACACCGAGCGTTCCGCCAACTTCGCGGCTGACATCGTTCACTGCCGAGCCGACGCCCGCCTTTTCACGAGGCAACTCGCCCATCACTGCATCGGTTGAAGGCGAAGTGACAAGAGCAAGACCGTTAGCCAAGAACAACATACTGACGATGATCGGGCCAAAATACGCGGTATCAGCTTCGCAGAAACCGATGATGATGAGACCAATAGCCATGTTGGTCAGTCCGATTGCGACGATTCGCTTCGTTCCAAACTTCAGCGCAAGCCGCGCCGCGATCGGTGCAGTTACACCCGCACCAAGCGCAAATGGCAACGTGTGCACGCCGGCAGAAAACGTGCTGTAACCACGAACAAATTGGAAGTACTGCGTAACCAAGAAAGTAAAACCAAACAACACGAAAAACGCGATACCGATTGCACCCGTGGCTGCCGACAGGCGTGCGTTACGGAAAACACGAACATCGAGTAGTGGTTCACTCGTTGAGAGTTCGCGCTTAATAAATGCTGCAAGCAGCAACAATGCGCCAGCAAACGACGTAAGCGTTGCAACACTCGTCCAACCACGATGTGGCCCTTCAATAACGGTGTACACGAGCAAGCCGACCATGGCAATGGACAACACAAACCCCATGAAATCGAGACGATGTGGATTTGGGTCTTTTGATGTTGGGATGAATATTGCGCCCAAAACGAGCGCGATAATCACGATGGGTACGTTGACGAGGAATACGGAACCCCAATAGAAATGCTCAAGCAAGAAACCGCCAGCCATTGGGCCGAATGCAACGGCCATTCCGGATACGGCAGACCAGACACCAATCGCTTTTGCGCGTTCAATCGGGTCACGAAATACATCGATGAGAATTGCAAGCGTTGCCGGAAAGACCGCTGCAGCGCCGATGCCCATTGCGCCACGAGCAATGATCAACGTTGCCGTTGATGTTGCAAACGATGCCCACACTGAACACGCCATGAATGCGACAAGACCAACTTGCATTGCACCTTTGCGTCCAAAGCGATCACCGAGGCCGCCAAACGCCAACAACAAGCACGAGAACACCAGCGCGTACGAGTCAACAATCCATTGCAACCCGCTGGTTGAGGCACCCAGTTCACGCGACAATGTTGGAAGCGCAACGTTGATAATGAGGTTGTCGACAACAACCATGAACAAGCTGATGCACAGCACCAGCAAGATGATCCAACGGCGGTCGTGAATTTTGGTTTCTGGGTGAGTATTCATACTTGACATTGTCTAGTGCGAAAACTAGATAATGTCAAGTTATGCCTTTGGCCAAACCAGACCCGCTGCAACGAGTCATTGTCGATGCGGCACTTGAGATTGCCTCGGGTGTAGGGCCGGATGCCATTTCAATGCGCGAACTCGCACGGCAGGCAAACGTTTCACACCAAGCGCCCTATCACCACTTCGGAGATAGAGCCGGCATCTTCGCCGCAATATGCGAGGAGGGCTTCGCAATACTCGGCAATGAAATGCAAGGAAATCGCAACCTGGGTGCCGAGGCACTGTGCGAAAGCTACGTACGTTTTGCGCTCAATCATCGAGGGCACCTCCGCGTGATGTTTCGCACCGACCTCTGCGACATGGCGTCGTATCCCGACGCTGCTATCCAAGCAGACCGCGCATTTGGAATTCTGTACGACGAGGTTGTCGCAATGGTTGGATTAGACGCGGACGAATTGGCTGTTCAAACACAGACCGCGTATATGTGGTCGGTGGCACACGGGTTGTCCACATTGCTCATCGACGGACCACTGCTCAACAAGATTGGTTCGGTGCAAGACATGGATCAGCTCATCAAGAATATTGCCCGCATGGCAAGCAGCAGCATTGGCGTGTAGATATAGAACCATGAAAACCCCCAGATTTTTCTTACCCCTCGCTCTCGCTATCACGCTTGTTTCAGCGTGCACAAGTCAAACTGCCTCGGACAGCAACGAAACCGCAGTCGGATGCCAGTTAGGTGCTGCTGTTGATGCTTCGTTGAATATCGCTACAACGGTTGCGCCAATTACCAGCATCGTTGCCAACATCGCGGGCGGAACAAACACCATCATCAATGGCGTTGTCCCAGAGGGCACCAACTCGCACACCTT
>CAMDJX010000041.1 GCA_945900735.1 Acidimicrobium ferrooxidans DSM 10331 | reverse complement strand
GACAGCCCGCCGAAATAAACAGGTGGCGCGCCAAAGCCAAGGCTTGCCTGGTTGCGCGAGACACGAGGCGCATCGATGTGCAGTTGAACAAACTCGCCGTCGATATCTACCCTGCCCGTATTGAGCAACGACTTGACCGCACCGAAATATTCGGTGGTGCGCCGATAACGGGCATCGCTGGGAAGCGACTGACCGGGAATGTCGGACGAGATTGCATTGATGGTGAGCCGCCCTGCGGAAATATCCTGCAATGTGGAGATTTGCCGCGCCAATTGCGGGGCCACCACTTCGCCCGTGCGAACCGCAAGCAACAACTTGATTCGCTCGGTGACAACGCTTGCCGCTGCCGCAAAGGTTGTTGCGTCTATTCCAAGCTCGAAACCCGATGGCAGCAATACGTTGTCGAAACCGTTTTCTTCGGCACGCAACACAATGTCGCTGCAGTGCAGCCACGAGCTTGCAAGCTTTGGGTCGGTTACACCAAGAAACTGATAATCGTCATCGCACAGCGCCGCAAACCAGGCCAGTTCGACCGGCTTGCGACGCTGATTAATCAATGAATGTCAGGAACAGCCGCTGGACGAACCGCAATCGCCACATACGTAGCACGCACCTGCGCGCTGCATGTTGGCCGAGCCGCACGACGAGCAGATTGCACCAGTTTTTGCTGGAGTGGATGCTGCCGCGTGTGACTGCTGTGCGGAGAGATCCATTTGTGCAACCAAATCCTGAACCGATGGGATGGTCTTTGGATCGCTGATGACGTCTACGCCTTGTGCTGTGTCGGTGACCGACTCTTCAACACCTGGCAACGTTGGCTGCATGCGCTCTTCGCGGGTGTAGATACCCAATTCGGAACGCTCATCGGCCGATAGATACTCGACTGCCAAGCGGCGGAAGAGATAGTCGATGATGGACGATGCCATGCGGATGTCGGAGTCGTCGGTCATGCCGGCTGGCTCGAAGCGTGTGTTGATGAACGCCTCGACGAATGCGCGCAGTGGCACACCGTATTGCAAGCCGTACGACACGCTCTTTGCGAACGAGTCCATGATGCCAGCAAGTGTTGAACCCTGCTTCGACACAGTGAGGAACACTTCGCCTGGGCGACCGTCTTCGTACTCGCCGATGGTGGCAAAGCCCTTGCAGTCTGCGACGCGGAATTCGAATGTGCGGCCACGACGTGAACGTGGAAGCTTCTGACGAACTGGCTGCATCACTACTTTTTCAACAATGCGCTCGACAACTTGTGTTGCCGCGGTTGCTGCATCTGCCGTGCCCTTTTCGCCGTCTTTCTTGGCGGTGGACAATGGCTGACCAACCTTGCAGTTGTCGCGGTAGATAGCGACAGCCTTGATGCCGAGTTCCCACGACATCATGTGCAGTGCTTCGATCTCTTCGATCGTTGCTTCTTCTGGCATGTTCACTGTCTTGGAGATTGCACCCGACAAGAACGGCTGAGCCGCTGCCATCATGCGCACGTGACCTTCGTAGTGAATGGTGTTGTCACCCATCGAGCAGGCAAACACTGGCAAGTGCTCGGCCTTCAAGTCGGGTGAGCCGACGATGGTCTTGTTGGTGTCGATGTACGCAATGACGCGATCGATGACCGGACCTTCGTAGCCCAAGTTCTTCAGTGCGCGTGGCACTGTCTGGTTAACGATGGACATGTTGCCGCCGCCTACCAACTTCTTGAACTTGACGAGGCCCAAGTCTGGCTCGATACCAGTGGTGTCACAGTCCATCATGAGGCCGATGGTGCCAGTTGGTGCAAGCACCGTTGCCTGGCTGTTGCGAACGCCGTACTCTTCGCCGTCGCGCACTGCGTTGTCCCATGCGAGGGTTGCAGCGTTGACGAGATCTTGTTGCACGACGTGTGCATTGACGATCTCGGCGTTGGCATCGCGGTGCATGCGCAACACGTTGAGCATGTAGCGCTCGTTAGCTGCGAAGCCGGCAAATGGCCCCATGCGGCTGGCGATACGTGCGCTTGTGGCGTACGCGTGGCCAGTCATCATCGAGGTAAGTGCACCGGCCCAAGCGCGGCCGCCGTCGGAGTCGTATGGCATGCCGAGCGCCATCAAGAGTGCGCCGATGTTTGCGTAGCCCAAGCCCAACTGGCGGAAGAGGTGGCTGTTCTCGCCAATCTTTTCTGTTGGGTAGTCGGCGTTGCCTACAAGAATTTCCTGTGCGGTGAACATCACTTCGATGGTGTGACGGTATGCGTCTACATCGAAGATGTCGTCATCGCTGAGGAACTTCAGCAAGTTGATGGATGAAAGGTTGCATGCCGAGTTATCGATGTGCATGTATTCGCTGCATGGGTTGGAACCGTTGATGCGGCCAGCTGCATGCGCTGTGTGCCACTTGTTGATGGTGGTGTCGAACTGCAAGCCTGGGTCGGCGCATTCCCACGAGGCCGTGGCAATTTGACGCCACAAGTCGCGGGCACGAACGGTGCGTACTGCTGCACCGTCTTTAACAGCCTTGTATGTCCAGTCGCGATCTTCTTTCACTGCGTGCATGAAATCGTCGGAAACGCGCACCGAGTTGTTGGCGTTTTGGTACTGGACAGAGAACGAGTCTTTGCCGTCGAGATCCATGTCGAAGCCGGCATCGCGCAATGCACGAGCCTTCTGCTCTTCGCGGGTCTTGCACCAGATGAACTCTTCAACGTCTGGGTGATCCACGTTCAAGATGACCATCTTCGCTGCACGGCGTGTCTTGCCGCCGGACTTGATGGTGCCTGCTGAAGAGTCGGCGCCGCGCATGAAGCTGACTGGGCCGGAGGCTGTGCCGCCACCCTTCAAGTGTTCTGCGCTTGAACGAATGTTTGACAAGTTGATGCCTGCACCCGAACCGCCCTTGAAGATAATTCCTTCTTCGCGGTACCAATTCAAGATGCCGTCCATGGTGTCTTCGGTGGAAAGAATGAAACAAGCGCTTGCTTGTTGTGGAACACCTGGCACGCCAATGTTGAACCACACTGGCGAGTTGAATGCTGCTCGCTGCGTCACCAAAATGAATTTCAGTTCGTCGCGGAATGCTTCGGCCTCTTCGGTGTCGGCGAAGTAGCCACCCTCGATGCCCCAGTCGGCAATGGTGTTAGATACGCGATCGATTACTTGGCGCAGCGAGTGCTCGCGCTCGGACGTGCCTGGCGTGCCACGGAAGTACTTCTGGGTGACGATGTTGGTGGCGTTCAACGACCAGCCCACTGGGAACTCGACGCCCAGCTGCTCGAATGCGATGCTGCCGTCTTTCCAGTTGTTGATACGTGCGTCGCGCTTCTCCCACGCCACTTGGTCGTATGGGTGCACCTCTGGAGTGGTGAACTTGCGTCCGATGCCGATGGTGAGACGCTCTGGTGCGAGTGACATGTTGTGGTTTCCTAACTTGTTTTGGTAGTCGTTTGTAGAACTTCTGTATTGCTGAAAACTGGCAAATCCTTATATCCACTGGCTCTGGAGGGATTTCCAAGGGGGTCAGGCCTCCACCGCAGCTAGGGCCAAAAACTCGACCACAACATGTTGTGTTGAAACTGTCCCCTTTGCAGATCCATCCACAACTGGTAGGGAATGATTACAGCATTGTAATTCCCTCTTGTCAATCATCCCTCAATATTTTTTAGCCTCTCCGTCCCATACCCAGTAACGCTTTGCCAGATTTCCAAAAAAGAAATCAAAATGTCATATCTGGCCTCGAGAGGGAGGTTACGGGCATACCCCTGTGGGAAGGAAGTGGATAACCCTGTGTATTTCTTTTTCTTTCTGGGGACAGCCTTGTGGACATTGGGCCAAATAGGTGGACAAGTGCCCCCAGCCTGTTGATAACTCCCTAAACGAGGGCCGAAACCGTAACGGGAATGCCGTTCATTACCGAATTACCCGAAAGTGGGTCCATCTCGTTGTGGTCGGTAAGCACGTTGGAGTTAACCCCGGCTCGCTTCACTGCAACATTCATCTGCGTACCACTCATGTCGTGCCCCCAACCGTGCGGAAGGCTGACAACACGTTCGCGAATGTCGGACGTGTATTCAACAACTGCATCAACATGACCAACACGGCTGGTGATGCGCGCTTGCTCGCCTTCTTTCACACCAACTCGTGCAGCATCATTGGGATGCATTTGCAACGTGCAACGTGGTTTTCCTTTTACCAACACTTCGATGTTGTGCATCCACGAATTGTTTGATCGAAGATGACGACGACCAACTAACACCAACTGCTCATCATCAAATTCGTGCATCGATTGCTCGAGGCGCGGCAAGTCGGCAAGCAGTGCTGGCGGCGCAAGCTCTACTTTGCCGCTGACGGTGCGCAACATCTCTGGCAGTCGTGGCTCGAGTGGCCCAAAGTCGATGCCATGCGGGTGTTGCTTCATGTGCTGCAGGCTGATGCCATTGGCGTTTTCGCCAAACCCGTCGCCGTATGGCCCTGTGCGCAACATCAAATCCAACATTCGGTCTGCACCGCGCGCGCCCGTTGCATCAAGTTGTTCGCGTATTTGCTCGGCAGTCAAGCCGTTAGTTGGCGAAGAAGAATCTTTCATGATGCTTCCGATAAACGCATCAAGTGTGAAGTCGTCGACAACTGCTGGGTCGACACCTGCACCCATGCCTTGCGCAATGCCTGCAATCTTCAAAAAGATTTCCCACTCGTCTGGCTGCGAAGGATCACGTTCGAAAACGGGCTCGCTGTAATTGGCAACGTTGCGAATTGAAAAACCAGTGAACACCAAATCGAAATGGCTTCGCTCCAGATGCGACGGCGGTGGCAAAATCACATCTGCATAACGTGTTGTTTCGTTCAGATAAATGTCAACCGAAATCATGAACTCGAGCGACTTCATTGCATCTTCCAACGCCAGCGTGTTTGGTGTAGACAACACGGGGTTACCGCCCGCCGTAATCATCACCTTGATTTGCCCATCGCCCGGAGTTGCAATTTCTTCTGCCAAAACACTGACGGGGTACTCGCCCAGCGCTTCTGGAAACTTTCGCACCCGCGAATAGCCACGACCAATTTGGAAGCCCTTGCCCGTGCCTTTTGCGCCGCGTGTGGTTGGGCCGCCCGCAGCAGGGGTTGGAAACATGACGCCACCCTCGCGATCCAGGTTTCCCGTAATGGTGTTGACCACATCTACTAACCAGCTGGCAGTAGTGCCGAAGCTGACGGTGCACGTGCCAATGCGTCCGTAAACCAAGGCCTTGTCGGCCGCGGCAAACTCGCGCGCCAAACGCTTAATAGTTTCTGCGTCTACGCCCACCGCTTTCGTTACCGCTTCTGCAGTAAACGGCGCAAGTGCTGACGGCAATACATCGAGCCCCGCAATATGCGGCCTCACGTGATCGCCGACATTGACCAAGCCCTCGCTGAAAATGGTGTTCGCAATTGCCGCCAACAACAGCGCGTCTGCACCCGGGCGAATGGCAATCCATTCGTCGGCGTTTTCTGCCGTCTTGCTCTTGCGCGGGTCGATCACTACAAGTTTTCCACCGCGTTCGCGCATTGCTTCCAAGCGGCCTGGGAAATCTGGCGCGGTGCACAAGCTGCCGTTAGACGCATATGGGTTTGCACCCAACATCAAGATGTAATTGGTGCGATCAAGATCGGGTATCGCAACAGAAGCTGCCGTTCCAAACATGTAGCCCGAACTCACTTGCTTCGGCACCTGATCGACCGACGATGCACTGAATCGTTGCTTTGTGCCAAGCGCCTGCAACCACACTCGGTTGTAAATCAATGGCGACAAGTTGTGCGCATTTGGATTACCCAAGTACACACCACCAGCGCCACGCCCGTGCTTCTCGATTACACCCATGAGCCCGCGTTCAACTTCTGCCCACGCTTCGTCCCACGTCACTTCAACGTGTTTGCCATCGCGCTTGATCATCGGTTTGCGAAGACGGTCGGGGTCTTCATGCAGTTGCTTCAGCGTGCTGCCCTTCGGGCAAATGAAACCTTTGCTAAATACGTCGTCGCGGTCGCCTCTGATTCGAGCCACGGCCCCATCTTTCACGGTGATCTCTAAACCACACGTGGCCTCACATAATGGACAAGTACGAAACACTGTGCGCTCTGTTGGCGTCATGGTCATCTCCTTATCGTGCCACAGATAACGCACCGAGCAATAGGCTGAAACGCAGTGCGACGCCTCTTCCCAAACCCTGTGAGCAAAATCTCGGTTGAAGAGGCCTACGGCATTGCCCGCACTCGCGTGGCAACCCCAAACGGCAACACCCGCCCCACCATTGGCATGTGCATGGTGATGAGCATCGATGGCAGCACGGTTGTTGATGGCAACTCGCGCGCCCTTGGCGGCCCAGCCGACTTGGCAGTGCTTCTTGGCCTACGCAAACTTGCCGACGTCATCATCGTGGGCGCAAGCACCGTGGTCGTCGACGACTATGGCCCGCCAAGCAAGCCTGGCCTTCGCGTTGGCGTAGTTACCCGTAGCGCCACTATCGATACCAACATGGCGTTATTCACCAGCGGCTCGGGCTTCCTCATCACCACCGAAACCGCAGCCACGCCAGCAGGAGTCGATTGCGTTCGCGCCGGAACTACAACAGTTGATTTGGCTCTGGCCGTTCAGCAACTGCAGGGCAACTTTGCCCAACTTGAGGGCGGCCCAACCCTGAACGCCGCAATGGTGGAAGCCGACTTAGTAGACGAAATCAATGTGACGGTAAGCCCAAACATTGTTGGCGGCATGGGCCCACGTTTGGCTGCTGGCGCAACCGATGTGTTGCAGCGTTTCCAACTTGCACACGTGTGCGAAGACGACGGGTTTCTGTTTCTGCGCTACACGCGCTAACAATTAAGCGCGCGATGCGCTGGAGTGTTTTTCGAGCAACGCAAGTTCGCGTTTGAAATCGGCTGCGTCGTCAAAGTTTTTGTACACACTTGCAAAACGCATGTACGCAACTTCGTCAATCTCGCGAAGCTGTTCCAACACAGAGTGACCAACTTGGCTGCTGGTGACGTCGCCACCTTGCAGACGCAATTTGTCCTCGATGCGCTCGGCCATTTCCATAATTGCCAAGTCGTCCACTGGGCGCCCCTTGACTGCGGCCTGAATGCCCGACATCAATTTGGCCCTATCAAACGGCTGTTTCGACCCACCCCGCTTCAGCACAAACAACGGCTGCTCTTCCAGACGCTCGTAGGTGGTGAAGCGATATCCGCATTGGCTGCAGTTGCGACGGCGACGAATTGCGCTGCCCTCTTCGGACATACGCGAATCGATCACTTTCGTGTCGTCGAACGCACAACTTGGGCAATGCACAAATAACACAGTAGTACCTGCAATAAATGCGATTACGGGATACGAACTTGTTGACCAACTTGAATGGCATCACCATTGAGCACAACAAGTTGTTCGACGAGCTCGGCGATGTTGCCTTCTGGTGCAACACGACGGGCAATTGCCCACAACGTGTCGCCGTGTTGTGCAATGACATACCGTGGCGCATTGGCAGCCGAACTGTTGGCCGAGCCGGCCTCGGCTTGTGTGCCAGCCAAAACGCCAAAGGCCAGTGCCCCGACCAAGGCAATGGCAGCCATTGCCACCAAACGCCTGCGGCGATAGGTAGATGCGGAGACCTTGGGCAACCGAATGGGTGCCGGAGTAGGCATCAGGCGCAAATGAGGTGCCCTGGCGCGAACTGGGCGGGAAACTGGGTGTGTGTGGTGGAGAGCTAAGGCCATGGGGGTTCCTTTGTGTAGAAGGGTTATTCGGGGTTACTTCCACCATAGCGAACGGGTGTTCGTAGTTGTTGGATCTAGGCGAACAGTTGTTCTCCGAACAGGTGTTTGACTCGAGGGGCGAACACCCGTACGATGAACCCATGACTTCCGCCCCTCAGCCAGCCCACACCCAGCTCACCGACCGCCAGCGCGGCATCCTCGATTTCATCGAAACCAACATGCGCGACCGCGGCTACCCACCCTCCGTCCGCGAGATCGGCGAGGCCGTTGGCCTCAGCTCCTCGGCCACCGTGCACAACCACCTGGGCACATTGCAAAAACTGGGTTACCTCCATCGCGACCCAACAAAGCCACGCGCCATCGAAGTTCGTTACGAAGCATCAAGCGGTGTCGCCATGGAGCGCAGGCCGACAAAACACGTTCCCCTCGTTGGCGACGTTGCCGCAGGCGTAAACGTGCTTGCACAAGAAAACGTTGAAGAACTCGTTCCCCTACCAATGGACTTCACGGGCGACGGCGAACTGTTCATGCTTCGCGTGCGCGGCAACTCCATGATCGACGCCGGCATTCTGGATGGCGACTTCGTCGTCTGCCGTCAGCAAGCCACCGCCAACAACGGCGACATTGTTGTTGCAGGCATTCCCGGCGACGAGGCAACCATCAAGACATTTACAAAGAGCGGCAACAAGATCACGCTCACACCTTCGAACTCCACCATGAAACCAATGGTCTTCGAAACTGGCGAAGTTTCGGTCTACGGCAAACTCGTCACCGTGTTGCGTCGTCTATAAACCGCTTTAAATATCGACGTAAGTTTTGAAGACGAGGTCTCCCAACACCGTCGGTGATGTTAGAGGCCATACAATTCCAGTTCCACCGGCATAACTATTTCCGATTATGTATCCCCATTTGTAAATATTTGGAGAACTATCTGGCGTTGTCACCACAATGACGTACTGCGTTCCCGCAGTAACTGTGACTGGCGAAACAAAATCAAAAGCCACCAGCGCACCACCTTCACTGGTTGGAATCGTTGTTGCATCAAGAGTTTTCGATGCCAGTGCCGAACCCTCTGCGTTGCCCGAGATGCCAGCCGCATAGATAGAAGCAGTGATTTGAGTGGGGGTATTTACCCGATAAATTCCCAAGGAAACACGCGAAAGAGGCCCAGTGAGCCCTGCAGTGAAGGATTGCGCCATCGCCTGACTGGAAAGAATCCCCGACCATTGGCCGGCATCCCACGCTGCAGAGTTTTGGTCAAGCGTTTGCGTGCGAACAGCCGCAAATGATCGCGAAATACTGATCGTAACTTTGTTGAGCGCCGGTGCCGAAAGTACGCCTTGGCTGTTGGTAACGAATACTCGGTAATACCCATTCGTCAACACATCTACATCTAGCGCAATAGATGTTGGCGTGTTGGCAGCAACCACACCAGACGTCCAACGGTAATACCTTGCCGACGTGATGTCTGAAACCGTGTTTACGGGTGATGCACCTTCAATGAAATACACCGTGCCTGCAACATTGGTAGTCACCATTGCTGCTTTAGGGAACGTTGAACCAGTAATGAACGTTGATGCTAAAGAAACAGCTGGAACCACCGCCAGCGTTGTGGAAGGCGCAACAGATGTTGTAGTCGTTGTAGTTGGGATTGGGGCTTTGCGCCAACGCAACCCGTTTTTCGGAGTCTGTTTACATACCAACGGAACTGGAGCCGAAACAACATCCCCAACCTTCGTACACACATGACGAGGAGCTGGTTGTGAGTGAGCACCCACCACACCACCAGCACTTGGCAACATCACAGCAATAGCCAACACTGCAGCAACAACCACACGGTTTAAGCGACTCATCACACTGTCCTGTCCTAAAAAGGAACCAAACACGAACGTGTGAGAGGTAACCCTCAGACAATAACCGAATGACTACTTATTAATTAGTCGTTGGGCGAGCAGCTCAATGCGATCATCGGGTTGCACCACCGCAACACGAACATTGTTTGAACCGCCCGAACCGTAGAAGTCGCCCGGGCTGACGAGCGCGCCGCCTTCTGATGCCAAGCGCTCGGCAAACTCCCAGCCATCCGTTGCGTCGAACCACAAATAGAAACCGCCAGCGGGCAAATCGATAGTTCTGCCCGACCACTTACTTAGTACCTGGGCAGTGCGCTCTAATCGGCGGCGATACACCTGCGCCTGCACCTTTACGCCCTCAACATCGTTGAGTGCAACAACGCCTGCTGCTTGTGCTGGGCCTGGAACCATGAGCCCAGCATGTTTGCGTACTTCTTTTAAGTAGTGAACGATGTCGGCGTCGCCTGCGTAGAACGCAACGCGCAAACCGGCAAGGTTGGAACGCTTTGACAGCGAGTGCAACGCAATGACACCCTCGGTGCCGTATTGCAATGCAGTGGTTGGCTTGCCTTGCCACGTGAACTCCACATAGCACTCGTCACTAAACACGGGAACGTTGTTTGCTCTGCCCCACTTGACCACTGCTTCCATGTCGTCGAGCGCGCCTGTTGGGTTGCTTGGCGAGTTCATCCAGATCATGAGCGCGCGCTTGGCGTCGTCGGCACTGATTTTGCTGATGTCGATGCCACCCGTTGCGGTCATTGGCACGGCTACCGGCCTGCAACCAGACAGCGTTGCGCCCATTGCATAGCTTGGGTAACTGACTGCAGGAAACAACACGGTGTCGCGCGATGGCGTGCGCAACTTCATCCACTGCGGTGTCGTTACAACAAACTCTTTACTGCCAACTGCTGCGGCAATCTGCGATAACGGAATATCGATGTCAAACGATCGTTGCATCCAGTTGCGCGCAGCTGCGCGAAGTGGCTCGATGCCGATAGATGGTGGGTAGCCGCGCTCGAGGTTTGATGTGGATAGTGCGGCGATGACAGCGGCGCTTGGTGGGTCGCATGGGTCGCCCACGCTTAAGTCGATAACGCCGCCCTGGTGCTTGGCTGCAACAGCCTTAAACGCATCGAGCCTGTCGTAGGGGTACGGCGGTGGAACGAAGCCTTGCGTCATGCCACGTCCTTACGAGGAGAAACAACGAACTCGCTGAGCCGACCTGCAGACGCGTCGGCGAGGCGCGCACGAATTCGCATACCGTCGTCTTCGTTGGCTGTAGACACCACTTCTCCTTCTCTATGCACCGCAGCGACAATATCGCCCCGGTCGTAGGGAACGAGTAATTCGACAACGGCAGTGATGGATCGCATCCTGTCGCCAATGGTCTGCAACAGCTTTTCGATGCCCTCGCCCGAAACTGCAGAGATTGCGACCGACCCTTGATGCAGTTGCACCATTTGCTCGGCGGCTTCGGACGCCATGTCGGCTTTGTTGAACACCAATAACTCGGGCACGTCGCCAGCACCAATTTCCTTCAGCACCAAACGCACTGCGTCTATTTGCCCCTGTGGGTCGACCGATGTGGAGTCGACAACGTGCAAGAGCAAATCGCTGAGCACGGCAACTTCGAGCGTGCTTTTAAACGACTCGACAAGGCCGTGAGGCAGGCGCTTCACGAAACCAACGGTGTCGCTGAGCAACACGGGCTCGCCGCCAGGTAGTGAGAGCCTGCGGGTGGTTGGGTCGAGTGTTGCGAACAACCTGTTCTCTACTAACACGCCAGCATTGGTGAGGTGATTGAGCAACGTGCTTTTACCGGCGTTGGTGTAACCAACGATTGAAACAGCACCTAGGCCACTTCGCGACCGGCTTTTGGCTTGCTCGCGGCGGTTGTTGTGCAGGTTGACAAGGTCGCGGCTGAGTTTGACGATCTTGTCCTGAATTTTTCGTCGGTCAACTTCGAGTTTGGTTTCACCAGGGCCTCGCGAACCAATGCCTGCACCTTGCTGCGACATGGCTTCCGAAATGCCTCGGCGCAAACGCGGCAACTTGTAGCGAAGCAGCGCAAGTTCTACCTGTGCTTTACCTTCGAGCGTGTGTGCGTTCTGGGCAAAGATGTCGAGGATGACTGCGGTGCGATCGATCGCGGTACGACCAAGCAACTTTTCTAGGTTGTATTGCTGACCAGGCGATAGCTCGTTGTCGAACACCACGGTGTCGGCATCCACTGCCAAACACAATTCTTTGAGTTCTTGCACTTTGCCCTTCCCAATGAAAAACGTTGGGTCGGGTGCTGCCCTGCGCTGCGTCATTCGCGCTGCTTCGTCGGCGCCTGCAGTATCAATAAGCCTTGCTAGTTCGTCCAGGCTCTCGTCGGTTTCTTCCTCGTCGTGGCCATCAAATATGACACCAACGAGCACGATGCGTTCGCGAATGCTGCGATCGATCAGTGTCTGACCGAGCGCCTGCTGGTACGGGTTGCTCACAGAATCAATTCAACCTGGGCGGACTGCATGAATTCGGCCGGGCCGATCAACGTCACATGGCCTTGTTTGGGGCTGTTCACGCGCACCCGAACATCGCCGCCATCCATGTGCACCAACACATCTTCTGCTTTGGCGGGCACAAGGCCCCATTGCACTGCAGCCCACGCACTTGCACACGCACCGGTGCCGCAGGCCTGGGTGATGCCCGCGCCACGTTCGTGTACGCGCATAGTGATGGCATTGCTTTCTGGGCCGGGCTCCACTATTTCCAAATTGATTTGCGGCACCATCTCGCCAAGTTGCTGCAACGGAACAACCTTCACGTCGTCTACGCCAACAACCGCGTGCGGGTTGCCAACCGACAGGTGCGCAACGGGACGCATTGCATCCACGCCCAATGCAGCCCAGTTGCTGGCTTCGGGCAACGCAGTGATTGGGCCCATGTCCACACTGGCATCAACCACGCTGCCCTCGGTGTCGCGCGGGGTTACCACCACTTCGCGAAGGCCTGCATCACTATGAACCATGTAGCGCACCACGCCGCTGTGCCCGTACAACATGGTTGCGGCCTGCGCGATGCAACGAATGCCGTTGCCGCTCATTTCGGCAAGCGAGCCGTCGGAGTTGTAGAGACGCATCGAAATCGCGTCTTCGGCAACGCGCCCGAGCAACAGCAAACCATCGGCGCCTATGTGTGACTCGCGGTTGCACAACAGTCGTGCTTGCGCAGGCCAATCGATATTCGAGTGTGCTGCAACCTGCGCTGTTTCAAGCACCAAGAAATCGTTGCCTAAGCCGTTGTGCTTGGTGATGGTGACAGGAAACAGCGTGCTCATTGCCCTCTATTTCTAGTTCAGGTGCTTGGCCAATACCGAACCGATTTCGGCAACGGGATTCTTTTCAATGTTCACCCACGTAATGCGTGGGTCGCGGCGGAACCAACGCTCTTGGCGCACTGCAAACTGGCGTGTGTGGATCACGATGTCGCCAACGGCCTGCTCGAGCGTGCACTTGCCCTCTAGGTGGCGTAGCAATTCGGCATAACCCAACGCTTGCTTTGCAGTGATCGACATGTTTCCGCTCTTTCGTAGGTCGCGCACTTCATCGAGGAAGCCCCACTTGAGCATTGCGTTCACTCGTTCGGCAACGCGCTTCACCAACACCTCACGCGGCCACAACAAACCAATTTGCACCACACCATTGTCGGGGTATGCGCCCGTGCCCGGTGCGTTGTCGCTAAATGGTTTGCCGCTGCCCATGCACACTTCAAGCGCGCGCTCAATACGTCGGCGGTTGCTTCGCTCGATGTTGGCGGCTGCCACTGGGTCGAGCGCCT
>CAMDJX010000040.1 GCA_945900735.1 Acidimicrobium ferrooxidans DSM 10331 | reverse complement strand
GGCACCGGCTACTCCTCCCTATCTTTGCTTCAGAAATTTCCGATTCATCGCCTCAAGATCGATAAATCATTCGTGAGTGGTGTTGCAGAGGATCAAAGCGCACGATCGCTTGTGCGCACCATTATCGCAATGGGAGAATCACTTGGCCTCGACATGGTTGCCGAGGGTGTTGAAAGCGTCCGTCAGTTACAGACTCTTGCCGAACTGCACTGCGCCAAAGCCCAGGGCTACCTGATCAGCCATCCAGTGCCGCCAAACTCCATCAGCCAAACTGTTGCTGCACTGGATCAGTTCGGTGCATGGTCCAAGCTGCGCGGCACTAGCACTACCTGATCTAACTTTTTTTAGGTTTACGCGGAATGAAACCGCTGGTGCGCTCTTGATAGGCAACATAATCGGGCCGACGCTTATGCATAGTTTTTTCCAACATCGGCACGCCGGAAACACGCACCAGTAGAAAACTCATCACTGCTGCGCCAAGCAAACCCAGCCAACCCATGTTGGACTGCAAATCAACTATTGCAATACCCCACCATGCACATGCATCTCCGAAATAATTGGGATGACGCGTATAGCGCCACAAACCTTTGTCCATCACTTTGCCCGAGTTTTCTGGACGAGCCTTGAAGCGTGCCAATTGCACGTCACCAGCCGACTCGAACAACACACCGATTAACCAGACCAACACTCCGACCATGCCAAGAATATTGATTGATTCCGTTGAGGGTTGTTGCGCCAACTGCACAGGAAGCGACACGACCAGCATGAGCACACCCTGCAACGCAAACACGGTGACAAGACTGATCAGTGGGAACCGAGTGCCATAATGCTTGCGCATGGCCACGTACCGGAAGTCTTCGCCCTTGCCGTGGTTACGCCACCACAAATAACCCGCCAAACGAGAACCCCAGATGCTGACCATCACGGCGACAATCAGACCGACGTCTGATGAACCATCTGATGCAAGATTCGACACCCATGCAACGACAACGAAGCCAATACCCCAGACAATGTCCACGATTGATGCGTTCTTCAACAACAAGCTCAGCAACCAAACAGCAAGCATCAGAACACCGACTGCTAGTGCCGAAGATGAAAAAATATCAGCGATCATGAGCGGTCACGCTAATACGCCATGCGCACCATGCGCTTGCTGCAGCACTGCAAGCCAGTGCGAACGTGGCGAACGCAATCCCGATATCGGGCCGCCAAACTGCATTTGTGTACATCTCCAATTGATTACCGGGCCGAATGCCAACTGCATATCGACGGAGCGCCGCGATTCCAGACCACACCATGATGATTGCCCAAGCGGCCACAACGACGGCATTAGCGCGACTTGGCAACTTCACGTTTCGCAATGCAAGAACGGGCATTCCTACAAGCAACGGCATCACGTGCCTACCTTGTGAGCCAAAGTTTCGTAACAGGTTGTAATAGTTAATGTCCTGCGCGACAACTAGCAAGGCTGACACCAAACAGAGCGAGATAACCATTGAGGTGGTCAAAAGCGTCGAACGAACGATTGCGAAAACCAGCAACGAAACGACCACCAGAAAATACAACACCAATACAACTCGTGGCATCGGGGTGTCGAGCCATCCGAAATTGCCTATGCCCTGCTCCAACACCGCTGGAATGTGCTGCGCAGCCTCGATCACCTGCTGCCGCAACCCAAGGCTCACACTGCCCTCGGTGAAGGGCGAACCAGTGTTTTTACTAAACACCGTCACGTACCAGGCAACCGAAAATGCAATTGCGCAAAGATGAAGCAACCACACATTTCGCAACCGTCTCCAAACATTCCCCAGTCGTGCCCAACCGACCGTTACAGCACAACAGAACAACATCACAACCAAATACAATGCGGGGCCAAGCGGACGAGTGCCAATCAACACCACGCCCGCAACGGCCACGCCAACTAGTTCGATTCTCGTGAGTGGCGACGATTCAAATACGTGAGGCAAAATTGCCCACAGCGCTATTGCCGAAGCGATCTCGAGCGCACTCGGGTTCATCACGGCCGATAGGAAGATCACGCCAGGTGTTATAGCCATGAGCAACGCGGGCACACTTCCCCTGCGGTGCGCAACAGATGAAAATGCAAAGCCAAGTAGCGCAACCGACAATGCTCCAAGTGTTAAACGCGACACCAAGGCAGAAAGATCGTTGGCTCCAAAAATTGTTCCCACTCCCGACACCAGAAATGGAAAGATCGGGTACCTACCCATGTTGGTATACGGCGGATTATCCACGAAAGCTGCGTCTTCAATAGCCAGGTTGCATGCAGGCTTTTCGCTAAACGGCGCAAAACACCACGGAACTAGGTTGGCAACGCCAAACTGCGGGTCGATATCCACATTTGTTGTCCAGTACGACTTCTCTAACGACACACCTGCATCGACACCAACAAATTCGCCGCGTACCACAGCTGCCGATCTCACAAAGTTTGCAGGTTCGTCTGGACCAGAAAATAGTGGCATCGATAAAGACCACGACACGACTAATGCAAAGAGCGACACAACCAGCCATCGCACACGATTCATTACTCAAGACTAGGATGTGTACAAGTTATGGACGACACCGCAATTGCTCGGGGCGATCGGGCCGTTCTCGTACTTCCCACGTTTAACGAGATCGAAAACCTTGGCACCTTCATCCGTAAGGTGCGTGCGAGTGCCCCACTCATGCACATTCTGATTGTGGACGACAACAGCCCAGACGGCACAGGAGCCCTTGCCGACAGCCTGGCAAGCGAACTTGGCAATATGCACGTGCTTCACCGAAGCAATGAACGCGGCCTGGGAAGCGCTTATCGCACAGGCTTTCGACATGTGCTTTCAGCGTCATTCGATCGTGTCATCACCATGGATGCCGACTTCTCTCACGACCCGGCCATGATCCCCCAGTTTCTTTCAGCGCTTGGCAACGGCTCACAGATCGTCGTTGGATCTCGCTATTGCAACGGCGGTTCGATCGTCAACTGGCCAATGCATCGCAAGTTGCTGTCAAAATGGGGCAATGCGTACACGCGCCGCATGCTCAAGATCGATATCTCTGATTGCACCACCGGATATCGCGGCTACACAGCGCAGTCTCTCCGCGCCATCGAAACAGAGAACGTCTTAGGCGACGGATACGTGTTTCTCTCCACCATCTTGAAGCGGGCTTCCCAGGAACGTCTGCAAATTACGGAAATACCAATTCGGTTTCTCGAAAGAGAACTTGGCATGTCAAAGATGTCTTGGAAAATCGTTGGAGAATCAATGTTGCTGGTGACACTCTTTGGTGTGCGCCGCAACCTCAGGAAGTTTGTTCGTCCCGCACGCGGAAAATAGTTTCTAGAGAAACCACTTCGTTTCGTCGTAGTGCGGTTCAAGGTTGTCGAATAGCCGCTCGTTCTTGCACAGCTGCGGCGTAGCCCCCAGCCTCGTGCCCACACCGTCTTTGAACGCCCACTCTCCACGCTGCGAAGTTTCGCCCCGTACGTAACTGGACAGCGCAAATGCTCGATCGTTCGCCGAACTGTTGGGCAGCGATCCATGCACCGTAAGCAAGCCCCACACCACTGCATCGCCAGGCTGCAATTCCACATCCAAGATGTCGTCGGGGTCTAGACCAACCGCAGTCAATTCATCGTTATGCGTGAGGCCCTTCATGATGGAACCCTCGCCGTTATCAGAGAGCCCTAAGTAACCATTCGTATGACTTCGAGGCACAATACGCAAACAACCGTTGTCTTTGGTAGCCGGGTCTATAGCCACGCCAATAGTTACAGAATCGCGTACAACATCTTCAAATGCTTCTTTGCTTTCGCGGAAGCGCAAATCTTGGTGAAAGCGGTATCCGGTGAGACTTGCACCTGGTGGTTTCCAATGAATCTGTTGAGTCACCTGCTTGATGTTTCGACCTATTAATGGTTCGAGCAGTTCGAGATTGGCAGGATGGCTTCGAAACTTGTCGAAGTATTCGCTAGCCCAGGCAAACCAGTAGGCCTGAATTACGTAGCGGGCACCGAAATGAGCCTCTGGCAAAATCTCGTACGTGAGATTGCCATGTTTGTAAGTCGCATGATGCGTAATGGCTGTCTCGTAAAGCTTCTTTGTCTCGGCGCGTAATGTTGCAACCTCATCGGCCGGTATGAAATTTCGAATGATTGTGTAGCCCTCAGCACGAAATTGCTCGAGCGCGGAATCCAGTGCACGCGCATCAGTTTGCATCTGCCAATCCTTCCACAATCAGTTCACTTGCCGCTCGCGGCCCTCCCAGTAGGGCGCTCGTAGCTTGAATTTTTGCAACTTGCCTGTTGCTGTTCGTGCAAGTTCGGTTCGAAACTCAACTCGCTTGGGGCACTTGTACCCGGCCAGTTTGGTTTTCGTGTACGCAATCACCTGTTCTTCGCTGAGCTCCGCCCCTACGCGCAACACCACTAAGGCCAACACAGATTCGCCCCATTTGTCGTCGGGAATTCCAATCACCGCAACTTCGGCGATATCTGGATGCGAAAAGATCGCGCCCTCTACCTCTATAGAACTGACGTTTTCGCCGCCTGAAATAATCACGTCTTTCTTACGGTCGGCAATGGTGAGCACATGGTTTTCGCCAATTGATCCTCCGTCACCCGTGTGGAACCAACCGTCGACAATCGCTTTCGACGTTTCTTCGGGCTGGTTCCAATAGCCAGCCATCACAACATTGCTGCGGGCCAACACTTCGCCGTGTTCGTCTATCCGTGTCTCTACACCTATCGCGGGTGATCCTGCGGCACTAAGAACAACCGAGCGATCGGCTGCCGACAATTGATCTGTTTCCGCAATTGGTCGATTGACAGTCAACACTGGCGCAGTCTCAGTGAGCCCATAGATCTGATTGAACTGCCAACCAAGTTCGGTCTCTACTCGTTCAATGGTTCTTGCTGGCGGCGGCGCACCCGCTACAACAATTCGAACCGCACCCTTCCCCGGAATTTTCCCTTGCCACGTTGCGGCACTATCAAGAATTGCATTCGCGACTGCGGGGGCACCACACATCAATGTGATTCCGTGGCTTTCAACTCGTCGAAGAATCTCGGCGCCATCCACCTTGCGCAAAACAATGTGCTGCCCGCCCATCGCCGTCACTGCGTACACCATGCCCCAACCATTGCAATGAAATTGCGGCAATGTATGTAGATACACATCACGGTCGTTCACACCCATGTGCCAACCAAAAGATGCCGCATTTAGCCACAACGTCCTGTGCGTCAATTGCACACCCTTTGGACGTGCGGTTGTGCCGCTGGTGTAGTTGATAGTCGCTGTTGCGTCTTCGTCTGGCACCCACTCTTTGGGCTCTATGTCATATCGATAGAGCTCTTCATCCGACTGTGCGCCGATGATGAATTTGTGTTTCGCCGTTACGCCCTTCATCGCGTCTTCAAGCTCCGGATCTACAAGCAACACCTCGGCACCGCAGTGCTCGACAATGTATGAAACCTCGTCTGCAACTAAGCGGAAGTTGATCGGAGCCAAAACTCGCCCATAGGCGGACACGCCAAAGAAGCTTGTCAGCAACCTGGCCGAGTTATGACTGACAATGGCAACTCGAGCACCTTGCTTCACTCCCAGAGCATCAAGCCCCGCGGCCTGCGCGCGAGCACGTCTTGCCATCTCTGCATATGTCTGACTTCCCCAAGACTCTGCGGGTTGGTCTGGTTCGTCAACAAAGGCAATGCGATGCCCATACACCTGTTCGGCGCGGCGCAAATGATCGATCACTGTCAACGGAACTTTCATGTTCTTACCCCCATAACATCGCTAAAGAAACAATAATCACCCCACAACGAAACGCCATATCTGGTCCGACCAAACGGCAATTAGAATGCGCCTATGGCTTCACGGAAAAAAGGCAAAGATGAGATTTCTCTCGCAGATGCCTACGCACTATCGACACCCGAAGAGAACAAAACCCTGTACGACAAGTGGGCTCCGACCTACGACGCAGAATTCGTTGCGGATGATTACATCTACCCGAGGATTGTCGCCGAATTTTTAGCCACACTCATCGAAGACGACGAACAACTCTCCGTATGCGATATTGGCTGCGGCACTGGCGCCATTGGCGAACACTTCGCCCGTTTGCGACCACTTTGCGAAATCGAGGGCGTGGACATCTCTCCACAGATGATTGCCCAGGCGGCAACAAAGATGCGTGAAGATGGCACACCTGTGTACACAGAGTTTCACGAAGTGGATTTGAAGAAGCCGATCTACTTCGCCCAATCGATCTACGACTTCATGGTGAGCGCGGGCACTTTCACCCTCGGTCACTTGGGCGCATCCGACATGCTCGCCATCTCGCGAGTATTGAAGCCACTAGGTATTGCATGCGTCGGCATCAACAAACAGCACTTCGAACAACACGGATTCCGTCCAGTGATTGCCGAAGCCGTCGAAGAGCGTGTGATTACTCAACCGGAATATGTAGAAGTTGATATCTACGGCCCGTCAAGCGAACACCACGGCGACAAGGCAATCATCGCCGTATTCGGCAGACCTTCGCTACAAAACGAATAGCGACCCAATTGGGTCAAGCAGTTACGACTTCTTTTTCTCAGCCTTCTTGAGGCGCTTCTCTTTCAACGTGAGCTTTGCTTCTTTTTTGTTGTTCGGGCTGTTCTTTTGTTCTTTGTTAGCCATGATCTTCTCTTTTCGTTAGACGGCAAAAACTACCTTAGTCCCATTAGTCCCGGTGGCGCAGTCGCAACGATTGCCACGAGCCGTCGGCAGTCCAACCCCCATCAACGGGAAGCGATATTCCATTTACAAAGCCGGATTTACTGTCGTCGCACAACCACGCGATTGCTTGCGCTATGTCATCCGGTTTCGCAAACCTTCCCATCGGAACATGGTCGGTGATGTCGCGGTCGCTATAACTGCCGCCTGCTTGATCCTTGTGATCCATCTCGGTCTTTACCCAACCCGGACATACCGCGTTGACACGTACACCTTTTGCGCCCCACTCCACCGCCAGTGTTCGCGTGAGGCCAATCAACCCATGCTTGCTCGCGTTGTATGCAGAACGGTCTGCGACGCCTTGCAAACCTGCAACCGATGCAACGTTGACCACCGATCCTCTTCCCGCCGCAACCATCAAAGCGCCGAATGCCTTCGCCAACAGGAATGGTGCAACCAAATTTACGTCAATAACTTTTCGGTACATTTCTGCTGAAGTGTCTAATGCCGAAGTAATGCAAGAGATGCCAGCGTTATTCACCAACGCATCAATCCGGCCGAAATTGTCGATCGTCTGCTTTGCCGCAGACTGCACAAAGGTTTCGTCGGTAATGTCGCCAGCCAACGACAACGCACTGCCATATATAGAAGGGTCAATCGGCTGCAAATCAAGCAGAACCACCGACCAACCCAGATCATTGAGCACTGAAGCCGTCTGTTTGCCGATGCCTTGTGCTGCACCCGTTATAACTGCAACTTTGCGTGAACTCATGTGGCAATCCTACCGATAGGCCATAAAGCGATAGCCTCTGATGGTGAGCACAGTGAAACGCGAGAAGCCAGAGCTTGGTCGTAGCTTCCGCCTTCTGTGGCTCTCGGTCACCTCTTCATGCACCGGTGACGGCATGTTCCTTACCGCCTTCCCACTTCTCGCGGCTTTGCTTACGCGCGACCCAGTTCTGATTTCGGGAATCACCATCTCCACCAAATTGCCATGGCTTCTGTTTTCTCTTTTCACAGGTGCGATATCCGATCGCATGGATCGAAGAAAGTTGATGATTGGCTCCGACATCACACGATGCATCATCGTTGGAACACTCGCAGCGCTGATTGCCACCGATCAAGCAACTATCTGGATTCTGTACGCATGCTCATTTTTGCTCGGAACTTGCGAGACGCTACACACCAATTGCGCTCAAGCAATCCTTCCTGCACTCGTCAAACAAGATCAGCTCATTGAAGCCAATGCCCGCTTCACCAGCGCTCAGGTGACGAGCGCTCAGTTCGTTGGCCCTTCGCTTGGCGTAATGCTCTTCAATGCAGGAACGGTTTTACCTTTCGCCGCCGATGCCATCACTTTTGGCGTCTCTGCCGCATTAATCAAATCCGTTCCCGACGAACATGGCGTTGAGCCACCCACAACCAGCATCCGCAACGACATGTTGGAAGGGCTTCGTTTTCTCCGAGACAACCCGGTGCTCCGTCGCCTCACCGTCATTCTCACACTGCTCAACTTTTTCTATTTCGCCGCAGCGGCGTTGCTCGTGCTGTACACGTCGGACTTGCTCAACAGCGGAAAGATCACGTTCACCGCCCTATCAGTAGGCGCCGCAGCTGGCACAATCGCAAGCCGATTCATTATCACTCGCCTTTCACGCCAAATGTCTGCGACCCAAACCATTTCCCTATCTCTGTGGGTGTGGGCAATTTCCTCTGTCGGCATTGCATTTACGTCCAATCGTTACGTTGCTATCGCCAGCTACGTGCTTCTAGGTGTTGGTAACGGATTATGGACCATCATCAACACCACCCTTCGCCAACAACTCACACCAGATCGAATGCTGGGCCGAATGAATGCAGCATTTCGCACCATTTCCTGGGGCGTAGTCCCCTTCGGCGCCGCCTTTGGCGGAATAACCGCCCGCTACCTCGGTCTGCGCGGGCCATTCATCATCTTCGCCGTTGTAATGATTGCTTGTGCCGTTTTTGGAAAAGCGCTTCTCAAGCCACTCACTGCTCACGGCAAGAGTTCGTTCAAAATTCTTTAGATACGCACCATCAACGTTCTCAAGGTAGTACCAAATAGCTATTTGACTTAATAAATATTTGAGGCGACGCCGGGAATCGAACCCGGTTACGGGGCTTTGCAGGCCCATGCCTAACCATTCGGCCACGTCGCCGTAGACAAGCTACGTAAGCAGGCTACAGGCAGAGATAAAGCGAACCTTCTCAAGGTGGGTGTTTGGTTACGCTTGTGTGATGTCAAAACACGAACCCGAGACCACTGCCATCACGTCGGGTCGTGACGGTTCGGGCAGTTTGTCGCCGGCACTTTGGACATCGACCACGTGGCAGTCGGCAGGATTGGATGACAGCAATGAACATGCGCTCGCCACTCACAAGTCTGGCAATTATGCGCGTTACGGCAACCCAACAGTTCGTGCATTTGAAGAAGCTGCAGCTGAACTTGAAGGAGCACAGGACGCGCTTGCCTTCGGCTCGGGCATGGGCGCAATTGCGAGCGTTGTCTTTGCGCTTTGTTCAAGCGGTGACCACATCGTTGCTCACAACCAGTTGTACGGCGGCACGGTTGCATTCCTTAACGGCCCATGCAAGCGGATGGGCATTGACGTGACTTATGTCGATGGGTCAAAGCCTGGAGCGCTTGCAGCAGCCGTGGTTAAAGGAAAGACCATGTTGGTGATTGCTGAAACACCGTCGAACCCGCAAATGGGATTGGTAGATCTTGCCGAGATTGGTGCAATTAAGGGGCCATTCACCCTCGTGGATTCCACCCTTGCGACGCCACTTGGTCAGCAGCCGTTGTCTTATGGTGTTTCACTCGTCGTTCACTCGGCAACAAAGGGTATTGCAGGCCACAACGATGCGATGCTCGGTGTCGTTGCTGGCGAAAAGGAATTGATTGACGCGATTTGGGGCTATTCGGTATTGCACGGAGCAACGGCGTCGCCTTTTGATGCTCTTAATGGTCTTCGCGGTATTCGCACACTTGGCGTGCGCCTCGCGCATCAGTGTTCTTCGGCGCTTTCTATCGCAACAGCACTTTCTCAGCATCCACGAGTTTCGGCCGTGCGCTACCCCGGCCTGGCCGCCCACTCCCAGCATGCATTGGCTGTTCGCCAGATGCGTCAGTTTGGATCGCTCTTGTCGTTTGAGATTTCTGGTGGAAAAGACGCCGCGAGAAAAGTGGTTGATGGGGTTCGCCTAGTTCGACCGGCTGTTTCGTTGGGTGGGCCAGAGACGCTTATCTGTCACCCTGCTTCGAGCACACATGTGGGTATGCCACTGGACGCACAGATTGAAAGTGGAATTACAGACGGAATGTTGCGCGTGTCCGTAGGGCTTGAATCAACAGCCGACATTGTTGCCGACTTGCAGCAGGCGTTGGATTTATAGCGGCGCAATAGCGCCGTGGTGATTAACGCTCTTCTTTGAAGATGACGTGCTTGCGTACGACTGGGTCGTACTTCTTAAGCTCGATGCGCTCGCGTGAGTTGACTTTGTTCTTACGCGTTACGTAGACGTAGCCGGTGTCGGCGGTGCTACGAAGCTTGATGATGGGGCGCTTATCTTTACTTTTTGCGGCCATGGCGTGATGCTCAGACTTTCTGTCCGGTTGCGCGGATGTCGGCGACTACTCGCTCGATACCCAACTTGTCGATGGTGCGAAGACCTTTGGAACTGACATTGAGGCTGATCCAACGCTTCTCAGAGGGCAGCCAGAAGCGCTTCTTGTGGGAGTTGACCTTCCACCAGCGCTTGGTCTTGACATTGGAGTGGGATACAGAGTGGCCCGTTGAAGGGCGCTTTCCGAGGACGTCACAGCGATTTGGCATTGGACAAGTATAGACGGGGCAAACCCCCCGCTACACTGTGGAAACTATGAAGAAGGAAACACACCCCGAGTACCGCTTTGTCGTCTTTGAGGACTCCTCCGCCGAGTACCGATTTCTCACCCGCACCACCATGAGCACCGACCCGTCGAAGACGGTTGTCTGGGACGATGGCGAAACATACCCGCTGGTGCAGCTCGATATCAGCAATGCCAGCCACCCGTTCTTCACCGGTCAGATGAAAATCATCGACTCCGCCGGTCGCGTCGAGCGCTTCAACAAGCGTTACGGCACACGCAAGAAGGCTGTCACCAAGAAGGAACCCGTACAAAAATAGGGTTTCGACGCGCTACTTCAGCGTGTCAATTATCTGTGCAATACCCTCGACAGTTGTGCGTGGGTTCACGATGCAAAAACGCAATACTGTTTCGCCCTGCCAGCTGCTTGGCACCACAAACGCAATTCCCTTAGACAGAATGCGGTCGCTCCACAACTGATATTGGGCTGGGCTCCAACCCGATCGCCGAAACACAAGCACAGAAAGTTCGGGTTCCAGCACCAATTCCAGGTGTTCGCTATTTCGGATGAGTTCGGCACCCTTGCGGGTTACATCAAGCGTTACTTCCATCGCGTCGCGATACGCATCGGTGCCATGCATGGCAAGGCTGAACCAAAACGGTAAGCCACGTGCACGACGCGACAAATGGTGCGCCAAATCGGCAGGGTTCCATGCCTCGTCACGATGCTCGGGTTGTTGCAGAACATCTAGGTATTCCGCATGTTGGGTGTGAGCGTTGCGAGCCTCTTCAGGGTTGCGATAAATAAGCGCACACGAGTCGTAGGGGCCGAAGAGCCACTTGTGGGGATCGACGATCAGGCTGTCGGCGTGTTCGATGCCGTTGAACAAGTGACGAACGCTTGGTGCGCATAGAGCCGCCGCACCATATGCGCCGTCAACATGAAACCATGTGTTTAACGCTTGGGCTTGCTGCGCCATGCCTTCCAAATCATCTACAACACCAACATTGGTGGTTCCCGACGTGGCGACAATTGCGCACACGCGTTTCTTGTCTTGCCTACTTAATGACGAAATGAATTTTGCTGTTGCCGCGCCACTCGTGCGGCCACGCTCGTCGGCTGGCACTTTCAGCACGTCTGCGTCCATCACCTTTGTTGCTTGTTCCACGGATGAATGGGAACCACCAGATGCAATGATGAGCGGCCTTGTTTTGTCCATTGATCCGCGGGACCGATCGCGCCATCGCCAACGGGCAGCCAACAGTGCCGACAAGTTGCCAGCAGTGCCGCCAGCGACGAACACGCCACCAGAGCCTGCGGGCATCTTGGCAAGATCGATAATCCATTGGATTGCCTGATTCTCGGCATAGACGGCACCAGCGCCCTCCAACCATGAGCCAGCGTAAATATTGGAAGCGGCAACTACGAGATCAAAAAGGACGGAACTCTCGGTTGGCGCACCGGGAACGAACGAAAGAAACAATGGGTGATCGACGCTGATACAAGAAGGCGCGAGCTCGTCGGCGAACTCGCGCAGTACATCGAGGCCATTTCTGCCTTCGGGCTTGATGGTCTGGCCAACGATCGAATTCAATTCGCTCAGCGTGTACGGCTTATCAAGTGGCGGCGGATCCATCTTGATTCGTTCCATCGCGTACTTAACAATTGCAAGCGCCAATTCGGCGCTTTCTTCATCATAGAAATGCATCAGTTGGGGTTTAGAGATGTCGGTCACTATTGCTTGCTCATCGCTTGTTGCACCTGCTGCAATGTTGGCAACGACGGGACTGCACCGTGAACGGTTGTTGCAAGAGCACCACCAACTGCCGCGACCTTCGCTGCATCGAGCACTGCCCTACCTCGAGCAATTTCCGAGCACAAAGCGCCGATAAATGCGTCGCCGGCGCCGACAGTATCTACTGGCGTCACTGCAAATGGATCGACATGGTTCGTTGATGAAGGCGTTTCGACTGTTGCGCCATGAGCGCCCAAGGTCGTCACCACTGTTGCAACGCCATGGCCGAACAACACGCTGGTGCCACCAAGCACTTCGGATTCGGTTTCATTCGGCACGATGATGTCGGTGAGCGCAAGTATTTCTGGTTGCAGGCGTGACGCAGGTGCAGGGTTAAGCACGGTTACCGACCCATTGCGGCGAGCCGATTCGAAAACGCTCAGGACTGTTTCAAGCGGTATCTCGAGCTGGGCAAGCACAACACGGGATGTTGGCAGTTGCAGTTGGATTTCGGTGCCTACGAAAGCATTGGCTCCTGCGATCACAACAATTGCGTTTTCACCATGCTTATCAACGTTGATAAAAGCCCTACCTGTTGGTGCTGACACCGAGACCAGGTGGCTGGTATCAATACCCTCTTTTTCAAGAATTGCCCTCAGCATCACTCCGGCATCGTCGCTTCCTACGCAACCAACGAATGCTGTTCGCGCGCCCATGCGAGCACATGCAACCGCCTGGTTCAGCCCCTTGCCACCTGCATGTTCGGCATAACCATTTGCAATCAATGTTTCGCCGGGCTTAGGCAAACTCTCAAGTGACGCGACAAGATCGAGGTTGGCGCTACCGACCACCACTACATCGAAGTAGGGAGTGTTTGAAGCGCCTGTCACCTCTCTACTTTGACACATTGAGCCGAAACGGACGCCCATTTAGGTTGACGGTTAGAGTCGGAGAAATGAATTCACCATTACAAATGATTGTGGACTGCGACCCTGGGCATGATGACGCAATCGCTCTTGTTGTTGCAGCCAAGTACGCCAATCTCGTAGGAGTAACGACAGTGGCGGGTAATGCGCCGATAGCGGCCACAACCCGCAACGCACGAATTGTTCTAGACATGATCGGATCCTCTGCCCCTCTGCACCAAGGCGCACACCGCCCGTTGGTTGCACCGCC
>CAMDJX010000039.1 GCA_945900735.1 Acidimicrobium ferrooxidans DSM 10331 | reverse complement strand
CCATTGCAGCAATCAATACAACTAGAGCGCGAACTAATTTCCCTTGGCGCACACGTAGTGCAAATGCCGCTCATTGCAATTGCTTTGCCACTCGATAAGGGCGAAGTATTAAACACTTCGCTTGCAAACCTGCATCAGTATGACTGGTTGGTGGTTACGTCGGCAAACGGCGCTGCTCAAGTTGCTGGCGCACTTTCGCAAATGGATATTCGGCCAAGGCTTGCTGCGGTTGGCAAGGCATCTGCAGATGCACTTGGCGTTGAGGTGGACTTTGTTCCAACCATTGCGCGCGGCGATGAACTTGTAGCACAGTTTCCACAGGGCAGCGGTCGGTTGTTGTTAGCCCAGGCACAAGATGCCGACGGGGCAGTAGCCGATGGCCTTCGCGCGCGCGGTTATGTTGTCGACGCCGTTGCTGCATACACGACCGAGGCAGTTGTCCCTTCCAGCGACGACATGGAACTTGCCCAACGCGCAGATGCAGTTGTGTTCTATTCCGGTTCCGCTGTTCGTTCCTGGTGCGCCGCATTTGGCACCACTTCACCGAAAGCAGTTGTCGCGATCGGCAAGCCAACCGAGGCCGTTGCGCATGCTTCTGCGCTACACAATGTGGCAGTCGCAAGCGAGCCCACAACGGATGCGGTGGTTGCGGCGCTGCGTGGTTTATTCCAACAACCCAACCCGTAGCCTTATGGGCATGGCGTTTCCGCAATCTCGCCCCCGTCGTCTGCGCTCTAGTTCGGCAATGCGCGACTTGGTGGCCGAAGTTCAACTTTCCACAAAAGATCTTGTAGCGCCTTTGTTCGTGCGCGAAGGCATTACCGAGGCACAGCCCATTTCTTCGCTTGAAGGCGTGATGCAGCACACCCTCGCGTCGTTGCGCAACGAAGTGAAACAACTTGCCGACCTCGGCGTGCCCGCAGTCATCCTGTTTGGTGTTCCTGCGAAAAAAGACGAAGTGGGTTCTGGAGCGTTTGACCCAAATGGCATTGTGCAAGTTGCTTTGGAACAGTTGCAAGAAGACGTAGGCGATCGAATGGTGTTGATGGCCGACTTGTGTGTGGACGAATACACCAGCCACGGTCACTGTGGCGTGCTCGACAAAAACGGCGATGTAGATAACGACAAGACGCTAGAGATTTACTGCAAGGCAGCGCTGGCGCAGGCACGAGCAGGCGCGCACGTTGTTGCGCCAAGCGGCATGATGGACGGACAAGTTGGCGCAATTCGTCATGCACTCGATACTGCAGGTTTCAACAACGTTGCGATCATGGCGTACTCGGCCAAGTATGCGTCGGGGTTGTATGGCCCATTCCGCGATGCAGTAGATGTGCAAATTGCCGATGGCGGAAACCGCAAGGGCTACCAACAGGATTGGCGCAATGCGCGCGAGTCGATGCGCGAAGTGCTTGCCGACATCGAACAAGGCGCCGACATTGTCATGATCAAACCAGCACTCAGTTATCTCGACGTTATTTCGTCGGTGCGTGCACGTGTTGATGTACCGATTGCCGCGTATCACGTCAGCGGCGAATACGCCATGATCAAAGCCGCTGCCGCAAACGATTGGATCGATCACGACACAGTTGCACTCGAACAACTGACTGCAGTGAAGCGTGCAGGCGCAGACATTATCCTCACGTACTTCGCTCGCTGGTTTGCCGAGAACAATCGCTGAAATGTCAATGATTCCGTTATGCGACCCCACGTCGTGTGTTGCTGCTGGTTGCACCGCAACTGTTTGCGTCGGCAAGGGAATTGCAAACAACCACGCGCTGTACACACGCTCCGCCGAGGCAATTCCCGGCGGCGTCAACTCTTCAATCCGTGCATTTAAGTCTGTAGGCGGCGAGCCGTACATCGTTGCTCGAGGTGAAGGCGCACACATTTTTGACGTCGAGGGCAAGCGGTATATCGACCTCGTGCAAAGTTATGGCGCGGTCATTCTGGGTCATGCGCATCGCGCAATTACGTCGGCGCTTGTTGCGGCCGCCAGCGATGGCACATCATTTGGCGCGCCAACCCCAAGAGAAATGAAACTTGCCGAAGCCATTCGCGAGCGAGTACCCAGCTGCGAGCGAGTGCGTCTTATGAACAGCGGCACCGAAGCAACCAGCACCGCGGTGCGTCTTGCCCGCGGTGCAACCGGCCGAAAGAAAATCATCACGTTTCATGGAAACTTCCATGGTGCAACCGACGCCTTATTGGCAGCCGGTGGCAGTGGAGTCGCAACGCTTGGGATCCCTGGCACCGCAGGTGTTCCGGAGGAAGCAGTTGCCAACACGATCGTTGTCCCGTACAACGTTGTTCCCGAAATTGGCAACGACGTTGCTGCAGTAATTGTCGAACCAGTGGCAGCCAACATGGGTGTCGTTGCGCCGGCCGCGGGCTTTCTTGAAGGCCTGCGTGCAGCATGCGACAAAGCAGGCGCACTACTTATTTTCGACGAGGTCATCAGTGGCTTTCGCCTTGGGTTGGGCGGTGCACAAGCGAAGTACGACGTTCGTCCAGACATCACGTGTTTTGGAAAAGTAATTGGCGGCGGCCTGCCCATCGGCGCAATTGGTGGATCGCGCTCGGTCATGGAGCACCTCACACCAATTGGCAAAGTGTTTCATGCGGGAACTCTTGCAGGCAATCCGCTTGCAACTGCCGCGGGCCTTGCCGCACTGAATGAACTGACACCCGATGTGTATATGGAACTTTCGGCGCGCGCGCGTCAACTTGCAACTATCTTGCGCGATGCATGTGCAAGCGCTGGAATTGTTGCCCAGTTCCCGGTAGTCGGCACGCTCGTCGGAGCATTTTTCGGAAACGACATTCCTACAAATTTTGATGAAGCAAAACTGACCAACGAAAAAATGTATGCCACTTTTTTCCATGCCATGTTGCGCGAAGGTGTAGCAATGGCTCCCGGCGCTTACGAGGCCCTATTCGTTGGTGTTGGTCACGACGATGCCGTGATGCAGCAGTTGGGCGAAGCCGCACACCGTGCAGCAGCCAGCGCTGTTCGCGCGCAATAGATTTATTGCATGCGCCTGTTTCTTTCCGCACGGTTGTGGGCAACCTTCGGCGTACTCACAGTGCTTGGGCTTGTCACGTTTGGGATGTACGCATTCGTTTCTGGCGGTTCGTCGGCGTCTGGAAACTCGCGTGCGTTACACAACATTGATTTGATTGCGGCGGTTACGGGCACTCAGCCCGACGAAGGTTGGCAAGTAGACAACGGAAAAACCGTTGGCAACATCACGTTGACCTTGGACGATGGGCGAATCGTTGCCATTGTCGACGGCACACCAAGCGAGGTGACGTGCACAAATTTCACTGAGCCGTACGCATGCGTGCTGCTTGCCGACACTTTAGGTACTGCGGTGATTTGGTTTGCCTATGTGCCCGCGGATGGAAAGAATGGCAAGCAGATGCTGACGCTCCCAGCGTTGGTAGACATGCAAGCCGGTGGTGATTTAGGAGTGTTGCAAAACGACATGGTGATCAAACTTGCAACCGGTGTTGATCGCACGTGCGAATCCGAAACGGCAACGCTTCGAGAATTCATCACCAAGTACTCGTCCAACAGCATTTCAATGTTGAATTTGTTAGCTGATGAGATCACCGAAGTGATCTGCAAGCCGTAAATGCCCCACCAGTTAGTGGCGCCATATATAGTCAGGTAATGAGCAAAAACTCGTCACGTTGGTTGCTTGTTTCGTTGCTATACGGGTTAGTGGCTTTTGGAAGAATTATTTATTCCTTCGGTAAATTTGCGTCAGATCCTGGATATGACTTTTTGTTGATCGTCGAGAAGGACGGTTTGAAATCACTGTTTTCAGGATCAGAGGGATACATCCAAATCGGACCGCGACTATTAGCAATGTTTGCTCAATTGTTTCCGATTGAACAACAAGCAGTCGTTTTGAATATTGCAGTGACTTTCGTTGTAGTCATGGTTGCATTACTAATTTTCCAAGCAGTCTTTACTCAATTTGGCAAAACCTTTCTTGCAGTAATTGCTGGCTTCGCATTTCTTGTTGTCCCCGCTGCTGCTGAAAGCACGGTTGGGAATTACGGGAGCATTAAATGGCCATTGGTTGTTGGACTTGCGGTTGTCCTGGCTTGTCGTAAATTTGTCGAAGCAAATGTTCTTCTTACTGCTGCATTAGTGATTTTCGTTGGTCTGTGTTCCCCTCTTGCGATCGCAGTTTCACTGCCGTTATTCGGTTATGTACTTCCTAAATTCAGGCAAGCCGATAAGTGGTTCAGATATTTGCTGACGACTTCAGTTGTCGTAACTCTTGTGCAATTTTCGTATTGGTATTCTTCGGGAGCCGGCGCGCAGATATACGGAGGCAACGTTCCGTATAAGCCTTGGGCTGGTATGGGTTTGTTCTGGTATTCGATTTGGCTAACGCCACCACTATTCGGTCTTTCAGTTTTGATCATTTTTTTGGTGCTCAGATTCACTACAAAAGCGAGAGTTGACTCCACTGCCATCTGGCTGGCACTTTCAGCATTGGGAATCTTTGCTGCGACTTACATGTCGACCGGCATTAAAGACTCAACTGCTGTGGCCGGACAGTCGCTTGCATGGATTGCTGCGGTCATCACGATCTTTGTTGTTATACCAACGATTCCATTTCACTTTGTTCGAATTGGAGCCACTGCGGCACTTTCAATGTTCTTTGTAGTTTCGAGTGTCAAATGGTATTCGGCATCCTGGTATTTGGCTGATGGAAAAAAATGGAGCGTACTAGTCGAACAAGCCAGGACCGATTGCACCGATGAGAATGCCCAGACAGCCAAACTTCAACTTCTGTTAGCAGAGACAGAACTTGATTGCGACAAGTTTTCTTTGCGCGACTAATTCAGATATACAGCTACTTAGCCGAAGGGCGTGCTTCGGTGCCAACAAATACTGGTGGCTTCGAAAGCGAGGTAAAATCTTTGTCGAGAGTTGCAAACGTCGTGGCACCGTTTTCAAGTGCAAGAAAAATTTCAGACTCTGGCGAACACCATGTCTCGTATTCTTCTTTCCACTCTTCGCTTGTGGCATCTGCACCACCAAGCGCGTAACGCTCATGGCACACAACTCCCAAAATCTCTGCTTCGGTCAGCGAGCCACCGAGCATTTGGCCCTGTTGTGGCATGGGGTTGCCGTTGTATGAAAGCGGTGCATGTGCGCCGCCTTCACGGTCTGGGTTTCCGTACACCGCGAGTTCTTTGGCGACGTAGGCCTGGCTGCCGGTGTAGACGAAGTTGAGCATGTCTTCAATCTTCGGGAAGGTTTTCAACACTTCACCATTTGCAAAAACTCGGCCTGCTCCACCTTGACCTGCGGCGCCATGGCATCCCGCGCACGATCCGTAAACGCTGGCACCGATTGCAAGTGGTCCCTCAACGGTTTGTTCTCGTGGTTGCAATGCCAAGAGATAGATAAACGCCCACAAGGGGAGCAAGCTAAGTGTTGCCATTGCCCAGAACGGAATTTTTTTGCGCGTTTTCGCGGCAGTGACATAAGCAGGATCTGGTTTCGGCGGTGGTGGCGGGGCGTCAGGTGCAACAAGAATCTTTGCAGTTTGCGCAACGGCGGGGGCCGAAGCAGCGGGGGCCGCAGGGGCCGCGTCACCCGTTTCGCCTTCCAGCGCGCCGCGGCGTTCCTTCGAGCGCTTCAGCAGATGTTCTGGTATCTCGGTCACGGTTCTCCACTCTAAATCAACTTGGAGCGCTTGAACCAATAAGCGAGAGGACGGGGGCGCAAAGTGCGCAAGGTCACAGGGCTGCACGATTGCACGAGGTGGTTGTTTGCGCCAATTTGGACCCTTCCCGACTAGTCTCGGAAGCGTATTTACAGAGCGTTCTGACGGTGAAAGGTAATCCCTGCGACCCATGCTGGCAATAGACATTCTTCGATGGCCCGGAGTAAACCAAGCGTTTATTTTCTCGTTTGCTCTTACTCTCGCGATGTCGTACGTCGTCGTGCTCGTAGGCAAACGACGTCCGGTAGATCGCAAGGCAACGTGGGGTGAAGCAATCTTTGGTGCCACATATGTCTTTGCTGTCATGTTCATCGCGTTCGGAGTGGTTCCTCACCAATTCATCGACCACGCCGACAAGAACTTGGGCTGGCGTAAAGACAAACTCATCTTCGGACCATTCGACATTTTGAAGCCACAGTCGCAAGGCGGCCCGTTCCCGTTCGACATGAGTTACGAAGCAGTTCGCGACATTGTCGTCGTCGTTATTCATGCCGTCTTCATTGGTCTCATGATTTATCTGTTCAAGTGGTGGCAAAATCGGGGAACTGTCAAACCAATTGAAATAGAGACATCTACATACGGCCGCCCTTTGATGCGGAAAAACTGATTCGACATGACAAAGACCGACGCCAACCCACCGATGCCGGAATGGTCCGACGCGTATCAACTCGTCGAGGTCGATGCCGACTATCTCTCCAAAGCAGTCAAGCCGAAGCAGTTCATTCATATCGATCAGAGTGAATGCATCATGTGCGAAGGCTGCGTGGACATCTGTCCATGGAAGTGCATTCACATGGTTTCACCCGAGGCAATTGCCGAAGCGCAGGGCACCGAGATGCCAGGCTCCGACCCTTCGGACAATGTGTTGTTCATTATCGACGACGACGTGTGCACACGATGCGCGTTATGTGTCGATCGTTGCCCAACAGGGGTAATCATTATGGGCAAAGTCGGTGCACCAGCGGCAACAGGAGACTCACATATGCGCACAGCCAACCACGGTTATGCGTACGGACTGCGGTTGTAAAAGTTTCAGGAACACGGAGAAATAATCATGGCAAGCACAATCGAAGAAAAGCCCCGCCTCACGCTGAAAGAGCGTGGCGCTGCATTGGGTCAGTCGCTGCTCGGCAGCCAGGCATGGAACTCTATTTTCCGTCCCGGCTCAATCTTCCGCAAGGGTTACACCGACTCGCCACGTAACCGTTCGTACGTCATCATGAACTCGGTGCTCTATCACCTGCACCCAGTAAAAGTGAAGCGACATGCGGTAAAAGTGAGCTACACACTTTGCCTCGGTGGTCTCAGCTTTTTCTTGTTCATCTTGCTTACGGTCACTGGCATTTTCTTGATGTTCTTCTACCGACCAACTGCAGCAGATGCTTGGCAAGACATTCAGTCGCTGCAAACTTCCGTAACCTTCGGCTTGATGGTGCGCAACATGCATCGTTGGGGTGCTCACCTCATGGTGCTCAGCGTGTTCTTGCACATGGCGCGCGTTTTTTACCATGGTGCATACAAAGCACCGCGTGAATTCAACTGGGTAATTGGCGTTATTTTGCTCACACTCACGTTGCTCTTGTCGTTTACCGGTTACCTATTGCCGTGGGACCAACTTGCATTGTGGGCTGTTGCCGTAGGCACCAACATGATGGGATATTCACCGGTAATCGGTTCGCAAGTTCGATTCGTGTTGCTTGGTGGTACCGAAATCGGGGCCGAAACATTGCTCCGTTGGTATGTGTTGCACGTGTTGCTCTTCCCGTTCGTCACAGTCATCTTCCTCGCCATTCACTTCTGGCGAGTGCGCAAAGATGGCGGAATTTCGGGCCCATTGTGATTGCCGCACGTAACGAAAGGATGATCTGACATGACCGAGATCCCAGAACACCTCTTAAAGCGCGCGCAAGCCGCACGTGATAAAGCCGCAGCCGAATCTGGCGCTGGCGCAACTGAAGGTGGCGAAGCAACAGACTCGCGCATACCTGCACATTTGTTGGAGCGCAGCAAAGCAGCAAAGGCCGGCGCAAGTGGCGGCGTTGCCGTTGCCGATCGTCCCTCAACTGCAGTAGTTGCCGCACCTGCCGCGGGTGGCTTGCCAACAGGCGCAGGCCCGGGCGGGCACACGCAACGTTTGCTTACGGTTGTTAAGTCAGGATCGATTCAAGATGTGAAAGCGGTGCCTGTTGACAAGGTGCACACCTGGCCACACTTGCTCGGCATCGAATTTGTCGCGTCGCTTGCGTGCACAGCGTTCTTGTTTATGTTCTCATGGTTTGTAAACGCACCGTTACTGCGCGCTGCAAACTTCAACCAAACTCCGAACCCATCAAAAGCACCGTGGTACTTCTTGGGCTTGCAAGAGTTGCTCACCATGTTCCACCCGATGATTGCTGGTGTAACTCTGCCGGGCATGGGTCTTATTGCTTTGATGTTTGCTCCGTACATGGATCGCAACCCATCAAACAAACCAGAAGATCGCAAGTTCATGACGAGCCTTTTTACCGTCCACCTCATGTTCTGGGCAGTGTTGGTCATCATTGGTTCGTTCTTCCGCGGTCCAGGCTTCAACTTCACGTTCCCATGGCGTGACGGAATCTTCTTCGAGCTCTAAGGCGACACGTATATATATGAGTACCTCACAAATCATCACCATCGCCGTTGCAGTGCTTGTCGTTGCAGCCATTGGCCTCGTACTCACTGGCGTGCGCCGCAAAGATGTGCGGGGCGTTGGCTCACTCGCGCGTGAAACACGCAAAAAGGACCGCGGCAAAGTAAACCCTGAAGCAATGACTGGCCGTCAAGTAGAAGCAGCAGCATCCGCGTCGCGCAGCGTTGTTCTTGCTGCACCAAAAGCAGAAATCGAGCCTTGGTCGCCGCCAGACGCAGAAGCATTGGGCGTAACGCGCCGCCAGTTCTTCAACCGCGCAAGCGTCACGCTGATGAGCGCAAGCCTCGGTGGCTTTGGCGCTGCAGTAATTGCATTCCTTTGGAAGGGCTCTTCCGGTGGCTTCGGTTCCAAAATCACCATCGGAAATATCGATGACGTCATCGGTCAGATTCGTTCCAACAAAGGTTTTTATTACGTTCCTCAGGCCCGTGCATGGATTACCGAATATCCACGCGAGGGTTTGTCGAAAGCTAAGGCTGTTTACGGTGCCCAGACGGCAGTGTTTTCTGGCTTGGAAGCAGGAGTGATGGCGCTGTATCAAAAGTGTCCGCACCTGGGTTGCCGTGTTCCACAGTGCGCAAGTTCGCAGTGGTTCGAATGCCCATGTCATGGTTCGCAATACAACCGAGTTGGTGAAAAGAAGGGCGGTCCAGCGCCGCGCGGCATGGATCACTTCGGTGTTTCTGTTGCCAACGGAATCCTTGTTGTTGATACAGGCACCGTGTTTGGTGGCCCACCAATTGGCACCAACACCACCGGACAAGAAGCAGAAGGCCCACACTGCGTGGGTGGAGGTCACTAATGTTCGCAGCAGTAACTACCGACATTGCCTGGTTCGTACTGATTACCGCCATTGGCGGATGGATTGTTTACGGTCTCTTCAACATTCGTAAGAGCCGCGCCGAAATTGGCTCCGAAATCGAATTGGCTGCAAACCGCAAGCCTTACTACGACGACGAAATTCTTGAAGGAAAGAAAATCGAGCGCACGCAGTTAATCGGTTTGCTGTTTCTTGCTGTCATCACCATTACGTTGCCGCTCTATTGGATCTTGGAGCCAAGCCGTCAAGCTGGTGCAATTAAAGAATGGGACAACATTTTCGAACACTGGGGTGGAAGCCTTTTTGATGTAACGGCAAACGGCGGCTTTAACTGCGCTGGATGCCACGGTGGAATGGGTGGGCCTGGTGGCGCAGCCAACACCACAATGTCCGATCCGAAAACCGGTGAAGTAAAAGAAATCAGTTGGAAAGCGCCTGCGATCAACACGGTGTATTACCGCTACAGCGAAGAAGAAGTTCGCTTTATTCTGGATTATGGACGTCCGTTTTCACCAATGTCGCCTTGGGGTCTCAAGGGTGGTGGCCCACTGAATGATCAGCAAATCCAAACGCTGATTGACTACCTCAAGAGCATCCAAATTCCTCGTGAGAACTGCTTGGTTGTAGATGCCGACGCACGCGTTTGCGACGGCGGGCATTTGCCAGTTGCAAAGCAAGAAGAAATTCAAACCGAAGCAGAACGCTTGGTCAAGGCTGGAACGTATTCAACTATTGGCGAGGCACTCTTCAATCTTGATTTGGGCAGCGGCAACTATTCGTGCGCACGATGCCACACCAAGGGCTGGTCATATGGCGACCCACAAATCACCGGCGGCGGCGGCTTTGGCCCAAACCTCACCGGCGGTTCGGCTGTTCGCCAGTTTCCACAAAAATCCGACATGGTCAGTTTCATTGAGGGTGGAAGCGAATATGGCAAGCGCTACGGCGAGCAGGGTCAAGGAAGTGGCCGCATGCCAGCGTTTGGTGCAATGCTCACCGACGAACAGATTTCTGCAGTCGTCGATTACGTGAGAGGTTTGTAAATGTTGAATACCTTGTTCGCAATTGATTTCAATCCAGGGCTTCGCGGCATTGTCGTCGTACTTATTGCGGTAGTCGTGCTGATCGGTGGTACGTACCTGGTTGTTGGTACGAACCTTGGGGCACGTCTTGGCTTCTTGGTGGTGCTCGCCAGCTTTTTTGGCTGGATGATGACCATGGGTGCAATTTGGTGGACGTATGGCATTGGTCTGAAAGGCCCAGAACCAACGTGGCATCCTGCCGAACCAATCACCATTGTTCGAGACGGCAATTTTTTGGTTGGTGCCGAGATTCTGGAAACGACGCCTTCGTTGGGCAACGACCCAGTTGCTAACGCGGCAACGGTTTCTGCAGCGCTGCAAGAAGAAGGTTGGAACTTGCTCGAAGAGTCCGACCCACAACGCGGCCAGGCAGTCGCTGCCTCCGACAACATTTTACAAATTGAAGCAGAAGAGTTTGCCGGTGGCGAATACTTGTCGGTTGCTGCTTACGATCGTGGCGGCGAGCGTTACCCAAAAATCAGCGATGCAATCGACTTCTTCGCCTTCTTCCACAAGCCGCGTTATGCGTTAGTAGAAGTTGTTCCTGTGGTGAAGCAACTAACCGAGCCAGGACGTGCACCTGCGCGCGCCATTGTCGACAGTACGCAACCGCACCGCTATGTGCACATGATTCGTGACTTAGGTGCAAAACGTCAGCCCGCCATCTTCATCACATTTGGCTCGGGCATCATCTTCTTTATTCTGTGCTGGTTGCTCCACCGTCGCGACTTGATGCTTCGCGCCAATCTGAGCGCCAAACAGCTTCCCGCAAAGGCGTAGGCGAAAGCAATGGGGCAGTACCTTCCAATCATCGTTTTGATGGTGCTCGCCATTATTTTCGGAGGCCTCAGTTCGGTAGCTTCGTTGTTGCTTGCGCCTCGCAGGCCAAACACCGCAAAGTCTGCGCCATATGAGTGTGGGATCGTTCCAAGTCGTGAAGCACCCGAGCGCTTTCCAGTCAGTTTTTACATCATTGCAATGTTGTTCATCATGTTCGATATCGAAATCATTTTCATGTACCCATATGCTGTTGCGCGTGAGTCGCTTGGAATCTACGCATTTCTCGAGATGCTTACATTCAGCGCTGTGTTCTTTGTTGCGTTTGTGTACGCCATCGCACGCGGTGCGCTGGATTGGGGCCCATTGAAGAAAGCAGTTCGCATCGACATGGGCGACGACCCGATGAAATCCCCCACGCGCACCGTGCTGAGCACAGTAAAGCGTGTCGGTCTTGAAGGCCGCGAAGAGACGGCCGCATAATGGGCCTCGCACGCAACGTACTGGATGACGGCCTAGAGGGTGTCAACCACAACTTCCTAACCGGTCGCATCGAAGACCTCGTGAAGTGGTCACGTTCGCGCTCTAGTTGGGGCGCAACATTTGGCTTAGCCTGTTGCGCTATCGAAATGATGGGCACTGGCGCGCCGCACTACGACATCGCACGCTTCGGCATGGAAGTGTTCCGGGCATCACCGCGCCAAGCAGACATCATGATTGTTGCCGGACGCGTGAGCCAAAAGATGGCCCCAGTCCTTCGACAGGTATACGACCAAATGATGGAACCAAAGTGGGTCATCAGCATGGGTGTTTGTGCCAGCAGCGGCGGCATGTTCAACAACTACGCGATTGTCCAAGGCGTCGACCAAATTGTCCCCGTAGACGTGTACGCGCCAGGTTGCCCGCCAACACCGGAAACCCTCATTCATGCAATCGAAACGTTGCACCAACTGATTGAAGACGGTGAAATCATGAAGCGACGTGCCGCAAACGGCGCAGGCGCCAACGTTCACATTCAAGAAATCCCTGCTGGCATCACCACGCCAGTAGTTCTCGGATCGCGTTAATCGTCATGAGCGAGACCGAAACACTGCACGGGTGCGCCCTGAGAGACTCTCACGGGCAACAAGTGTTGTTCGTTCCGCGCGCGCAGTATGTGCAAGTGATGAAGCAACTTGTTGATGACGGGTTTGAGATGTGCGTCGATCTGACGGCCGTCGACTTTCTCACGCACCCAGGCCGATCGCTTCCCGAAGGCATCGCGCCAGAGCGTTTCGAGATCGTCGTCAACTTATTGTCTCTGCGCGACCGCAAGCGCTTGCGCGCGCGAGTTCAGGTTGCAGAAAGTAACGCATCGATCGAATCGCTGTTTGATCTGTACCCAGGTACCGAGGCAATGGAGCGAGAAGTGTTCGACCTCTTCGGCATCGCATTCACTGGGCACCCCGACCTCACCCGCATCTTGATGCCCGAGGATTGGGACGGCCACCCACTGCGCAAGGACTATTCGCAGGGACGCATCCCTGTTCAATTCAAAGGCGCAGCATCATGACCATTGCAGCAGCCGGAACATTTGAAGGCAACCAAGAACTTCGTTCGCGTAGCGAACTGACCGCGAAGGAAGTGTTGCGCGAAGTTGGTGCAGTGTTGCGCATGAGCGAGGCCGACGCCGCGTTGTTGGCAGACGTTGCTGCCGACCCGGGCGAAGACCAAACAATGATCATCAACATGGGCCCGCAACACCCAAGCACGCACGGCGTATTGCGACTGATGCTGGAATTGCAGGGCGAGACAGTGCTGCGTTGCAAGCCAATCATTGGCTACTTGCACACCGGCATGGAAAAAACTGGCGAGTCGCTCACGTTTATGCAGGGTGGCACCAACGTCACGCGCATGGATTATTTGTCGCCACTGAACTGCGAACTTGTTTTTGCCATGGCCACCGAAAAACTGTTGGGCATCGACGGCGAAATACCCGAGCGGGCCGTGTGGATTCGCATGCTTATGTCCGAGCTCAACCGCATGAGCAGCCACTTGTTGTTCATGGCAACCAACGGCATGGACATTGGTGCCGTATCAATGATGTTGTACGGATGGCGCGAGCGAGAGATCGTGTTGCGCTTCTTTCAAAAAGTGACCGGCCTGCGCATGAACCACAACTTCATTCGCCCTGGCGGAGTAGCAGCCGACATGCCGGCGGGCTGGCGCGACGACGTGCTCGAAATTCTCGACATGTTGCCCGATCGTTTGGGCGAGTACGACATCTTGATGACCAATCAGCCCATCTGGCGCGAGCGCTTGCAGGGTGTTGGCGTGATTACGCGCGACGAGGCAATTGCGCTTGGCGCCACCGGCCCAATCTTGCGCAGCACCGGCGTGGCGTGGGACTTGCGCCGAGACATGCCTTACATGAAGTACCCCGAACTGGAGTTCGACGTCATTGTCGGCAGCTATGGCGACGCGTTCGATCGTTATGCCATTCGTCTTGCCGAAATTCGCGAGTCGATGGGCATCGTTCGCCAAATCCTCGACCGCATGCCCGGCGGCAACTACCGAATTCAAGACAAAAAAGTAACGCCTCCGCCACGTGCACGAATTGACGAGTCGATGGAAGCGCTCATTCACCACTTCAAGATTTTCACCGAGGGTTTCAAAGTGCCCGAGGGCGAGGTCTACGTGGCAATTGAAAGCCCGCGCGGCGAAATTGGTTGTTACATTGCCAGCGATGGCTCGCCAACCCCGTATCGCATGCACGTTCGCGCACCAAGTTTCGTCAACATCCAGACCCTCCCGCACATGATGCGCGGTGGCCTCGTTGCCGACGCAGTTGCAGTTATTTCGTCTGTCGACCCAGTGCTTGGCGAGGTAGACCGATGAGCCGTCTGAACGAC
>CAMDJX010000038.1 GCA_945900735.1 Acidimicrobium ferrooxidans DSM 10331 | reverse complement strand
GCACTAAATGCGGTGAACACCAGCGCAACATCTGGTGCTTCGGTTGCAGTTACGCCCGATACCACGACTACAACTACTTCAACAACAACGACTACAACTACTTCAACAACAACGACGACCACAGTTCCAAGCGGCGGCTCGTCGGGAGCAGCGCCAACTGCTACATCAACCACGTCACTGCCAACATCAACAACGTTGATGGCAAGTACAACAACAGTGCACAGCAGCACGACGGTTGCATTGCCACTTGCGCGTCGCGCATTATCGGCGCTTGTTGTTCCGGCTTTTTCCTCGTATGTAGTTGCACTTGCACCGCCGCAACAGCAGGCGCTCGTTCGCTACAGCAAGCAACTTCGCGCGGGCGACACCGTGCGTTGCGTTGCCTATTCCGAGCCAAACCCATTTGGTGTGGTCACGCGCATCAGTGCGAAGCGAGCACAGGCAGTGTGCGCGTTTCTTGCCCTCAGGGTGCCGGGCGTGCGCACGGCATGGTCTGCGCAGATGGGCCCAACCACGGGCATCAGCGCAGCTTCGGCAACCCTTACAGGGCAGGCAAAAGCAACCAATTTGGCGCGCCGCGTGGTGGTCACGGCAACGCCGGGCTCGTAATTGTTCGGGGTTGCCGAATGGCATTTGGGCTGACACACTGAAGGTCGTGTTCACCTTGATCGGCTTTTCATCACGCAATAGCGAAGTAGTAGTAGTAGTTCAGTAGGCACACCGGCCCTTGCCGCGTGTGCCTAAGCCTCCCAGATGGGGGGCTTTTTTTATCCCCAAAAACAGACCAAACCGGAGACAGAAAATGACATCCAACAGGAAGTCGAATAACCATAAAGAGGGCGAAAAGATCACCGGCGCGCAGGCGCTCATTCGCGGCTTGGAAATGGAAAACGTGGAAGTGATGTTTGGTTTGCCGGGCGGTTGCATCTTGCCCGCGTACGACCCATTGATCGAGTCGTCTATCCGCCACATCTTGGTTCGTCACGAACAGGGCGCAGGACACATGGCCGAGGGTTACGCACATGTCACGGGCCGCCCAGGTGTTGCCATGGTGACAAGTGGTCCTGCCGCAACCAACATGGTGACGCCGTTGTGCGACGCATATATGGACTCCATTCCGATGGTTGCCATCACGGGCCAAGTTGGCACGAGCGCAATTGGCACCGACGCATTCCAAGAGTGCGACACCGTTGGCATTACACGCAGCATCACGAAGCACAACGACTTGGTTATGAGCGCCGAGGATTTGCCAATGGCAATTCGCCAAGCGTTTCATATCGCAACTACTGGCCGCCCGGGCCCAGTGCTCATCGACGTGCCGAAAGATGTGTTGCAAAACACCATGAGTTGGAACTGGCCATCGCAAGACGAAGTTGAAGATTCGCTGCCTGGTTACAAACCAAACACAAAAGGTCATGCACGCATGATCAAAGAAGCCGCGCACCTCATCTTGCGCGCCGAAAAACCAATTCTGTATGTCGGCGGCGGTGTATTGAAAGCGCGCGCAGCATCTGCGTTGCGCGAACTTGCCGAGATGCTGCAGATTCCTGTTGTAACAACATTGATGGCTCGCGGTGCTTTCCCCGATAATCATCCGTTGTGTTTAGGAATGCCTGGCATGCACGGCACGGCAACCGCAATTACTGCAATGCAAAAGAGCGACTTGCTGATTGCGCTTGGCGCACGATTCGACGACCGGGTTACTGGCCGCGTGAATTCGTTTGCTCCTGAAGCAAAGATCATTCACGTCGACATCGACCCAGCCGAACAAGGCAAAGTACGCAAGCCAGACGTGCCAATCGTTGGCGACTGCCGCTTAGTGATTGAAGCCATGATCGAGGCGCTGAGAGATTTGCTTCAGGGCGGCGAGAAGCAGGCAGATCTCACCACGTGGCGCAGCCGCGTCAGCGGTTGGCGCGAACAGTTTCCGTTGGCGTACGAACCAAGCGAGCCCGGCGAAGCATTGAAGCCACAGTTTTGTTTAGAGAAATTGCGCGACGCAGCACCAGAGGGCACCATTCTTGTTTCGGGCGTTGGTCAGCACCAGATGTGGTCGAGCCAATACTGGAATTTCAACGAGCCGTACACGTGGGTGAACTCGGGCGGCTTGGGCACCATGGGCTTTTCCATTCCTGCAGCAATAGGCGCAAAAGTTGGCCGCCCCGATAAAACGGTGTGGGCAATCGACGGCGACGGCTGTTTCCAAATGACTGCACAAGAGTTGGTGACCGCATCTCTCGAACGAATCCCCATCAAGGTGGGCATCTTGAATAACTCGTATTTGGGAATGGTTCGCCAGTGGCAAGAGATGTTCTACGAAGAGCGATACAGCGAGGTCTACTTGTCGCCAGATCTGCCCGACTTTGTGAAGTGGGCGGAAGCCATGGGTTGCGTTGGCATTCGTGTCGACGACCCAAGCGAAGTGGAGTCGGCAATCGATCGAGCCAACTCGATTAACGATCGTCCCGTTGTTGTCGACTTCCGTGTCGATGCACGCGAGAAGGTATTTCCAATGGTTGCTGCTGGGCAAAGCAACGACGACGTGTTGTTGCCTCCAATGCAATCTTCGAGAAGGGAGTTTTTGCGATGAGCAACAAGGTCAATCCTTACGGCAGTGCGCCAACTCACCACATGTTGTCGGTGCTCGTACAAAACCGACCAGGCGTGCTCGCACGCGTGGCGTCGCTGTTTGCACGACGTGGCTACAACATCTTTTCGTTGGCCGTAGCGCCAACGGAACAAGACGATTTCAGCCGCATCACCATCGTGGTTGATGTGGAGTCGGCACCGCTCGAACAAATCGTCAAGCAGTTGTTCAAACTGATTGAAGTGGTGCGCATCTCCGAACTGAGCCCAAGCCAGGCGGTAGAGCGCGAATTGATGGTGGCCACTGTTCGGGCATCTGCCAAAGAGCGAGGCGATGTTGTTGAACTAACCAATGTCTTTGAGGGCAAGATCCTGTCGGTTGGCGCCGATGCGGTCATTGTTTCCTTGGACGGCAGCCCAGAAAAATTGGACGATTTTGCCGAATTGCTGCGACAATATGGAATCATCGAATCGCAACGAACAGGGCGCGTCGCGCTTCCAAAACTCGATCGAGTCGTTAAGACATCAACAAGCAAGGGAAAGGCAAGCTAATGGCAGCAAACATTTATTACGAGAAAGATGCCGATCCGGCGCTCATTCGCTCCAAGAAAGTGGCCATCATTGGTTACGGCTCGCAGGGCCATGCACATGCGCTCAACTTGAAAGAGTCTGGCGTTGATGTGGTTGTTGGCTTGCGCGATGGTTCATCGTCGAAGGCGAAAGCTGAGGCCGCTGGCCTCAAAGTGATGAGCATTGCCGATGCTGCGAAGTATGCCGACTTGATCATGATCCTTGCTCCAGACACCGAGCAAAAGAAGATCTACGAAGAAAGCATCGAGCCAAACCTTGTAGATGGCAAGGCTCTTGCATTCGCGCACGGTTTCAACATTCGTTACGAGCGCATTCACCCACCAAAGGGCGTCGACGTCATCATGATGGCACCTAAGGGCCCTGGTCACTTGGTGCGCCGCACCTACACCGAAGGCGGCGGAGTACCAGCGTTGATTGCTGTGCATCAAGACGCAACGGGCAAGGCCAAAGCGCTTGCATTGTCGTACGCCGAAGCAATCGGTGGCGCCCGTGCGGGTGTTATCGAAACAACATTCACCGAAGAAACCGAAACCGATTTGTTCGGCGAACAGGTGGTGCTTTGTGGCGGACTTACTTCGCTCGTTCAGGCCGGTTTTGAAACGCTCGTCGAGGCTGGCTATCAGCCAGAGATGGCGTACTTCGAGTGCTTGCATGAAGTGAAACTGATTGTCGACTTGATGTACGAAGAAGGCATTGCAGGAATGCGTTACTCCATTTCCGACACCGCCGAATATGGCGACGTGTCACGCGGGCCGCGCATCATCACTGCCGAGACGAAAGCCGAGATGAAAAAGATTCTTGGCGAGATTCAAAATGGCAAGTTTGCTGAAGAGTGGATCAACGAGAGCGACAGCGGTCGCAAGCGTTTCAGCGAGCTGCAAAATGCCGGGCGCAATCACCCAATCGAAAAGGTTGGAGCACAGTTGCGCAGCATGATGCCATGGATTTCGAAGGGCAAAAAGAAGGTCTCCGAAGTTTCAGGAGGCTAGGAAAATAGGGGTTCGCCCCTAATTTCCGCCAATTTCTAATCCCGAGTTGTTAGGTCAACAATTGCCCTCTAGGGTGCTTGCCATGACTAACAACTGGGGTTTTGAAACACGTCAAATTCACGCCGGCCAAGTTGCCGACCCAACCACTGGCGCGCGCGCAGTTCCTGTGTATCGCACCACGAGTTACGTGTTCCGCGATGCGCAACATGCACAAAACTTGTTTGCGTTAGCCGAGATCGGCAACATCTACACGCGCATCATGAACCCAACTCAGGGTGTGCTCGAAGCACGCTTGTCGTCGCTTGAAGGCGGCACGGCAACTGCCGTTGGTCTGCCAGGCGCACTTGCCGTTTCCAGCGGTCAGTCGGCCGAGTTGCTTGCAATCCTCACGCTGGCAGAAGCAGGCTCACACATCGTTGCTTCGCCAAGCCTGTACGGCGGCACCTACAACTTGTTCCACTACACGTTGCCAAAGCTTGGAATTGAAGTCACGTTCGTTGACGACCCAGACAACCTCGATCAGTGGCGTGCAGCGGCCAAGCCAAACACCAAAGCGTTTTACGGCGAAGTGTTGGCGAACCCACGCAACAACGTGCTTGACATTGAAGGCATCAGCAAGGTTGCACACGAAGTTGGCGTGCCACTCATTGTTGACAACACGGTGCCAACCCCGTATCTCATTCGTCCAATCGAGTGGGGTGCAGACATCGTGGTTCATTCGCTCACCAAGTTCATCGGCGGTCACGGAACGTCAATCGGTGGTGCAATCATCGACGGCGGAACATTCGACTTCAGCCAAAACGACAAGTTCCCCAACTTCACCGAACCAGACCCGTCGTACCACGGCCTTGCATATTGGCCAGCGCTTGGCGCAGGTTCGTACATCATCAAGGCACGCGTGCAAATGTTGCGCGACTTGGGTATGGCAACAACGCCAGACAACGCGTTCAACTTCTTGCAAGGTCTTGAAACATTGTCGTTCCGCATGGATCGTCACTGGGCCAACGCGCAAAAAGTTGGCGAGTTTCTTGCCAAGCATCCGCAGGTTGAAGAAGTGTTTTACGCAGGCTTGCCAACCAGCAAGTGGCACGAGCGCGCGAAGAAGTACGGAAAAGGCAAGGGCTACGGCTCGGTACTCGCCTTCAACATCAAGGGCGGCGTAGAAGCCGGCCAGAAGTTTGTTGCAGGCCTCAAGTTGCATAGCCACGTGGCCAACATTGGTGACGTGCGAAGCCTCGTCATTCACCCAGCGTCAACAACACACAGCCAGCTCACACCGGAAGAGCAAAAGTCAACCGGCGTGTTCCCAGGCCTCGTGCGTTTGTCGGTTGGTCTCGAGACCATCGACGACATCCTCGCCGACTTGGAAGAGGGCTTCAAAGCCGCGAAGTAGGCCTTCGGCTGTACCTGTTGCTTGAGGAAGCGGGCTGGCTTCGGAAATCGATGGATACCCTCAAGGTTTAAGGGCTTTTAGCCCAATAATTTACTTTCCGTTCATCATCAAGTCAGACCGAGTTTACAAGTCGGTGGAAACATAACGGTCGTGAATATGGCGACGACTCCGACCCCTCGAAAGATGGTGGTTGTCTACAGCCGGGCCGACAGGATTTTCCGCAGGATCGTGACTGCAGGTGCGCTTACGTCGCTCTTGTTGTTGGGCCTCATCGCTGGCTTTCTCATTTTTCGAAGTTCGGGTACCTTCCGCGAATTTGGTTTGAGTTTCATCACTGGCTCAGAGTGGTTTTCGGCTGGCGAAGACCCCATCGGCGGTGCAACTACTGCGTTGGTGAACGCCGATGACGCAAGTGTTTTTTCGATCGGCCCAATGATCGTTGGATCCCTTGTAGTCGCGCTAATCGCGATGTTTCTAGCAGTGCCATTGTCAATTGGTGGGGCCTTGTATATCGAATTTTATGCACCGAGAGGGATATACCGAATACTCGTTTCGTTGTTGGATCTTGCCGCTGCAGTTCCGTCGTTGATTTTCGGACTTTGGGGAATTCAAGTGTTCACTCCCATTGGTGTGCGGTGGGCGACGCTTCTCAATGACCGGTTGGGATTCATTCCGCTCTTTTCCGTCGAATTTGAGAACTTCGCGAGAAGCCCTTTCGTGGCAGGTTGTGTGCTTGCAGCACTAGTTGTGCCAATCACAACTTCGGTTGCGCGTGAGGTGTACTCCCGCACTCCGCGAGACTTGATCGACACCTGTTTTGCTCTTGGCGGAACTAAATGGGGCGCGATTCGTTCCGTTGTTATTCCTTATGGAAAGAGCGGTGTTATTGCCGGGGCGATGTTGGGTCTCGGTCGAGCTTTAGGCGAGACAGTCGCGATTTATCTGATGTTGAACCTGGTCTTCGATTACTCCTTTCAAATTCTGGACTCGGCCGGCGGAAACGTCGCGTCAATGATTGCTCTGAAGTTCGGAGAAGCAACCGATAAAGAAATTTCTGCTCTCATTGCTGCTGGCTTAGTCCTGTTCATTATCACTTTGATGGTCAATATGATCGCTTCGAGCATCGTGCAAAGATCGACGCCGCGCGCATGATTACTAATTCAGCTACCGATCGATACCAAGGTATTGAGCCTCTTCGTCCATGGGCGGTAACTCGTTCAACACGACTTAAAAACTTGTCCCGCTCACTTGCTTTCGCATTCGTTGCATTCTTGGTAACACTCGTGACTCCGTTAGCAAAAATTGATGGATGGGCAGTCGCGTTCTTGCTGATAAACATCGCATGGATCGTTGGTCAAACTTCGCGTTTGGGAGTAAAGGAACGACGAGATGCAGTTTTAAGAGTGGTGTTTACTTCGCTGGCTGTCCTCGCCTTTATTCCTTGGATGTCAATCTTCATTACGGTCTTGTTAAAGGGCTATCGCGCGATCTATCCCGGATATTTCTTCTCGGACATGCGCACGTCAACACCTGAAGACGAGTTCAACATTGGCGGCGCAGGACACGCAATTGTTGGATCGCTGATCATGGTGGCAATCGCAACGGTGGTTACTTTGCCGCTTGGAATCTTGAGCGGCATTTACCTCACTGAAGTACGTGGACGATTGACATTTCTCGTCAGATTCATCGTGCAATCGATGGCGGGTGTGCCATCGGTTGTTGCAGGGCTCTTTATTTTCACGACGATCGTGCAGCCAATGGGCAAGTATTCGGGAATGGCCGGTGGTCTCGCGCTCGCAGTGCTGATGCTTCCAACTGTTTCTCGCACCGCTGAAGAAGTGCTGAAACTTGTACCTGACGATTTGCGCAGTGCGGGTTATGCGCTGGGCGCACGGCAATGGCGCACAGCAATCATGGTGGTGTTGCCAACAGTGAAGTCCGGTCTCATCACGGCCGGTATTTTGGGAGTCGCTCGCGTAATTGGTGAGACCGCCCCGCTACTTCTTACATCCCTCAATACAAACGGTTTTGTGTGGAACCCAGTCGGGGGCACTGTCGCGTCTCTGCCTACCTATATCTTCTCGATGTTTATGTACGGTACGGAGTATTCAACTTCTCGAGCATGGACCGGATCGCTAGTTTTACTTGCGCTGGTGTTTGGGTTTTTCGTCCTTGCCCGGCGGCTTGGCGCTACCGCAGCTCAAAAGGCACAGACTGATTCACGAAAAGCTAAAAAGTTGAAGAAAAAATCATGAGCCAAAGGATTGAAAATATGACACAACAAAATGTTGACTCCACGAAGACGGTGCCTCAACAATTTGATGCATCACCCGATTTCAGAGGACTAGAAACCCGAGGTGCTCACGCGTGGTTCGGCACTCATCATGCTCTCGCAGATGTATCCCTCCGATTCCCAGAACAAACCGTTACTGGACTGATTGGCCCATCTGGTTGCGGAAAATCAACGTTTATTCGCTTATTAAACCGGATGCATGAATTTATTCCGTCGGCAGCCATGGCGGGCGAGATTCTCTTGAATGGTTCGGACATCTACGCCCCATCAGAGGATCCTGCATCGATTCGGTTGAAGGTTGGCATGGTTTTTCAAAAGCCCAATCCATTCCCGGCAATGACAATCAGAGAAAACGTCCTGGCAGGTATCAAGTTGGCTCATCTGAAGCGTGACAATCACGATGACATCGTGGAACAATGCTTGTCCCGTGCGGGTCTCTGGAAAGAAGTGAAAGATCGTTTAGGTGCATCTGGCGGGTCGCTCTCTGGTGGCCAGCAGCAACGGTTGTGTATCGCTCGCTCCCTGGCGGTGGAACCACAGGTTCTATTGATGGACGAGCCATGTTCCGCGCTCGACCCAGGAAGCACCCTTCGGATTGAAGAAACAATTAAGGAACTTGCTGAAAAAATCACGGTAGTAATCGTTACGCACAACATGCAACAGGCAAGTCGTGTGAGCGACTTCTGTGCGTTTTTCTTAACCGATGGCGGGCCCGGCTATTTGGTCGAAGCTGATGCCACACGAAAGATCTTTACGAATCCAACCGATTCGCGAACCGCCGATTATGTGCAAGGAAAGTTCGGCTGATCGTTAAGCCACTGTTCACTTTCTTTTTACCAATCGTACGCCTCGAGTTTATAGCACCGAAAGCATGAGGGCTTAGCCTCCCTCCTTAGATAGTTACTTCAATCAACAAGGAGAAATATGAAAAAGCGTGCAAAGCGTTTTGTAGCGGTAATGATCGCTACTGCTGGCGTGCTGTCGACATCGTCGATAGCCAAGGCTGAAGATGTTACGGGTGGCGGTGCGTCGTTTCCTGTCTCATTCTTGACACCTGCAATTGCAGAGTTCAATAAAACATACGGCCACAACCTCACCTACACCTCAACCGGTTCGGGTACGGGAAAGAAGAACTTCAAGGCAACAACCTTCAAATTTGCCGGAACAGACTCGGCAGTTGGCTCAGCCGACTTGCCAACATTCGGATGGAACTATGTTCCATACGTAGCAGGTGCAATTGCAGTTGGATACCGCCTGGATGAGCTCAAGGGCGTAACACTCTCGCTCAGCCCAACCTCCATCAACGGCATTTTTGGTGGCATCATTTCAAACTGGAATGACCCAAGCATCGCGAGAGACCTCAAGCTGAACCCAGCCTGGGCAAACTCGAAGAAGAAGTCCGATGTCAAAGGTGCAACGGCCCTTTGGGAAAACACATCCACGACTTCCGCAAAAATCACTGTGTCAATGTTGCCAGCAACTTTGAAGGCGAACAAAGGCAAGAAGATTGAGTGGATTGACGACACATCGAAGAAAGTGTTGAAAACCTTGACAGTCGGAACAAAGGCCGAAGTGAACATGGCCTCGCCCGTGAATCCTAAGGACACATTTTCTATCAAGATAGATGGCAAGACAATCGCCACATACAAGCAGGTATCAGTGACTCTGCCAGACAAAGCTATTCAAGTTGTTTACCGTGCAGATACATCTGGTACCACTAACAACTTCTGCCAGTACATGGCCGGAGCTTCCAACCCAGACTGGAAGGTCAACGACGCTTTCCAAAGCTGTGTCCCAGGCGGAATTACGGCCTACGGCTCGCGTTTTGTTGGTCAACCACAGAGCAACAACCAAGCGAACTACATTGCAAGCACGAACGGTGCAATCGGGTACGGCGAGGTGTCGTACTATACTGATCCATCACGTGCAGCGCTTGGAGTTCGTGCAGCAAACATTTTGAATGCTGCCGGCAAATTCGTTGCTCCTACTTCTGCAGGTTACAACTCGCATCTTGCAGGTGGAACTCAGGACGACAAAGGTCTGATCACGTTCAACTGGAAACAAACTGCAAACCCAACCGCATACCCGCTTGGTGCAGTGACATACGGTCTTTGCCAGACCTCGTCTGATGCAAAGAACAAAGTTGTTTCACAATTCTTCCAGTGGGTAATCAGCGACTTCGGTCCGAAGAATGCCGAAGCACTTGCATACACTCCGCTCCTTGGCTCTTCATCAACCAACGCCATGGTGTTGGCAAAGAAGTGCGGCGCAAGCTGAAGTAATCAGTTAAACGGAAAAGGCCCCGGGGATTTTCCCCGGGGCCTTTTCTTTTGCTTTCTCAATCCCGAAGGCTTACTCCGAGATCGGCGATCAAGTCCTCAACCCGCCGGCGAATCTCGTCTCGAATGGGACGCACCGCGTCAACTCCCAACCCGGCAGGGTCGTCGAGGGCCCAGTCCTCATATCGTTTTCCGGGGAATATAGGGCATGTATCCCCGCAACCCATCGTGATGACGACGTCGGCTGCTTGAACAATCTCTACTGCAAACGGTTTTGGAAATTCGTTTGCAATGTCAATCCCTACTTCACGCATTGCATCAACTGCCGAAGCGTTCAAGTCCTTTCCCGGAAGCGATCCACCGGAATAGACCTCAATTTTTCCGCGCGAAAGATGCCTCAACCATCCTGCGGCCATTTGAGAACGACCGGCGTTATGGACACATACGAAAAGTACAGACGGCGGAGCGTCGGTAATCAGTCCAAGATTCTTCGCCATCGCCCGCAATCGATCGTCGGCATATCGTTTAGTGAACACCGCTATGAACGTTCGCACTTTGGCGTCGGCAAAACTCTCGTATGACTCTTGAACGATCGGAACAATATCTGACGAATCAAATTTCCCTGCGTATTTTCGGGAAAGTTGGTTCGCTGCATGTTCGATTATTTCATCTCTTTCTACCGGTTCAACAAAACTCATTATTTCTCCTTTATGTGGTTGTGTTTATTTTGCGAGTGGAAGAATTCTCTTGATCAACTCTTGGTAGGTTTGTTCAAAAGCAGCAATCGTGCCAACTTTTGTAGGATCGGGTAGTGACCAGTGCGAACGTGACAATGGCATGGACAAGTCGTCGTGTGACTGATCGCAGACGGTGATCTCAAAGCGGCTTTGTGTCGACGTTGGACGATATTTACGCGGTATTGCCAGACCCAACTCAAGGTTGTGACGTTTTGCGATTTGAATGGTGAGTGGGTGAATGGTCTTCGCTGGTTCGGTGCCCGCACTGTTGGCTGCTGTTCCTATCAGCTTTTTCCAAATTGCAGCAGCCAATTGCGAGCGGGCAGAGTTGTGACGACAAATAAATTGAACGTTTTCCGGATATTTTGACGTGACTAAAAGTGGCAGGTTGCGTTCCGACAAGCGAACGAATCTTTTTCGTCGATCGGCACTGGACTCGATTCTTTCGATGATCTGGGCCTTTTCAAGCACGTCCAAGTGATGGGCAAGTAATGCAGATGGAATTTCAAACTTTTGAATCAGTTCCCCTGGTGTGCGATCTGACAATACAAGTTCGTCAACAATGTCGAGTCGAAGTGGGACACCGAGGGCTGCGAATACTTGAGCGCGGTCGTTTTGGGATCTCACACCCGTAATCTATATCTCTCAGTAAATATTGAGACAATTTTTTGGTTAAATCCAGGTGAATTTAAGCGGTTTCGTCGCCGTCTTGTTGTTCGCGCAGAAACTTTTCAAACTCGGCAGCAAGCGACTCGCCGCTGGCCACGGTTTCTTCGGTGCGGCGGTCGTACTCGTCTTCCAAAATGGTGAGGTAGCTCAGGGTTTGGTCGTCGCCTTCAACGGCAGCGTCGTGCAGCTCTTCCCACCGCTGAATCTCTTCGTACATCTCGCCGTGCGCAGTAGGTACGCCCAGAACGTGTTCTAGATGTCGTAGAAGCGCAGCCGAGCTCTTGGGGTGTTGGGCGTTTGCAAGGTAGTGCGGCACGCCAACGCGCAACGAGACTGCGGTGATGCCTTCGCGCTCGAGCCGTTCGTGAATAACCCCAACCACGCCTGTTGGGCCTTGGTATTGCGGCCGTGAAAGCCCAAGGCGGCGGGCGAGCGCTGTATTGGTGGAACTGCCCACCACGTGTGGCGAGCGGGTGTGTGGCACGCCATCGGCCGTTGCGCCAACCGTGACCACCACTTCGCACTTCAGTTTGCGAGCGCATTCCACGATGCAGTCGGCAAACGTTGTCCACTGCAGGTGAGGCTCCACACCAGACATCAGAACCAAATCGCGTGAGCCTTCGGGGAAGCGGGCAACAACAAAATCATTTTCCGGCCAGCGAATGTGGCGGTCGCCATCTTCGTCTAGGTATGTCTCGGGGCGTTCCTGGGTGAAATCAAAAAATGGGTCTGGGTCGATGCTGCCAACCACCACTACATCGCGGTCTTGCACCGACCATTCCAGTGCGCCCGTTGCAACGCCCGCAACATCAAACCAGCCTCGAAGCGCAACGACCAAGACGGGGTCGCGCAACGGGCCAACTGCCTCCCAATCGGCGTCAAGTACTTCGCTGATGTTCATTGGCTGAAGCCAAATGTTTTCGTCAGGGCGCAGTTCACTGTGTCATCATGGCAGGCGTGACAACGCATCAAAACCCCCGCCCCCGAGTTTCTGCGCGGCTCGCGGCCATTGCAGAATCGGCAACCCTGGCAGTTGATGCGAAGGCAAAAGCCCTCAAAGCCAAGGGCGAAAATGTGATTGGTTTCGGTGCTGGCGAGCCAGATTTCCCAACCCCCGAGCGCATTGTTGAGGCCGCAGTGCGCGCGGCACGCGACCCCAAGTTTCACCGTTACACACCCGCAGCGGGCTTGCCCGAATTGCGTGAGGCAATTGCCGCAAAGACACTTCGCGACAGCGGGTTCTCGTGCGACGCATCGCAAGTGTTGGTAACAAACGGCGGCAAGTATGCAGTCTTCGTAGCGTTTGCCGCATTGTGCGACCCGAGCGATGAAGTAATCATCCCCGCGCCGTACTGGACGACATACCCAGAGGCCGTTGCACTTGCCGGTGGCGTCTCTGTTGTTGTCGACACCACCGAGGAGTCGGAATTTAAGGTGACAGTGGAGCAATTGGAAAAGGTGAGGACACCCAAAACAAAAGTGCTGCTGTTTGTTTCACCAGACAACCCAAGTGGCGCTGTGTACACACCAGAAGAGACCATCGCAATTGGCAAGTGGGCAGTTGAGCATGGCATTTGGGTGATTACCGACGAGATCTACGAGCATCTCACCTATGGCAAGCACACGTTTTCGTCGATGCCAACGCTTGTCCCTGAACTTGCCGACACATGCGTCATCGTTAACGGTGTTGCAAAGACGTATGCAATGACGGGTTGGCGAGTTGGCTGGATGATTGGCCCCAAAGATGTAATGAAGGCCGCAATCAACTTTCAGTCGCACACCACATCAAACGTTTCTAACGTTGCACAAATCGCAGCGCTCGAGGCCGTCAGCGGCGACTTGTCTGCGGTTGCAATGATGCGCGAGTCGTTCGAGCGCCGCGGAACATTGATGCACAAAATGTTGAGCGCAATTCCTGGCATCACGTGCATGGAGCCGCAGGGTGCGTTTTATTGCTTCCCAAGCGTGAAGGGTTTGCTTGGCCAAAACATTGGTGGCCAGACAGCAGCCAACTCCATGCAACTGGCCGACATGGTGTTAGAGCAGGCCAAGGTTGCATTCGTTCCCGGCGAAGCATTTGGTGCTCCCGGCTATGCGCGTTTCAGTTTTGCGCTTGGCGATGCCGACTTGGTCGAGGGAATGGATCGCCTCGCGAATCTTTTCCGCAAGTAAAATTCACTGAGCGCTGAGCACTACGAAAATTACTGCCTCCGCAATTTGCTCCGCACCTCCGAGCACGTCACCGGTGATACCTCCAATTTTGCGCTTTGACCACCAACGGATGATTGCGCCTGAACAGATGGATGCGATTAACACACCAATGATCCACCACTGCAAGATGAATCCGCAGACTAAGACTGCTACGAATATCGAAAATATAGATTTTCGGGTGGGCAAGTTGCGCACGTAGTCAGCTCCGAGCCCATCGTGGCGTGCCAGTTTCGTGGTCAGCATCAGCGCCAACGCGGTTGTCCGAGCCATGCAGTGTGCCGCGACTGCAGCAAAAAACATTGTTCTTGGCTCTAACGCACCAAGCGCAATGATACGCAGGATGATGGATCCGCTAAGAGCAGCTACCCCGTAAGAACCGTGAAGTGGATCTTTCAGGATTCTTAAT